>JAURZO010000241.1 GCA_030653405.1 Zwartia sp. | reverse complement strand
TTTAAAGTCTGGTCAGTGTTGATCAGGCCAATATTCAATCACACTTCGTTCACACAGCCTCGTACGCAAAACGCTTAACCTTTGACATGTTGGTGCCTTCGATGCGGATTAGGCTCGTCGCGGCGACGCGCTCGGGCGCATGCAGATCACCTTCGTTGTAGAGGTGCGCGACGCCGGGGGTGAGTTTGTAGGTTTTCGTTTGCTTGACTTTGCCTGGCTTGTCAGCGGTTGCCTTTTCGATCAGCGCGTAGTCGCGCATCTCAGTTTCACCGCGGGCTTGACCATAGATCGCCCAGGAGTGTGCATGGTCATGAGGGGTTGAGCTTTTAGCGCCCTGATAGTTGTGCGCCACGATACAGAATCCCAACTCCGGATCTTCGTAAATGACTTCCCGATCACCCACATTTGCGCCGAGGTTCTTTTCTATAAACTGCGCATCGACCAGCACATCTTTGAGCAGATCCGCGACCTGCTGGCGTCCGGCAGGGCCGGGGTTGGCTTTTAAAATGTCGTGACACTTTCCTGCAAACTGTTCCAAAGTATGGCCCATGATGAGTAGTCCTCCAAAGCGTGAATGACGTGCCCATTCAGGCACGGCCTACAATTATTCTACGCCTGTTCGAAGTGCTATAGCCACCCTAGCCAGTGATAGCAATACGCCGCTTTTGATCAGCGATGACTATGCGCAAGCGCCTCAAGAACCGTTTGTCGATGAACAGCAACTGTCGTTTCAATATTGTGCCCGTATCCTCCCGCCATTGTTACGGCCACAGGAATATTTAGTTTTTTTGCAAAATCGAACACCGTCACGTCGCGCGCCAGCATGCCCGAGTGGGTAAGCTTTAATCTTCCCAGGCGGTCACCTTCGTGAGGGTCGGCGCCGGCCAGATAGATCAACATATCGGGCTCGAACACTTGGTGCAGGCGATCAAGAGCGTCCAGAAGCTCCTCCAGATACTCCACATCGGATACACCATCGGCCAGGGGGACATCGAGATCGCTGGGTTCCTTGCGAAAGGGGAAATTTTTATCCCCGTGTAGCGACAAAGTAAAAACTGTTGGATCGTTTCGAAAAATCGCAGCCGTGCCATTGCCCTGATGCACGTCAAGATCCACAATCGCCACCCGCCATCCCGCCCCAAACTTGCGCTGCATCACACGCGCAGCAACGGCAGCATCATTAAATACGCAAAAACCACTGCCTTTGTCTCGGTATGCGTGGTGCGTCCCACCCGCGAGATTGACGGCAATGCCGTCTGTCAGCGCCGACTCACAGGCCGCAATGGTCGCACCCACTGAACGTCGCGAGCGCTCCACCATCTCGGGGGACCATGGAAAGCCGATTTCCCGCTGCTCTTTCAGCTCAAGGGTTCCTTGCACCACCTTTTGCACATAAATGGGGTCATGTGCCAGCAGGAGTTGAGTATCCGTGGCCGGCGGAGCTTCCCTCAGATTAATTCCAGTGGCGTCAGAAATGCCATCTCTAAGCAAGCGATACTTAGACATCGGAAAGCGATGTCCCTGGGGAAGGGGCAAAACAAAATGATCGGCGTAAAACGCGTCCATTGCACTTCTCCGATCGGTGTTATCCCTTGGTGACTTGCCATTCAGTGGCAAAATATAAGGATTGGCATCAAAACCAATCCACTGAAATACTAGCCGGTGAAACATATGTATGCGTCAAATTCCCTGATGCAACTCCTGAAATTATGTGTGGCCGCGTCTCTGGCGATTATGTTGGCGGCATGCAGTTCCGTGCAGTTGGCCTACAACTATGCACCAGGCTTGATCGCCTACAGGATGAATGGCTACCTCAATCTTGATGAGACGCAGCAGGCCCTGTTGGATCAAGAACTCGCGGCATTTACTGCTTGGCACGAAGAAACAGCCTTGCCCCAATATACGAAAATGCTGAATCAATGGGCCACGCGTGCGGCCAGTGATCAGCCCTTTCAAGCCGAGGAAATACTGTCTATTCAAGAAACGGTCGAGCAACAATTACAAGCGCTCGGCGTTCGCGCGTCTCAGCAACTCGGGCCGCTCTTGGTCACACTTGGCCCCCAACAGATCAAGCAACTGCAATCTAAATTCGACGCCAGCAATAAGGAGTATTTTGCTGACTATCTAAAAAATGCCGATAGTCCGAGCAATGTCAAAAAACGGCATGCTCGCGTGATCAAACGTTTTGAAGACTGGCTCGGACCTCTCACGGCTGCTCAACAGAAAACCCTGACCGATGTGTCGGACGCTCGGGCACCCATCATTTCCGCTTGGGACGCTGAGCGCCGACTCAGACAACGCGCGCTGGTGTCGTTACTGAGTGCTCAGCGGGATGTCGATCCCGCAAAAGCTCAAGTGGCTTTGCAAAACTATCTGGCGAGTTTGAATCAATATCGAGAATCATCACTGAATACCCAACGCGATAAATTGCGACTCGAATGGGCACAAGCCACTGCCTCTGTCCTGAACAGTGCGAGTCCTGCGCAAAAGAATTTTTTACAAAAAAAATTGCGTGGTTATGCGCAAGACTTCGCTGCGCTCACACCGAAACGCGTCGCACAAAATGCGATGCAACAGTAAGCTCTGGACTAGCTACTCTTAAATCTGGTGAACCTGACGAACAGTATCGCAGCGAAAGGTAATGTCAACCCAATCAAAATAGACACAGTCAATATTGAGCCGAGACTGGTGTAATTGGCGGCTATCTCAACAACCCCTGTCGTTGGATTACGCACTTCGCGCGAGACGGTGAATATCTGATTGAGATATTTCGTGCCCAATTGACTGGCTGACAGCGCGAGGTTGGTAAAAGACGCCATCACTGCAAAGTAGGTCGCCTTGAGATTTTCCGGGGCCGAACGCGCGATCCAGGCGAGCATGGGAATCATCGCCACCTGACCGAGAGGCGACTCAAGCGCGGCATCAATGATCGCGATGAAACGCGCATCCACCACACCACCTGTCATTGCACTCGTCCAGTGATGTAAACCATAAAACATGCCGTAGGTCGGCAGCGCCAGCACCGTGCCAAACAACGTGAGTGTTCCAACCACATAGGCGATCGATCGTTCAGCCATGAAACGCCGAAACATGAACATACCCAATAGAGTCAAGGCACTCGCAATCAAAGAAAGGATCGAGAAAAAATGCTGATCGAACTTCAACTCGTCGATCATCCACCACGTCACCCCAGGACCTGGGCTGGGGATCGCACGGAACACAAAAATGACGATGGCCGTGCCCACGAGCGTCGAGCGCATCTGTGGCTCAAGATCTTTCGTCAACCGACCAATCAGAAACGTCACAATCGCCATGGATCCGACAAATATAATTTCCTGACCAAAAGGGACTTGTGCAAGTCCCATCGTCATTGTGAACATCACAAAGACCAGGCTGCCACCCAAAATCATCCAGTTAGGCTTGGTCGCCTCGGTCACGCCCCTTAACAGCGCCTGGGCTTGCTCGGTAGTCATGCCGCGCGACAACAGTCGTTTGTGCGCGCGCGCATGCAGCGCAGAAGCCAGCACCACGCCCAGCACCGAGATCAGAGGGATCGCCATCGAGATCATGTAGATCTGCAGATACTTCTGAACTTTCTGTGCTTCGTCGAGTTGTTGCACTCCGGCGAAAACATACAAATTAATCACTGCAACAAAAACGGAGCCGCCAATGATGGCCACCCGTCCTAATGTTTGCATGGTGGTGTGCATCAGCTTGCGACGCTCAGGGTCAATCGGTTGACCGTCATCCTCCACGCGCGGTACAGCCTCAACGGTCATGGCATCCGCCACGGCATCCTGCACCACATAACCAATCGGTGCGAGCAGAGCACTCATCACATACCAGGCCTCGACCGGGAGCCAGGCGGCCATCGCCTCGCGCGCGCCAATCAGTCCGATCATAATCAGCAAACTGCTGGCGATGAGACTCGCACCAAAAAACAGCATCGCGCTCTTCCAGCGCCAGAGCAAATCAATCAGGTGCCCCAAGACCATCTTTAGTGACCAGGGGATCACCACCCAGAAACTCAGGGCCGCCAGAAAGGCCACGGACAAGTTGAGATAATCCTTAACGAAAAAGGTCCCCACAATCCCTGTCAGGCTGGAGATCCCTGCCGCCATGTAAACCATCAGCGGTGGCAGATAAGACAACCGGACCTCGCGTCCAAGTTCCAAGATGTTGCGATCAATCCAGCGCCACATACTTACCGCCATGTTTTTACATCTCCGATAGGATCATTACTTTTTGCAGAATAACTGATAACTTGAAAGTGGCCAGCCTGAATACGCGAGAAAGTCGTATCATTCAAAAGCGTCAGTTCAATAAAACATACGGAGACATCAAACATGACAGCAAAAAAATATCTATCAATGTTCGCAGCGTCCATTTCATGCCTGGTTGGACTCGGGGCCGCCACATCAGTCGCCGCCCAGAACTACCCGGTTAAACCCGTCCAAGTCGTGATTCCCTTTGCTCCGGGCGATACCGACAAAATGTTACGTCCTTTCATGGATCGCATGGGAGAGTTTCTGCCCAGCCCCTTTATTCTGAATTACAAACCCGGTGCGGGTGGCGCGGTCGGTGCGGGCTATGTGGCCTCTAGCGCACCGGATGGCTATACGCTGGTCGGTACTTCACCAGGCTCGATTGTGGTTGTTCCGCTTGCCAACAAGGACGTCAAATACTCGACAGATTCGTTTGAACCCATTGCCGCCCTCTCTGAGGGTGGGTTCATGATTGTTGGTTCATCCAAATCCTCGATCACTTCGCTTAAAGATCTGATCGAGTATTCAAAAAAGAACCCGGATAAAGTCACCTATGGCACCTCTGGTTCCATGGGAATCACGCATCTGCTCGCTGAAATTTTCACCAGCGAAGCCGGTGTGAAATGGACACACATCCCCTATCAGGGTAGCGGTCCGGCAATTACCGCGCTGTTGGGCGGTCATGTCGAGCTCGCTTCAACCGCTGTCGGTCCAGCACAGGCGCACATCGCGGCTGGCACGCTTCGCCCACTCGCGGTTTTTGGCGACAGTCGTCTAAAGGCGTTTCCAAATGTACCGACACTGAAGGAGCTCGGCTACAAAACCAGTAGCGCAGGCCTCTACGGCATCCTCGCACCCAAAGGTACACCAAAAGAAATCATCGATATCATTTACGGTGCAGCTCAAAAAGTGGTGGCGAAATACGGCCCACAAATCACGGCTAACTTAGATGTGTTGGGCGCGGAGATCAAAGTGCTCGGACCTAAGGAATACGCCGCTTTCCTGCAAGAACAAAAAGCATTGTTTGCGCAAGGTTTGAAAACAATCAAGTAATTGCCAGAGATAGTTCCAGCCGCATGCTTAGGCATGCGGCCCCACTCATCTACAGCGCCATCCAGCCGTTATCCATCGGCAAAATCACACCATTCATCTGACCGCCCGCCCCCGTGCATAAAAACAAGGCGAGCTGAGCCAAGTCCTGCGCGGGAATCAATTTTCCACCGGGTTGTTTTCCCTGTAAAAACTCTTTGGTCGCCGTGTCCCAATCCAATTTTTTTTCCTGCATCAAGGCTCGGATACGACTCTCGATGTTAGGTGTCAATACCGATCCTGGACACAGAGCATTACAGGTAATTTCAGTTCCAACTATTTCAGACGCGATCGCACGCGTCATACCGATCAAGGCGCTTTTCGTTGTGACATAGTCGATGCGATTGGGCGTACCTCTCGAGCCATAGACAGAAGTCATATTGATAATGCGTCCCCAGCCTGTTTCACGCATCAATGGCAACAACGCCCGAACCAAGTGAAAAGGTGCGCTGAGATTGACCGCAAGTGCTTGATCCCAACGCTCGGTCGGAAAATGATCAATGGGTGAAAAGTGGCGAGTCACCGCATTGTTGACTAAGACGTCGATACGTCCAAACTGCTCGATCGCCAGTGTTGCGAGCTGCTGCGTTTCAGATGGATCTTGAAGATTCATCTGATGGTAGGCCACGTCCACACCGTGTGCTCGCATCTCCTCAAGCTTGTCCGCCACGAGGCTTTTATCCTCCAGCCCATGCAAAACGACATGACAACCCGCAGCGGCCAGCGACTGCGCAATCGCCAAGCCAATCCCGCCGCTCGAGCCCGTGACCAATGCCGCTTTGCCTTTGAGCATGCTCGATTCTTTCGTCAGTTCCATTGATGCGATCCTATGATTACTGCGAGGTCAGACCGGCCTTTTTGACCAGGTCTTTGGAAGCAGTCAGATCACGTTGAATCTGATCGGCAAATTCCTTGGGCGTACTAGGAGAGGCATTTAAACCCAAGCCATTTAATCGTCCTTTGACACCGGGATCATTTAACGCTGTGGTGATGTCTTTGTTGAGCTGCTCGACCACCTTGGGTGGTGTGCCGGCAGGCACGGCCAAACCGTACCACTCTGGCATTTTTCCAAGCTCAGGAAAACCGGCTTGAGCCGCGGTTGGTGTATCAGGCAAAACAGCCACGCCATCCGGTCCGAACATGACGAGTCCGATGAGCTTGCCAGAACGCACATGCGGTGCAACGGAAGTTGGATTGGCGACAAACAGATTAATATGTCCCGCCAGGACATCCACAATGCCTGGCCCAGCGCCCTTATAGGCGACATGCAACATGTCGACACCCGTCACCGCTTTGAACATCTCGCCCGTCAGTTGAGGTCCTGAGGCGCTTGACCCATAAGATAACTTGCCGGGCTGTGTCTTCGCATAAGCGATGAACTCTTTAAGGTTCTTGACGTTCATCCCAGGATTGGCGACCAAGACAAAAGGCTGCTGTGTTCCGCGGCTGACTGGAATGAAATCTTTGATCGGATCAAAACCAACGTCTTGATAGGTGTAGGGATTGACCGTGAATGCGCCTTGATGCGCCAACACTAGCGTGTACCCATCCGCGGGTGCTTTGGCGCCATAAGCAGTACCTACATTACCTTGAGCGCCACCACGATTTTCGACGATGACTTGTTGCTTCCACATCTGACCCAGCTTTTCTCCCAAAATACGAGAAAAGGCGTCCGTGCCCCCCCCAGGAGGAAAAGGCACGACAATTTTGACGGGCTTAGTTGGATTAAAGGCCGAGTCCGCCATCACAGGGGAGACGGCAGCGATACTGAGCGCAAGCAACGCGATTAATTTTTTCATTTTCTATCTCCTGGTTTTTTTATGAAGCATGCAGATGACGATCAGGATTGCATGCCCCAACGACTAATTGTTTTTTTCTCAACTGTTTTAAAGATCAGATTTTCAACAAGCAATCCGAAAATGATGACAGTTAAAAGACCTGCAAACACATTCGGAATATCCAACATATTTTTATTTTGAAAAATATACCAACCCAACCCGCCAGACCCGGAGCTCGCACCAAACACGAGTTCTGCCGCGATCAGCGTACGCCAGGCAAAGGCCCAACCAATTTTCATCCCCGTCAAAATACTTGGAAACGCACCCGGGATGAGAATTTTTGTGACATAGGCTATTTTAGAAAGACCGTAATTGCGGCCTACCATCCGCCATGTTGGGCTCACTGCTTTAAAACCCGCATGGGTATTAAGTGCCACCGCCCACAGCACGGCATGAATCAGCACAAAGATAATGCTGCCCTCACCTAGTCCAAACCAGATCATCGCCAAGGGTAACAATGCGATCGATGGCAACGGGTTGAACATTGAAGTCAGAGTCTCAAGAATGTCGGACCCGATCCGTGTCGCACTGGCAAACGCGGTAAAGAGCGCGGCAATCAACAAACCCACCGCATAGCCCTGCAACAGCACAGTAATGGAGGACCACGTGGCCAGAATAATCTTGCCAGAGATGATTCCCGCAATGAAAGCATGAACAGTGGCTGAAAACGTTGGGAACAACAGTGGGTTATTTAACCAGACTGCATAGATCTCCCACACACCCGCCAAAAACAGGAGTACGAAAGTTTTCCTCAGCAAGCTGTTCGCCATGAGCCGCTCAGCCAGGCTCAAGGGTTTTTCAATCACTCCGAAGCCAGTGAGTTCGATTTCACTAATTCTTTCGGGACGCGTGCTCTGCACACCTACTTCGGTTTGATCACGCATGTGCGATGCTCTCGTTATCGTGAAAAAGGAGTTCTTCGATGTGCTTGGCCAGTGGCTGTCCGCTGGGGCCGACGGTATCAATACCGTGACAGTTCAGCTCGGCTCTCACCTGTCCGGGATGCGGACTCAGCAAGAGAATTCTGCTGCCAATGCGAACCGCCTCGGGGATGGAGTGGGTGACAAACAACACCGTAAATTTTGTGTCTTCCCAAAGCTGCAGGAGTTCCTCTTGCATTTTTCCACGCGTCAACGCATCAAGCGCCGCGAACGGTTCGTCCATCAATAAAATCTCTGGCTCCATCGCCATCCCGCGCGCAATGGCGACGCGTTGCTTCATGCCGCCCGACAAGGTGTGGGGCAGACTATCCGCAAAGGAAGTCAGGTTGACCTTGTCGATGTAATGCATCGCACGGTCTTCGGCTTCTTTGCGTCCGAGCTTGCCGCTGGCCGTCAAGGCGAATACAACGTTTTGCTTGACGCTCTTCCAGGGTAAAAGTTGATCAAATTCCTGGAACACCATGACACGATCGGGCCCTGGCTTATGAATCTCGATGTTATTTAACTTAATCTGACCTTCTACGGGATTTAAAAAACCGCCGACAGCCTTGAGAAGTGTGGATTTCCCACAACCCGAGGGGCCAAGAATGACATAACGATCTGACTTAAGCACATCAAAGCTGACACGATAGGTCGCCGTGACGAGGTGTTCTTTGGTGCGATAGCGAAGCGTCACGCCCTGCACGGAAAGCAGGGGTGCGGTGGCTGACTGCGACATGATGGACGAATCCCTTTTATTGATACGACTCCGCGGATCGAACAAGACCCGCGGGCAAAGACACCTGTTGCCTATGACCTATTAGTTACCGCCAGAAACGTCGGCACCAGCGAAGAACAACTCGTCGATCGACTTCGGCGCATTTTTCATCGAGCCGATTTGATGCATAAACGTTGCATATTTCATGACGTTTTCAGGCTTGGTGGTGTATTTGATCGAAGGGTCATTTAACAGTTCGACCATGTCCGCTTTAGACCATTTACTTGAACCGCCCATCGACTCGATCAGCGTATCCGCTGCCGCGCCTTTGTCTTTCGCAATCATCTCCTGTGCTTCTTTTAAAGCACTTACAAATGCGGCGAAGACCTTAGGATTCTTTTGCTGAAAATCAGCGCGCGCGGAAATCATCGTGAATGTCGTCGAACCGCCCATGATCGTATCCGTGTTCATGATCGAACGCACACCAGGAGACTTTCTCTCAAGCTGATCGAGAGGTGCGGACGCATAATGCCCGGTAATACCGCTGCTGCCTGATAAAAGCGCTGCTGCTGCATCACCATGATTCATCGTGACCGTGTATGGGTCGAAGCGGAATGCCTGATCCTTGCCATACTTTTCTACAGCATACATTTGCATGATGATGGAGGGAATCGATGACTTGACCGAGGTCACTGCGATCTTATCTGTTGGACGCAAATCATCAATCGACTTGAGATGCTCGGCACGCGTATTCAGATTCATCGGCATCGAGCTCATCGCCGCCACACCCTTGACGTTCGCATTGCCTTTGGTACGGTCCCAGAGGATCAGAAACGACGGAGGGCCGGCTGAAATAAAGTGTGCGGAGCCAGATAACAGCGCATCGATCATGGCCGAAGGACCACCAATATTCGACCAGTTCACTTTCATGGTGTGGCCAAGTTTTGCTGCGTGCTTTTCCACCAGATTATGCTGCTTCATGATGTGCAAAGGTAAAAAGCCAAAGCCTCCAGCACCAAGCGGCACCTTTAATTCGGTCACATCTGCCCGGGCTGCAAGCGGTAACAGTACACATGCGGATAGTGCAGCTGCGAAGAAAATCTTTTTCATTGTGGTCTCCCGTTTTAAAATTTTAGTTTTTCCCTTTATAAGGGAATTATGCAAAATGTGCGAGAGGCGATTGCAGTTTGCCATTGCACTTTGCACTTACGATTGCACTTTGCGACTGCGATTTCAGACTTTAGGTATTTGCCAACCCGACAAGGTTTCACTCAGTCGCGCGACCTCTGTGTGATCCACATTGGGGCCCAGCATCCCTTTTGCTCCACTCCACAGATCTAAACACAACTGTCCAAAAGGCGCAGGCACGCTGCCGCTTTTTGCCAGACTCATCGCGATCGCAATATCCTTGACCATCATATGCAATGGAAAACCCGAATCAAATGATCTGGGTAGAACATACTGTTTAAATTTTTTCTGAGTACTGTTATTCATGCCGGTCGAACTGTTCAAAACGTCAACCATCACAGTCGGATCTAAGCCAAACTTCGTGCCGATAATCAATGCCTCAATGCCGATCAAATAGCCTGCGCAAGAGACCAGATTGTTCAGTGCTTTCATGGCGTGACCAGATCCCAGCTTGCCGGTCCGCGTCACACTTCCCATCAGAGACAAGACGGGTTCGGCTTGGTCGATCAACTGAGCGTCGCCGCCGGTCATGATCGTCAGCGTTCCGTTCTGCGCACGAGGAACGGCACCCGATACGGGTGCATCGATGAGCGAGACTCCAAGCGCTTGCAAGCGCGCACCGAACGTTAACGTCATCTCTGGCTGACCTGACGTCATATCAATGACGAGCGCACCCGGCTTGAGCCGCTCTGCGATGCCTTGAGCGCCAAACAACACCTCTTGGACCACACCGCTATTGGGCAGAATCATGATCACAATGTCTGCGCCCACTCCAAGTTCATCGGAGGTGAGAGCAGCTTGCGCGCCATGGGTGGCACAAAAGGCCTCCACACGCTCTGGACTCTTATCGAACACGCGGACGTGATGTCCGCCCTTAAGCAAACACGTCGCCATCGGCGCACCCATCGCGCCGGCTCCAATAAAGTGAATACTCTTGGGCTGATTCAAGCGCTCGCTCCAGAGGTTTGGGTCGCGAGCCCCATCAATGCGCCCACATCATCTAGTTTTTCAATTTGCCAAATCGCATCCATCAGGCGATTTTGATCACATCCTGATTTGGACAAATCACAAAGTTCCCTGAACTTCGATTCCAAATTCCGGTCGGTCAGGGGTCGGGCCGTCGAACCCCGCGCTTGTTTGACATTGAAGGTGACGGCCTCACCCTCATGAAAATGCAGTGTCACGCGCGCCGCGTCAATCGACATTTTGTTGTCTTCTGTAAAACGGACGCGCTGTCCCAAAGAGCGAATGGCAGGATCTCGGACCGCCTCGTCACTAAACTCCGCAAGGCCGGCGCGACCCCGGAGCAAGGCGACCGGAACGGCGTGTTGGGCACTGACTTGAGACTCGCGACCCGTCTGCACACCGGGACGATCAGTCCGATCACGCAAGAGCTTTTGTCCTGTCACCTCAATACTTTTTACGCGTTGTTCCAGATCATGCGCAACGTCCGCCTGGGCTGATAAAGCCAGACACGCCTCAATCACGGGATTTAACACAATGCCACAGGGATAGGGCTTGTAAGTATTGAGCGCCATTTCCCAGTGCGTGCCAAAGGCTGCATTGATGCCGGCGAGATCGGGCTTTTCACCCATCACGTTCAAAAAGCCACGCACACCATCAAGCGGTGCAAGCGGACCATCAAAATCATTGGCGGCCAACAGTGCAGAAAGCATGCCATTGCGCGCAGCATTACCGACACTCAAACTCTTGGCCATTGTGCCAAGCGTTTCAACAATACCGCAGGCCTGGTTGGCCGCGCCACCCAGTGCCCAGTTCAATTGCGTAGGACTTAAACGCAGCAAATGTCCAATCGCGATCGCAGCACCCAATGCGCCGCAAGTCGAAGTGATGTGCCAGCCTCGACCATAATGGTAGGGAGAAATCGCATTCCCCACGCGACACTCGACTTCCATGCCAAGAATCAATGCGTGCAAAAACTCAGGGCCTGAAACTTTGTGTTCCTGAGCATAGGCCAATAATGCTGCCGCAATGGGCGCAGTAGGATGAATAACGGTCTGCAGATGTGTATCGTCATAATCAAACACATTTGCGCTCATCGCATTCAGAGCCGCGGCGTTGAGCATGTCTGTGCGCTCTGCCCGACCGATGATCGAGGCATGTTGATTCGCGGAAAATGCCGTGTAGGTCTGCACCAGTTTTTCAATGGTTGTATCGTGCGAGCCGGCAAAGCCTACCGCGAAATAGTTCAGCAGGGAACGCTTGGCTTCGTGACGGACAGTCTGGGTGATATTCTCCCAACGACTGCCATGCACGTTTGCACAAAGTACTTGTGAGGTGTTCATGACCACTTCCTTGATCCAGTCCCGTTATTTAATTATTCTTCGCATTCCAGTGCGTGGTTTACACGACTAGCCCGTCATCCTAACAAATAAAACGAAGGACACAAATGACTATCGCCGGAACTCTGGCAAGATTTGCAGTTCAGACACAGATTAAAGATCTGCCACCATTGGCGCTCGAACGTGCGGAGATGTGTATTTCCAGCACACTGGCCAGCGTTGCCGCCGGTATAGATATCAAATCGGCAGGGATTATTCGAGAAATTGAGACCGAAGCTGGGGGTGCACCTCAGGCCAGTGTTTGGTTTAAAAACACAAAGCTGCCCGTCACCTCGGCCGCGCGTATCAATGCCGTGGCGAGCGATGCCGCCGCGTCTGATGATAGCGACATGCGCAGCATCGCGCACATCGGCACGATTATTTCAACAACCTCGATTGCCATGGCTGAACATCTTGGTGCTTCAGGCAAGCAGGTTCTCGAAGCCATGGTGCTTGGTTATGAAGTCGCGGGTCGGATCGATGAGTCGCTCACGCCCGGACGCATGAAAAACGGCTTCCATGGGAGCTTTTCCACTGTGTTTGGCGGTGCCGTCGCGGTTGGAAAACTACTCAATCTGAACGAAGAGCAAATGACGCAGGCGATCGCGATCGCAGCCACCTCAATCGGCGGCATGGCCATCGCAGCCGACACAAGTTGTGCGCGTGAGTATCATGCTGGCATGGCTGCAAGCTCTGGCATCCAGGCAGCATTAGCCGCCAAGCGTGGCTTTACCGCCGAAGTCTCGGTACTCGAGGCACCTCGAGGTTTTCTCAGCGCTCTCGGAGGAACCGCGATAGAAGAGATTACAAAAGACTTTGGCGCATCTTGGGATATCTGTACGGATATGGCCATCAAGCTCATGCCAGGCGCACATCCTTTCCATGCTGTCGCGCAAGCAGCCGCTCAAGCGGCGATAGAGGGCGATGTTTCACCCGATGACATTCAGGAAGTCATGATTTCCGCTGCGCAGATGAAAGATTGGATGGCGCCTCACCATCCCACCGATCTCATCACGGCTGCGCACAGCGTTGTCTATTTTGTAGCTTCCGCGATCGTCGATCGCGGCTTTACGTGGAAACACATCACTCGGGAAAAAATGCTTGATCCCGTGATCGGCGCCCTCCAGGATAAAGTTGTGTTCGATCCGAATCCAGCACCACTGCCGGATCGATTCACCCATCGCCATGGCGGTACGGTCATCATCACACTGAAGGACGGCAGGAAAATTTCAAATACTTGCCGTGCTGCGCGCGGGTCTGGACCAACAGGGGTGACTTGGGATGAGGTCGACAGCAAGTTCAATCATTTGCTGCCGCTCTCTGGTCTAGATCCACAAAGGATCAAAGACATTTGCGAGACGGTGCACCATTTCAGAACCTTGTCTTCGATGGCGCCCCTGACTCGTCTTTTACAAGCTATTAGTTGAGCTTCACGCCCGACTCTTTCACAATTCGACCCCAGTTCGCATAGTCTTTTTTCACAAACTCAGCAAAGTCTTTGGAACTTCCACCGACAACAGCCACTCCGCCGGCCTCAATTTTCTGGGCGGTCTCTGGTGTCTTTAAGACTTTGTTGACTTCCTGATTGATGCGCTCGACGATCGCGGGAGGCGTACCTGCAGGCGCAAACAAACCAACCCAGATGCTGGCATCCATGTCTTTGACGCCACCTTCTTGCATCGTCATCGTGTCAGGTGCCTGAGGTGCGCGTTTAGCTGTGGTCACGGCGACAGCGTTGAGCTTGCCACTCTTGACGTGAGGCAGCAACGATGCCAGTGAACCGATATACACATCAACCTGACCGCCCATTACATCCGTCATCGCGGGTGATGCGCCTTTGTAAGGAACCTGCAACAAGTTAATGTCTGCACGCTTCTTGAAATCTTCGCCAACGAGGTGACCCAGCGTACCTGCACCGGCCGTTGCCCACTTCAAGCCCTCAGGCGTTTTGCCTTTGGCAATCATGTCCATTGGTGTCTTGATATTCGAGTTTGCGCCACTACCAATTGCTGCGGGCGTAACGGACACCTGAACGACAGGCGCGAAGCTCTTGACGCTATCGTAGGTCAGCGTTGGATACAACCAAGGTCCGAGCATCATGTTGTCTGTCTGTCCCATGACAAGCGTATAGCCATCGGCAGGGGCTTTTGATGCAGCCTCGATCGCCAAGTTTCCACCTGCGCCTGGGCGATTCTCGAGGATAACTTGCCAGCCGGTGAGTTCTGCTAATTTTGTACCAACCATACGAGATACAAAATCTGTGCCACCGCCCGGAGGAAACGGAATCAAGATGCGAATAGGCTTGTCAGGAAAGCTTTGTGCCAAGGCGCTGACAGGTGCCGCTGCCCAAGCGAGTGATGCGATTAGCGCCATTTGCGCGACACGTTTAATATTTTTCATTTTTTCAATTTCTCCGAGTTGTTTCTCTACAGCGTGCAATGAATTTTAGCCCAGACACACCTGCGTAGAGCTTAGGTTTGCAATATTTAGCTGTCAAGTTTGAACGATTGGCACATGCCAGCGGGTACAACATCCCGCGCCAACCTATTCTTTAGCCTGACCGAACTCGACCCCCGCCCAGCCCTCGAAATGTTTGATCGTATGGGCATAATCCTTTTTGCCATCACCTTGGGTAATCGCAAAGGCCAGAAAGGTTCTCGCCGCTTGGCTGACCAGCATCGGTGCGCCGATTTTTTCAGCTTCCTCAATGCACAATTTGATGTCCTTGTGAATCAACTCGGTCGTAAAGCGCGTTGGAAACTCTCGGTTCAGCACACACTGAGGGATTTTTTCAAGTGTGGCAAATGATCGACCGCTTGAGACATTCAACACATCCAGCATCAGCTTTGAATCAAGACCCGCCTTGGCCCCGTACACCAGCGCTTCGCAACTCGCGACCATCCCAACCGCACAGAGCGTGTTGTTGACAAGTTTCATCGTCTGACCCAAGGTGGGATCAGCTCCTAAATAAAACAGATTTTTGCCGAGCGTCTTAAAGATCGGGTCCATTTCCTGAACAAGACTTTCACGACCCGAAATCATAAGCGTGAGTGTCCCCTTTTCCGCCGCAACGGTGCCACCGCTCACCGGCGCACCGAGAAAATCAATCCCTTTGGCTTGCACGGCCGCTGCGACCTCTCCCGTCACGGAGGGACCCGTTGTCGACAGGTCGATGATGACCTTGACAGCAGAGCCATGCATCACCCCCTCACTACCCGTCGCGACCTCTGCGACGGCTGCAGGCATCGGCAAGCACAGCAACACCACCTCGCAAGCGTCGCCGATTGCGCGTGCACTTTGCGCAACGGTTGCCCCCTTGTCCTGCAAGCGCTTAATCATTGCAGGATTGATATCAAACACCATCAGTTCATAGCCTGCTGCAAGCAGTCGGGTACCAAAATGGACACCCATATTTCCTAAGCCTATTAGCCCTAATTTCATGAAAGTCTCCTCGCTCTTAACGTATTTTTCATTATTTCGTTTTGTTTGACTCTGAGGGCTTAAGAAGCTTGCCCCAGGTCGCGATTTCCTGACGTAAAAAGGCTTCAAACTCAGCGGGAGACGAAACAGCAACGACTCCGTCAATCACAGCCAGACGCTTCGCCACTTCAGGTTGCGACAAACTTGAATGCAAGGCTGCATTAATTTTGTTCACGATCCCCGCGGGCGTTCCCGCTGGCGCGAGTACACCCCACCACACCACAGCTTGAAAACCAGGATATCCCTGCTCCGCGATTGTCAGAGTCTCAGGCGCGGATTTCAGACGCTGCGCGCCGGAGGTTGCGATCAGTTTGATTCTCTTGCTGTCCAAATGCGGCTTAAGTTGTGACATACCGGTAAACAAAATATCCACATGACCGCTCGCGACATCCAACACTCCTTGTCCAGCACCCTTGTATGGGATCTTGGTGATTTTTGTACCTGTTGCCGCCATAAAAAGCTCTGCGGCCAGATCGGTGGCCGATCCCTCGCCAGATGTCGCGGTGGTGAGCTTACCTGGATGTTGCTTTGCGTATGCCACGAGCTCTGTCACATTATTAAAAGGAAGCGCTGTGTTGGCAGCTAAGCCCATCGCATATGTGATGACCTGACCAACCGGGGTAAAGGACTCTGGCGTTTTGTATGGAAGGTTGGGCAGTAAAGTGGGATTGGTCGAGATGGTGGGGCTGACCAACAACAATGTGTAACCGTCAGGTGCGGACTTGGTGACGAGCTCAGTACCCACCACTGTGTTACCACCCCCACGATTTTCGACAATGACTGGCTGCTTGAGTGCCTCGGAAAACTTATCTGACCAGGCGCGTGCAATGAAATCTCCACCACCGCCCGCCACGAACGGCACAACGATTTTGATTGGACGCTCAGGATAGCTTTCCGCACTGCTTGCATGCGATGCACCGCAAGCCAAAAACACAGTAAAGAATGCGGCTAAAGCCTTGACATACATATTTGATCTCCATTTAGTTTGATTGCTCTGAGCGCCGAGGCAGACAGCATTGATGAAGCGTCCGAGAGAGCGGTTGTGTAATAAGCTTACGCAACTGCTGACCAGAACACAACGAAGTCTTCAAACAACAATGAAATCACCACTCGAAGTACTCAACACGTTTCGCACCCACGACGGAACATTACATGATGCGTTTTCAAGTCGCTGCGCTGTAAAACTCAATGCCCCTTTCATCCTTCAAGAAAATCGTACATTGTCTTGGTCTGACTTCGATGAAGAATATAAAAAATTGTCACAGGCACTTCATCAAAAGGGCATTTCACACGGCATGCGTGTCGCGGTCATGGGGCGTAATGATGCCGCGCATGTGCTGACCCTGTTCGCGCTCTCGTATCTTGGCGCGATCATGGTTCCCGTTAATCCGGACTTTGGTGAACGCGAAGCGCAATATGTATTCAAACATGCTGATATTAGCGGCATCATTGCCGACACCACTGCAATGCCAGTTATTGAGGCAGCTTTGCGCGAATTTGAGGTCAAACCATGGATACTTCGAATCGATGCGCCCCTTGACGCAGACGATTCGTTGAGCGGTCTGATCGCCTCATCTTGTGCGCCGCAGCAACCAAATCAAGGTCTAGCGACTGACACTTGCATCATCATTTACACCTCCGGAACGACAGGCTTTCCCAAAGGAGTCATGCATAGTCAGTTCAACTTGGTCACAGCGGGCGAAGCCAATGTCGAACGCTTGCACTTACAGCCCGATGATCGCATGCTCATCATCTTGCCCTTTTTTCATGTCAATGCAGTTTTTTATTCTCTGAGTGGCGTGCTGGCAAGCGGTGCCTGCATGATTCTGATTCCACGATTTTCAGCTTCAAACTTTTGGCACATTGCCGCTGACTATGGAGCAACAGTTGTTAATGTGATCGAAGCAATTGGCACGATCTTGTGCGCTCGTGACCGAAGTGAATATCGAACTGACCACCAACTGCGCGCCGTTTATGGGGTACGCAAAGGGGCCGCCCCCACCTTTCGTAACGAGTTCGGAATTGACAAATTATTTTCAGGTTTTGGCATGACTGAAATCCCTGGGGTCACTTGCAATCCATGGGAGGGACCGGATAAACCTGGGAGTATGGGGCTGCCCGGCAAACACCCCGATCCAACGCGACCTTGGGCAAGCCTTCGTATTGTCGACGACGAGGGCGTCGATGTCGCAACGGATGTCGTGGGTGAGCTCTGGGTTCAAACACCGATTGTCATGCAGGGCTATTTTAGAGATCCAGAGCAAACGCATCTGGCTTTTCACGATGGCTGGCTCAAAACCGGCGATCTGGTTCGACGCGATGCGCAGGGCTATTACTATCATCTGTCTCGCAAAAAGGACATCATCCGACGACGCGGCGAAAACATCGCTGCCGCTGAACTCGAAATGGTCATTGCTAAACTGGCGGGCATCTATCAAGTCGCCGCGATCGGCGTACCTTCTGAACTTGGTGAAGATGACATCTTGATCGCCGCCGTGAAAAAGCCAAATATGATGCTCTCCGAGCAAGATATTATTGACTGGTGCCGACAACGCCTGACCGCGGTCAAAGTGCCGCGCTTTGTTTCGTTTGTCGAGTCTCTTCCTCTAACACCAACACACAAAATCCTCAAAACGGCGCTAAGAGCTGATCCACAGGTTCGCGCACGTGCAGTGGACTTTCAAGCTGCCAAGGTTAAATAACCAAACAACGGAGAGGGAATACCCTAGAGACTAGCTGGTTCTGAGGCTTACGCGCCCGAGTTATTGTTTAATTCTATTTGTTTGTCGCGTGCGGATCCAACAAAGGTTCGCTTCGTACAATTGACCGATCACTATTTCATTACTTTTGACTCACAACACCATGACACAAAAAATCAACACGGCAATTGCCGGAAGTCTTCCAAAGCCAGCTTGGCTCGCCGAGCCAGAAAAACTCTGGGCCCCTTGGCAATTGCAAGGTGAGGCTCTGGCGCAGGCCAAGGTCGACGCGATGCGGCTTTCGGTGGACGATCAGTTGCGCGCAGGCATTACGGTGATCGGCGACGGTGAGCAAACGCGTCAGCACTTTGTCACCACGTTTATCGATAGTCTGCGTGGTGTCGATTTTGTGAATCGTAAAACTGTGCGCATTCGTAATCGCTACGACGCGGATGTACCGGTCGTTGTCGATCGTGTCAGCCGAGGTGGCTCGGTATTTGTCGAGGATGCGAAACGCTTGCGTTTATTAACCAAAGGGCCGATCAAGTTCACTTTACCGGGTCCTATGACCATGATCGATACGGTCTACGATGATTATTATCACAGTCGTGAAAAGCTGGCCTGGGCTTTTGCTGAAATTTTGAACGAGGAAGCTAAAGAGCTCGCTGCTGCTGGTGTGGATATCATTCAGTTTGATGAACCTGCCTTTAATGTATTCTTTGATGAGGTGAGTGACTGGGGTGTCAAAACTCTGGAGCGCGCCGCTCAGGGGCTCACCTGCAAAAGCGCTGTGCACATCTGCTATGGCTACGGCATCGAGGCCAATATTAAGTGGAAGCAAAGTTTGGGCGATGAGTGGCGTCAATATGAAAAAGTGTTTCCTCTGCTCGCTCAAAGCACGATTGATCAGGTGAGTCTAGAGTGTCAAAACTCGCGTGTACCGATGGATTTGATTGAGTTGCTTCGCGGTAAGGATGTTCTGGTCGGCGCGATTGATGTCGCGACGAACAATATCGAGACGCCAGAGCAAGTGGCTGATGTTCTGCGTCGTGCGTTAAAGTTTGTGGAGCCGAAGCATCTGTATGGTTGTACTAACTGCGGGATGGTGCCTCTCTCGCGCGCGGTCGCGAATGCGAAGTTACAAGCGCTGGTTGCGGGCGCTGAGATTGTTTCTAAAGAGTTGGGTTGAGTGTGTTTTTGTTGAGGTGAGGTTTTTGTTGAGGTGAGGTGCTAAAAGGATTGTTTGATTTTGCTGAGCAAAATTCAAAGCAATCCTTTCATCACTTCTTAACTCGATTGAGTAACCTTCACTGTACTGGTGACTTCTTTTAACTGCTAGTGACTTCTTTCAATGGCTGGTGATGGTTCTTAGCAAGGCTAGGGAAATCTCGCTTCCAGTGAAGATTCTTTGTAACGAAATTTCATAACGAAATTTAATAATAAATATACAGAGAATCTCAGTGTTCCGAACGAATAGAAAACGGAGTGATTTGAATTTTGCTCAGCAAAATCAAACACTCCGTTTTCAACTCTTAACAAGAAGATCTTTTTAACTCTTAACAAGAAGATCTTTTCAACTCTTAACAAAAAGAGCTTTTCAACACAAAGCCACTTAAGCCTTCTGAGAAACAAACACATTTTGAGCCGCCATCGGCGCTGGAAAGCCAGCCGCAGACAGACATTCTGTCATCACCCGATTCGTATCAAAATAGACTTGCCAGTAATTATCGTTGCTACAAAATGGACGTACGACCAGCACAGGTCCAACCAGATTAAATTCCAGAATCTCAACCACCACACCCGGATCCGACAACACATTCGGAATCGCACCAATTTTTTCTCGCAACAGACTCATTGCCGCATTGTGATCAGCCGCACCGGAAAGCTGACACTTTAAATCCACACGACGATAAGCGTTGTGACTGAAGTTTTGAATGTTGTCAGCAAAAATCTTATTGTTACCAACAATCACCTGAACATTGTCCGGCGTGTTGATCGTGGTTGTGAATAAACCAAGTTCGGTCACCGTCCCCGTGACACCCGCCACCGTAACGAAGTCACCGACCTTCAGTGGACGCAACACCACCATAAACGCACCCGCTGCGAAGTTTGCCAGCAAGCCCGACCAGGCTACACCAATCGCCACACCACCGGCGGCAAGCAGCGCCGCGAATGTCGTAGTCTGAATCCCAAAGTAGCCCAGGATGCCAATCACCAAAAGGATGTTTAGCGTGACCGTAATCACAGAGCCCACGTAACGGAGCACCGTTGGATCCACCTTCTGTCTTTCGAGGGAGTGACGCACCAACGTAACCGCCCGACCAATCAGCCAGCGACCGACAACCCAAAAAACAATCGCGGCGAGGACCTTAAGCCCCACATCCGTTGCTGTAGTCATAATAATTTCTTGATAACGTGCAAAATCAGCCTTATCCATACATCCTCCCAGTTAATATTGCCGCAACGGTAAGAGATTTGATGACAATCCTCAATACGCTAATTGGGATACCTTTCTGGCACGACAATTACCCAAAAATAGGCGCTCCTGTTAAGATTTCCTAGTGCACGATTGCCCATGACAGCTTGCGTTCAGAGAAAGCTTATGCAAGTACTAACTAAAATTTAGAGGCCCACATGCAACACTTATTGACGCGTACTACCTTGGCATCCGCCTTGCTCGCCCTGTTGATTCCTGTTGGATCTTACGCAGAGACCATATCGGTTGTGACCTCATTTCCAAAAGAGCTGACAACCGCCTATAAGAAAGCCTACGAGGCAAAATACCCTGGCGATACTGTTGAAATTCTGAATAAAAATACCTCGGCCGGCATTGCCTATGTCAGGGAACAGCTTGCTGGTTCACGACCAGAGGTCTTTTGGGCTTCTGCGCCAGATGCGTTTGAAGTGTTGGCAGGTCAAAAGCTATTAGTCAACATTGGTCCTGGCAACCCCGAGATTCCTGCCAAAGTCGGTAACTATCCAGTAAATGATCCTCAAGGTTTCTATCGCGGCCAGGCGCTGGCCGGTTACGGGATGATGTGGAATACCCGCTACATGAAGGCAAACAAACTGCCTGCGCCGAAAGAATGGGCGGATCTGGTCAAGCCTGTTTACTTTAGCCATCTGGCGATTTCTAGTCCCTCGCGCTCGGGGACCACGCATTTGACGGTGGAAACGATCCTGCAAGGTGAAGGGTGGACCAAAGGCTGGGAACAGGTTCTGATGATTGGTGGCAACTCTGCCGCAATCACCGAACGCAGCTTCGGTGTGCCGGATGGCGTATCGAACGGACAGTTCGGCATTGGTCTGGTGATCGACTTCTTTGGTCTCGCAGCCAAAAATTCCGGGATGCCCGTTGATTTTGTCTATCCTTCAGTGACGTCGATCGTACCGGCCAACATCGGACTCATCGAGGGAGCCAAGTCTCCCGAAGCTGGTAAGCGTTTTATTGAATTCACACTTTCAGACGAGGGCCAAAAGCTCTTGCTACAAAAGGACATTAGCCGTCTGCCCGTCTTGCCAGCCATCTACAAGCAAGCACCCGCTGACTACCCTAATCCCTTTAGCGGCAAGATTCAGGCCAAAGTGAATTTCGACTCAACGCTTTCCGAGTCACGCTATATGGTCGTGCGATCCTTGTTTGACCAGATGATCACGTTCCGTCACAAGGAATTGGTCGCTGCAACCAAGGCGATCCAAGATGCGGAAAAGCGTTTGGCCGGTCGTCCAAGCGCGCAGCTTGCTGAAGCGCGTCAACTAGCCTTTTCACCCGCAGTCGATGAAAAGCAAATTCAGGATCCTGCCCTGCTCGCCTTGTTCAAAGCCAAAAAAGGGGATGCCGAAGCCTCCCGCGCCAAAGCAAAAGTTGAAGAAGAATGGGCGAGTCGAGCCAAAGCAAACTACGCTCGCGCCATTACACTCGCCAACTCGGCAAAATAAGTCAGACAAGGCCCTTCGGGGCCTTTTTAAAGGTGCACGACAAACGTGAAGCGTAACCATCCTGGTCTGATTGCGATCGCAATCGCCATCGCCGCATTTTTATTTATCTTTTTAATTGGCCCCATACTGACTGTCATTTATACGGCATTCACCGATGGTCAGGGCAACTTCACGTTCTCTCATTTTTTGGCATTTGCAGAAATTTCGCTGATGCGAGAATCATTTGCCAACAGTCTCTATGTCGCCGGCACAACAGTTTTTTTCGCCACAGTGATCGCGATTCCCCTCGCCTATCTAACAGTACGGTTTCAGTTTCGCGGTGCAGTTCTCATTCAAACGCTTGGGGTCTTACCGCTCGTGATGCCTGCTTTTGTTGGCGCAGCCGCGATGCAGTTGATCTTTGGCCGATCCGGCGCCGTGAATCTGATTCTCATGGATACCTTCGGCTTTAGCATCCCCATTATGGAGGGACTGAACGGCATTATTTTTGTCGAAACACTGCATTACTTCCCATTCATTTTGCTCAATCTTTCAGCCTCACTGGCGACCATTGACTCTTCGATGGAGGAAGCGGGGCAAAACCTTGGTGCCTCAGGCTGGCGCCTTTTTCGGAAGATTATTTTCCCGCTCGCACTACCAGGCTACATTGCTGGCGCGTCACTGGTTTTCATCAAGGTATTTGACGATCTTGGCACGCCACTGGTGCTGAATGTCACCAACATGTTGGCGCCCCAAGCTTATCTTCGCGTGACTTCGATCGGCATCGAGGATCCAATCGGCTACGTCATCTGCGTGATTCTCGTGCTGTTCTCGATTGCCGCGATGGCGGGCTCTTGGTGGTTCGTCAAACGACGTGATTACGCGCTCGTATCACGCGGTGGCGCACAGGCACCCAAACGTAAACTCACAAACTGGCAGACTGCTGTGGCGTATGGCTGGATTATCGGTGTGCTGATGCTGGTGTTGTCTCCACACCTCGGCATTTTATTGATGTCGTTTTTCAAGGTCTGGAGCTTTAGCGTCTTGCCCGAACAATTCACGCTTGTGCATTACGCCACGATTTTTACTGATGCCAAGCAGATGATCTGGAATACCATCCTCTACTGCGGGCTTGCTGCATTCATTGACATCATCATTGGCGGTGCGATCGCCTACATCGTGATTCGGACCACCATTCCCGGTCGACAAATCCTCGACCATCTGGTCACGGTGGCGTTGGCGATGCCAGGCCTCGTGCTCGGCATTGGTTATTTGCGTGCGTTTCGCGGCATTGATCTGCCATTCGGTATGGGCGCACTGACGGCCAGCTGGGTCATATTTGTGATTGCCTACTCCGTGCGACGTCTTCCCTATGCGCTGCGGTCCTGCATGGCTGCACTCACACAAGTCCACCCTGCCCTTGAAGAAGCGGCGGAAAATATCGGGGCGGGTCGTGGGCGGATCATTCGCAAGATCGTGATTCCCTTGATGATGGGGGGCTTGCTCGCCGGCTTTGTCACAAGCTTCATCACAGCAGCGGCTGAAATTTCTGAAACGATTCTACTCACCAGCAGAGAAAGTCTCGCGCCGATGTCCTATGGCATCTATTTATACTTTCAGTCGATTGCGGGTCGAGGTCCCGGTGCGGCACTGAGTGTCGTGGCCATTACGATAGTCGCGCTTGGCACATACATCTCGCATCGCTTGGCTGCAGCGGCTACGCCTCATCAACAGGTTGGAAATCGGACATGAAATCAGTTGGAATCGAGATTAAAAATATCGCACTTGCATTTGGCTCGACCGCGGTACTTAAAGACATCACCCTGAGTATTCAACCCGGTGAATTTTTTGCCTTACTCGGACCATCAGGATCAGGTAAGTCCACGCTTTTACGATTGATTGCCGGATTCAATCAGCACCAACGCGGTGAGCTGCTGATTGACGGCAAGGACGTGACAGGCACCCAGCCTTGGTTGCGTAATGTGGGTATGGTGTTCCAAAACTACGCACTCTGGCCACACATGACCGTCGCCCAGAATGTCGCCTTTGGCCTGGAGGCACGCAAATTGCCAAGCGCTGAAGTCCGCAGCAAGGTGACCAGTGCCCTTGAGTTAGTAGACATGGCTGGTCTGGCCAATCGCCGGCCGGGACAACTTTCCGGGGGACAACAGCAACGCGTGGCGATTGCCCGTACGCTCGCGATTGAGCCGCAAGTTCTGTTGCTTGACGAACCTCTCTCTAATCTTGATGCAAAGCTACGCACACAAACGCGACAGGAACTGGTGCAGCTGCAACGTCGCTTGGGCATCACCACTATTTTTGTGACCCACGATCAGGAAGAAGCCCTCACGACCTGTCATCGTATTGCAGTGATGGATCAAGGCATCATCCAGCAAGTCGGCACACCCATGGAGTTATTCGACTTTCCTGTTAACCGCTTCGTCGCTCAGTTTGTGGGCTCTGTGAATCTGTTTCCGGGTCGTTTCCTCACAGAAGGCGATCACCTGAGATTCGAGTCACAGACTCTCGGAACGCTGACTCTGCCTAGCGGCCTGGAACTCCAAAATACGGAAATGGATCTGGCCTTCAGGCCGCATGCCGTTCGATTCGCAGATGACTCCACAAATGACTTGCAGGGCAATCTGGCGCTACAAGGGGTCATCGAGGAGTCGGAATTTTTGGGCGAGTTCTTACGCTATGAGATCCGGGTTGGTCAAGGTCGCATCAAAGCCGACATCCCGCACTCCAGAGGAAGGGCGCCCTTGACGGCGGGCTCCTCCGTTCATCTTCGTATACCGGCACAAGAACTCCGGTTTGTGGCAGCCTGACGAACACTCATCTATACTCATACTCACCAAAGAATCAAGGCGTTGCAACGCCTTGGCACAACAATCAGTCACTAGGAGATACCTTTGTTTAATACAAAATTGAAACGCTACGCGGCAACAGCGGCATTCGGTCTGGTCACTGCAGGCGCGGCCCTCACTGTTCAGGCGCAAAGCGCTGGCAATTATCCCGATCGACCAGTCAAAATTATGGTTGGCTTTACCGCTGGCGGCACAACCGATGTGATCGCGCGCGCCATTGCCAACGAACTTCCAAGCCGGATGAAAGGCGCGAACTTTATTGTTGAAAACAAACCAGGTGCAGGTGGAAATATTGGCACAGCCGATATCGTCAAAGCCGCGCCCGATGGTTACAGTATTTTGATGGCGTCAGTCGGTCCACTGACCATCAACCCCTCTCTGCAAAAACTTGCTTACGACCCACTCAAAGACTTGGTGCCCATTATTCTGGTGGCTGATGTCCCTAACGTACTCGTCGTCAATCCAGAAAAGGGCATTAAGAATTTTAAAGAATTCGCCGCCTATGCCAAAGCCAACTCAGGCAAGCTCAACTACGCCTCGACTGGCGTTGGAACCTCCGCGCACCTGTCTAGCTTCATGTTGATGGAAAGAATGGGAATCGATGCACAGCATATCCCCTACAAAGGCGCTGAGGCATTGAACGATTTATTAGCGGGTCGTACCGACTTCATGTTTGCCACAATTCCTTCTGTGATCGCACCCATCAAGTCCGGCAAACTCATCCCAATCGCAGTCTCAAGTCTGGAGCGTTCACGCTCCATGCCTGAGGTCCCGACTATTGCAGAAAGCGGCTTTCCTGGATATTCCTCAGGCTCCTGGTTCGGACTGCTTGCGCCTAAAGGTACGCCTCAGGCAATCGTTGATCTCCTCAACAAGGAAGTCAATGCAATCATGCCAAAACTTGAAGATCGATTCGTGACTGCCGGTGCTGATCCGGTTGGCAAGACACCCGAGTTTTTTGCTGAGTTCATGGCAAAGGAAACTGCCAAGTGGAAGCAGGTCGTCGAAGCATCCAACGCAGCTGCAAAATAATTTTTCCGACGATCATTGATTAATTTCACGATTGACATCAGGCATCTCCGTAAAACGAGATGCCTTATTTTTTTATTTTCAACTTTTTAGTGAAATCATGGTCTCTCATCGCGCTTACCAACCCTCACATTTGTCCCACTCTAGAGGCAAACTGACCACTCTTGCCGCGATCGCTATTTTCGTGAGCCTGACATCCGGCTGCGCGACGCAACACGAGGGAACCGAGCAGTATCAGCCATTGATGGCGCAGAGCGGAAAGGATGTGATGTGGATGCCAACGGCCAACAAGATCGTGACCGAGATGCTCGATATCGCTCAAGTCAACTCGACAGATCTCGTCTATGACTTAGGAGCGGGGGATGGAAAAATTCCGATTGAGGCGGCAAAACGTTTTAATGCTCGAGCAGTCGGTATTGAATTCAATCCAAATATGGCTGCTCTTGCCAGACGTCTGGCTCTAGAGGCTGGCGTATCGGATCGGGTAACCATTGTGACCGGCGATATTTTCGAAGAAGATTTTTCTAATGCGACGGTTGTCACCTTATATCTTTTGACCCAACTCAATATCAAGCTCAAACCTAAATTACTCGCCATGAAGCCTGGTACGCGAGTCGTCTCAAACACTTTTGGCATGGGGTCTTGGCAGCCGGATGAAGTTATTTTTTCCGGAGGAGAAGCTGTAGGTTACTTCTGGATTGTGCCGGCAAAAATTGAAGGGCAATGGAATGTCACAGGTCTGCCCGGCATGCCGGATACCAAAATCAAATTTGTGCAAAGAAGTCAAAAAGTCGACGGGGACTTTTTGAGTGGGGATGCAATCACACAACGCTTCGATGGCAAGCTGCGGGGCTCGCAACTCACCTTCGAATACCGTAATGCTAACAATCAACTGCAAACCTTTGTGGGTGAAGTCAGTAAGGACAGCATCCACGGTTCGATCAGAGAACTGCCAGGTACAGTCGTCATCGCCTCAAGAGTTCAATGAAAAACTGCAAGAGTGCGAACAGGTCAACCCTACTTGATACTGATGTTCGCATCCTTTATGATCTTGGACCAACCCGCTGCCTCGGTCTGCACCAAGGTGCCGAGCTGAGCAGGTGTGCTGTAGCTGAGATCTAAACCTTGAGGACTCAGTTTTTCTGCCAAAGCGGGATTCGCCAATACTTTTTTCAGTGCTTCATTCAAGGTTTTGATCGTGGCATCAGGCGTGCCCGCTGGGGCAAACAAGCCATACCACGTGGTGTACCCAAACTCAGGCAAACCCGCCTTGGCAATCTCGGGGATCCCCATTTTTTCGGCACCGGCGCTCGGACCGCTCATGCCGATCGCCACCACTGCGCCTCGGTCGATCAACGGCTTTAACGATGGCATGCTGCTAAAAAGAGCCTGAACCTCGCCTGAGGCTAGATCGGCGATCACTTGCGAGGTGCCCTTATACGGCACGTGTACCGCATCGATCTTCGCTTGCGACTTGAACATCTCCATGCCGAGGTGTGCTGCGCCCCCCGTACCTGCTGAGCCAAAATTGACCTTACCTGGATTGGCCAAGGCATAGTCGATCAGACCCTTGACGGATTTCACTCCGATTTTCGAGGTCACTACAAGCACATGAGGGCTCGTCGACACTAAGCCA
This sequence comes from Zwartia sp., assembly GCA_030653405.1. Lineage (GTDB taxonomy): Bacteria > Pseudomonadota > Gammaproteobacteria > Burkholderiales > Burkholderiaceae_B > Zwartia. The sequence goes on along the minus strand of JAURZO010000241.1, from coordinate 8,795 downwards.
ACAGGTGCAAGCTGCTTGGTGACTGCTTCGAACTTGCCATTCAGCAGCGGACTAATCACCACGGTACCCGAGGCCGCGAACAACAAAGTGTAGCCATCCGCCGCGGCGCGATTCATACCGTTGAGCGCGACAACGCCCGAACCACCTGGCTGATTTTCTACAACAACAGATTTACCCAACTCCTCGGACATGAGGCGACCGACTTCTCGCGCCACTAAATCCGCCGGACCCCCGGCCGCAAAAGGCACGATAAAAGATATGGACTTTGACGGAAACGTTTGCGCCTGAGCAGACACACCAAAAAGAAAAAACGACATCGCTGCCGCCACTAACCGCAATCCACTACGCATCACATCATCTCCAAACGTAAAAAAATATAGACAACAAAGCCACTTGGAACATAGCATAAACGAGCCGAATTCTTCTTTTTTAACCCACCAGACAGGTAAGCGATATGGCGATGAAACCCTTTTCAAGACTTGGATTGTTGCGATTACTGGCAGCTTCAGCATTCCTGAGCCAGCTGACCATTGGCTTAGCTCAAGCACAGACAAACACAAAACCTTACGAACCTGTTGTCGCTCAACAAGGCAAAGACGTGATTTGGGTACCCACGCCAAACGACCTCGTGGTGAAAATGCTTGAAACAGCCAAGGTCAATTCAAACGATCTGGTCTACGATCTGGGCGCGGGCGATGGCAAGATCCCCATCCAGGCGGCACGTCAATTTGGTGCGCGCGCTGTCGGCATCGAATACAACCCGGAGATGGCAGCCTTGGCCCGTCGCAACGCTCAACAAGCGGGTGTCGGAGACAAAGTCACCATCATTACGGGTGATATTTTCAAAGAAGATTTCTCTAACGCAACCGTGGTGACACTCTACCTGCTCACCAGCCTCAATATTCGACTTAAACCCACCATTCTGGACATGAAACCGGGCACGCGTGTCGTATCAAACTCCTTCATGATGGGCTCGTGGGAGCCTGATGAAATCGTCAGTCCAGAGGGTGGTGGGCGCGGTTATTTTTGGGTTGTTCCCGCAAAAATCCAGGGCGACTGGTCGGTCAATGATCTGCCAGGTCTCTCAACGGCGCTGCTCAGCATCAACCAAAAATTTCAGAAAATTGAAGGGACCCTCACCTTTTCGGATAATCGTTCACAAAAGGTTCAAGGTCGGCTGAATGGCTCACAGCTGAGCTTTACGTACCGCGACGCGCATGACAAGCCGCAAACTTTTGTCGGTCAAGTCTCAAATTCGAAACTCAATGGCAGCATCAAAGATCAACCCGCAGCTGTTATCACTGCAACAAAACTTCGCTAACAATACCGCTTTCTCACGTCAGCCAAGTGGCCTCGCCTGCGTTAGGCGGGGCCCTTCAGACTGAGCTTGGCCAGTGCGGTGGCAATCCATTCAGCAATGGTCTTTTGTCGCGTGATCGGCATCCGGTCGATGACCGAGGAAACACTGACAGCAAGAATGGGTTGACCATTCGGATCACAAAGCGCGACCCCCACACCCAAGACCCCTTGCACCGCAGCGTTACCCACCACGGACCAGCCACGGTCGCGAGTCGTATTCACCAGCAGTTGTAATTGCTCTGCGCTCATTGACCCATAAGCCCCTAAGCGAGGCGCGTTTTGTTCAATCAGCAAGGCGACCTCCTCTTGCGGCAAGGCCGCGAGAAAGGCCAGACCAGCCGCTCCAACACCCAATGGCTGACGATGCCCCGCCGCGACCGTGAGCACTTGTAAGGGGTAGGTCCCGACCTCTCTGTGCAAGCAAAGTGAGTCTGCACCCGAGCGGCAAATCAAAAAAGCACTGTCGCCAGTCAGATCACTAATACGACGCAAGGCGCTCTTTGCATCCTCGAGCACCGCTTCATCAGAACGATCAGGCGCTGCCCAGTACGGACGAACCGAATAGCGTTTTGTGGTGTCATCCCGGGACACACAGCCAAACCGCACTAAAACATCCAAAAACCGATAGGTGGTACTGCGCTGAATCCTCGCGCCTGCTGCGATTTCAGGGATGGTCAGTCCCGGCTCGCCCGCACGGCGCAGTAGCTCCAACACCTCGAGACCACGCTTAAAAGTGCTCGGACCAGCGCCTTTCTCGCGGGTCGTTTCGCGATCCGTCTCAAAGTCCGGCTCACCCGTCGTCACAGCACGTCCCTCACCGATCTTCTCGCTGTTCATTATTTAGACAAATTTGTTTGTATGAAACAAGTTTAAATTGGAAAATTGTTTCAATACGATGCAAAGTGTTCAATATACAAACAAAGGACTCAGGTGTACCCAATAGATTTCTTTTTCCGTGCAGCTAAGCTTTATCCAGACCGTATCGCGCTGCAAAGCGCCACACTGAGTCTGGACTATCAAACCCTCGCCGCTACCGTTAACGCACTCGCTTATGCGTTTCAAAAAATCGATGCCACACCACAAAGTCGTGTGGCAATCTGCGCTGCCAACACTGTTGAACACGCGATCGCGATTTTGGCCGTCTTGGCCGCTGGCAAAGTCTGGGTGCCACTAAACGCGCGCAGCACGCGCTCGGAGATTAAACGCATCATCGATACGATCGAACCCAGCATTATGGTGTCCGATGCAAAAGGTGCTGAACTCCTTGAGGCGAGTCGTGCACACTGGCTCAGACTGGATGCGGCGCTGCCAGATGCCGCGCACCACGTACACAGTCTGATTCGACAATACTCGGGTCAAGTGCCAAGTCCAAATGAAGCCGGCGAAAACGCCACGCAGGCCATCAAATTCACAGGCGGCACCACCGGTCTACCCAAAGGCGTGATGCAACCCTATCGTGCCTGGACCGCGGGGATCATTAATCAAGTCAGCGGCTGGCAAATCACCCAAGATGACTGCTTTGTTGTGACCGCACCTGTGACGCACGGCACCTCCACCTATCTGTTGCCAATGCTTGCCGAGGGCGCCAGATTGCTCTTCTTGGACAAGACGGATCCTGCCTCCGTCATCCAGGCGTTCCGCGAACAGGGCGGCACCATGAGCTTCATGCCACCCACGCTCATATACATGGTGATGGCGCACCCTGGTGTTTCACGCTCTGACTTCCCCAAGTTGCGCAACCTTATTTACGGTGGCGCCCCCATGCCCGCCGAAAAAGTCGACCAGTTGCGTGCTTTTTTTGGCGATGTGGTCGGAACAACCTATGGACAGACAGAAGCTCCACAAATAGTGACGATGATGCGTCCAAGTGGTTTCAAGGATCCGCTAAACCGTGGGTCCGTTGGTCGCTGTACGTGGCTCTCTGATATGGCCATCATGTCACCGGAGGGCGCCTTGCTACCAGAGGGCGAAGTCGGAGAGGTCGTCGTGCGTGGTCATCTCGTCATGAACGGCTACTGGCGCCTACCTGAGAAGACAGCGGAAACAATTGTCGATGGCTGGCTCCATACCGGTGATGTGGGCTTGATCGATGACCGAGGGTATCTGTTCCTCAAAGATCGGATCCGCGATGTCATCATCACCGGCGGGTTTAATATTTATCCAACAGATGTCGAGAACGTCTTGTCGCAACACGCCGCGGTGTATGAGTGCGCAGTCTTTGGCATGCCTGACGAAAAATGGGGCGAAGCCGTTCACGCCGCCGTTCAGTTGCACCCCGGGATCGCTTGCGAACCTGAGTCGTTGATTGCCCATGTCAAGACCATGCTCGGCTCCGTACACGCTCCGAAAAAAATTCATTTCTTTGAACAATTGCCACGCTCATCGGTTGGGAAGGTACTTAAGACAGCCATTCGCGAAGCACTCGGCTCAAAACAATGATCTCGATTCATTTCCACTCAATGCATTGAACCGCTGACTTAATCGCTCACTCAACATCTCATTCACAGATAAAGAAGAATCATCCATGACAGCCTCTTCAAACAAACCAACACCCACGACTAAGCTCTGCACGCACACACTCACGAGCATGAATTATCGAGACGCAGATCTGGTCGAGGATCTACTGGGTAAAAAAACATTCTCAGAAGTCATGTTCATGCAAATTTTGGGACGTGAACCTCGTCCAGTGGACATGCGGATCATGGATGCCGTACTCATCACACTGATGGAGCACGGCTTCACGCCTAGTGCGATTGCCACACGCATGATCTACATGAGTGCGCCGGAAAATTTACAAGGTGCCGTCGCAGCAGGGTTGATGGCGGTTGGTAGTCAGTTTGTCGGCACTATGGAAAACAATGCCGTCATTCTTGAACAAATCGTCAACGCCGCCGATCCTGAAAAATTCACGGAAAAGTTGGTGACGGAGATTCGTAAAAACAAACAGAACTTACCGGGCTTTGGACATCACCTGCACAAGCCCGATGATCCGCGCTCCATCAAGCTCTTGGCGCTCACCGAGGCCGAGCCAGAACTCCACCAACGCTACGTTCGGGCATTACGGTTGCTTTCTGCCACTGTTGATCGTGTATATGGTCGTCATATCACCATCAATGCAACGGGCGCTGTTGCCGCGATGCTGGGTGAGATTGGTATCCCTCCGAAACTGATGCGCGGCTTTGCCGTGATTTCTCGCGCGGCAGGACTGGTGTCGCACATTGCCGAAGAGCAACAAGACCCTGCGGGTCGTTTTATCTGGGACACCATCGACGAAATGATTCCCTATGTTGGTAACGGCCCAGGTACAGGTACAGGAGGCAAATCACATGGCTGAGCGTAGCGTTCTCGTCACAGGCGGCAGCGGCGGTATTGGTCGCGCCATCATTCGTCGATGCATTGAGGATGGATATCAGATTATCAATCTCGATCGTGTCGCCCCAACAAACTTGCTCAAGGGTGAAACCCATTACCAAGCGGACTTGACCGATGCGCAAGCCACAAAGGAGATCCTGCAACGCATCACGCGTGATCACAATGTGCTGCGCGTCGTCAACAACGCCGGTTTTATTCGACCCGGCACACTTGAAGATGCAACGCTGGACGATTTCGATGCCGTCTGCGCACTCAATCTTCGCGCCCCCATGCTAGTTGCACAAGGCCTGCAACCCTTGATGCAGGCCGCCCGCTTTGGTCGGATCATCAACATCTCGAGCCGTGCGGCACTCGGTAAAGAACTCCGCACGGTTTATTCCGCCACCAAGGCGGGTCTGCTTGGGATGACACGCACTTGGGCCTTGGAACTCGCCCCATATGGTGTGACGGTCAATGCAATTGGTCCTGGACCGATCGCCACCGAACTTTTTCTTTCAGGCAATCCACCGGATTCACCCAAAACGAAAAAAATTCTGGAGTCGATTCCTGTCAAGCGCATGGGAGAACCCGAGGACATTGCACATGCTGTGGCCTCCTTGATGGACGATCGCGCTGGCTTCATTACCGGTCAGGTGCTGTACGTCTGCGGCGGATTGACCGTCGGACTGGGCCAAGTCGCATGAATGCACCAATCGTCAAGGCAGGCCTTCCAGCCAAGTCTCAGCGTCTGGCTGGGCGTGTCGCATTGATTCTTGGAGCAGGAACAAGCGCTCCAGGCCTCAGTATTGGCAAAGCCAGTTCGATCGCCATGGCCCAAGCCAGTGCAAGCGTAGCCGCCCTGGATTTCAATCTCGAAGCCGCGCAAGAAGTCGCAACAGAAATCAGCGCCCTAGGTGGACAAGCGATCGCCTATCAAGCGGATGTGGCTGATTTCGATGCGATGCAAGCGGCCATTGCGCGTGTCATGGATGATTTTGGTCGTATCGATATTTTGCAAATCAACGCGGGCATTGGCCGCGTGGGAGGTCCCGCTGAGACCTCTCTCGAAGACTGGGATCGTATTCAAAAGGTCAATGTCGAAAGTATCTTGATCGCCGCAAAGCTCGTGGCACCCGTTATGGTGAAACAAGGTTCTGGATCCATTATCGGCGTGTCATCAGTCGCTGGCATGCGTTACTTGGGATACCCTCACCTCGCCTATAGCGTCACGAAAGCGGCAGTCACTCACTTCATCAAAATGCTTGCGCAACAATATGCCGTTGACGGTATTCGAGCCAACACGATCGTGCCCGGCTTGATCGATACGCCGAGAATCCAAAAGAACGTCGCAAAAGTGTTTGATGCGAATGCAGACATGGACAACACACGTCGCGCACGGGACCGGCAGGTCCCCATGGGTCGCATGGGTTCGCCGTGGGAAATCGCCTCCGTCGCGACTTTTCTGGCTTCCGATGAAGCGTCTTACATCACTGGAACAGAAATCGTCGTCGACGGCGGGTTGACGGGCAAGTTTGTTTAGTTAGTGCTCATCGGGGTCTTGTCAACGACCTTACCCCAGCGATCGACCTCAGCCACGATAAAGTCGCTGAGCTCTTTGGGGGTGCTCGTCATGGGCAAGGCACCCTCTTTCTCGAACCGCTGACGCAACTCAGGCGACTTCATTGCCTGACCGATTGCTGCGTTCAATTTTGCAACGACCGCCTCTGGCGTGCCCTTTGGTGCCAGAATTGCGTTCCATGTGCTGATGTCGTAGGTTGGCAAGTTTGCGGCCTCGGCAATCGTCGGCACATTGGGCAACTCGCTCGAACGCTGCTTGGTTGTCACGCCCAGGGCAATGAGCTTGCCCGCCACCACGTGCGGTAACGCACCCGGCACTGTCGCAAACGTCATTTGCGTTTCACCCGCGAGCACAGAGGTATTGGCAGGATTACCGCCCTTAAAAGGAATATGCTCGATCTGCACTTGCGTCGCATCGTTGAATACAGCGGCAGCCAAGTGACCAGGAGAGCCGTTTCCGCTTGAAGCGTAATTCAATTTGCCGGGATTCTTTTTCGCGTAGTCGATCAACTCTTGAATTGACTTCACTGGCAAGCTAGGATTGATCACCAGCATCAGAGGAATAGAAGCCACCATCGAAACCGGCGCAAAATCCTTGATCGGATCAAATGTCAGTTTCCCGCGATATAAAGCAGGATTGATACCGTGGCTTGCGACGGTTGCCATATAAAGGGTGTAACCATCTGGCTTTGCTTGGGCGACAAACGCGGCACCAATATTGCTGGCAGCCCCTGGTTTGTTGTCGACGATGATGGTCTGACCCAAAATCTTACCTAGCTGCTCACCCAGCGAGCGCGCCAGAATGTCAGTTGTACCACCTGCGGCATAACCGACCACGAGACGAATCGGTGCATTTGGATAGGCTTGTTGAGCCTGCGTCGTCGCAGTACCAAAGGTCAGCGCGATCGCCGACAAAGCACCCGCCGTCCACTTGGCCGGACGACTCAGGAGCAGGGAATTAATTGTTTTCATCAGTGCCTCCAGAGAAAACTGAACTATACCCAAACTTGTCTCTGTATGGCGTTATTCTCGGCGTATGCGGGTAAGGCCGCTACTTAGGGCAATCAATAGTCCTGAGGTCAAGAAGACTCAGCGCTTAGGTGCTCATCAATCCATTGCGCATAAGCACAAAGATCGCCGTCCCGCCCTTCAAGATGAAACAACTGAATCCCGAACGGCAAGCCGCCCACACTGAGCTTTGGTAATCCAACTGCCGGAAATCCAGCCAAGTTTGCAAAGGAAGGAAACGTGCGGCTCCCTGTGTACTCCAATCCAACGGGTGCCGGACCGGAAGACGATGGCAAAAGGAAACCGTCAGCCTCCAACTCATTCGCCACAATAGTGAGCTGTCGTTGCACGTCCCGCCTCATCTGAAGCAAATCCGCGTAGTCAGCTCTGGACATAGACCGAGCCTGCTCAACCATGCGATGGATACGTGGACCGATCTTGTCACCATAGCGATCGATATAGTCTTGGAAAGGCCATTGCATCTCATAGACGACGAGTTCAAGGGCGCGATCCAGACACGACTCCAGCGTTTGTTCTAGCCTTTCAATTTCTTTGTGTGTATGCCGGTCAACAATACTGATATCTGCCTTGGATAGATGACGCACCATCTCATCGAACGCTTCTTGAGCAGCTGCTTCCATCTCGCTCCAGCCCCGAGTGAAAAGTCGTATGAGGCGCCCAGGCTTCGCTGCAACAATGGGTTCTCCCGCGCGCTGCATGAACGGATAACCCGAGCCGCCAACAGATAGTGCGATCCTGGAGGCTGTCTCCCAAACGTCTTGCACCGATGCTCCAATCACACCTACATGATCGCTCGTGGGCGACATGATATGCACACCATCCATTCGAAAGGCACCGTAGGTGGGCTTAAACGCATAGGCTCCGCAATAAGAGGCCGGACGCAAAGTAGATGCTTGTGTTTGCGTGGCAAGCGCCACGGGCAGCATGCCAGCGCCTACTGCTGCTGCCGAACCGCTGGAGGAACCGCCTGGTGTGCGCGTCACATCAAAGGGATTCGTTGTTTGCCTCGACGATCCAATTGCAAACTCTGTCGTCACCGTTTTTCCAACAATGATCGCGCCTGCACTGCGCAATGCGTAGACGCAGGCCGCATCATGTGGTGTTTGATATCCCGCATAGGCAGGCGAGCCCATTTGAGTCGGAAAATCGCTGTTTGTAATGATGTCTTTAACGCCAACAGGACAACCGTCCACGAGCGACAAAGGTTTTCCCGCGCGATAACGGGCCGTGGACGCATCGGCAGCCCGTCTGGCCGCCTCAAGATCAATTGATACGAATGCCTGCACGGTAGGCTCAAGCGCTGCAATGTTCGCCGCGCATTCCTCAAGCAAGTCACGTGGCGTGGACTGACCTGACAAAAAATTCTGGCGCTTCTGAGCAAAAGAAATCAGTTTGGGATTTGTCCAAGTCATGAGTTGTCAGTCACAGCATCGTTAAGAGTAAAAAAACTAGTCAGTTTTAGCACCGGATTTCTGAAT
>JAURZO010000240.1 GCA_030653405.1 Zwartia sp. | reverse complement strand
CATGTCCAACTGCTTGAGCACCTCGATAATGCGCGCATCAGTGATCCAGCTGTCAGACAACACCAGATTCTCTCGCAACGATCCCATGAATAGCTGGGCATCTTGCCCAACGTAACCAATTCTTGAACGTAGCTCAGTCGGATCAATCTGCAATATATCGAGATCATTAATCAAGACACTGCCGCCTTTGGGCTTATAAAGACCCGCCATGGTGCGCAGCAATGTGCTTTTACCGCAACCAATCGGCCCAAGAAGAGCTACGTGATCTCCGGGCGCCAAACTGAAGGAGATCTTATTGAGCGCAGGTATCGCATGCTCGCCGGGATATGCATACTCGATGTTGTCCGCACGCAAAGCGCCTGTAAAAGTTTCTGGGACGATATAGCGATGATCATAATCACGATCACGAGGACGCTGCATGAGCCCATCCAAAGCCTCTAGCGAGGTCTTCGCTTGTTGGTAACGAGTTGCCAACTGCAAAACACTGCCGAGAGGCCCCATCGTACGGCCGGCTAGAATGTTGCAGGCGATCAGGGCACCAAGTGTAAGAGTATTCGCATGAATGAGATAGACGCCCATCACGATCACACCTACGGAGCACATGTGCTGCAATGTCGTGGTAATACCATTCACAAGATTAGTGCTATGACGAATAGCCAAATAAGACTCTGACGTCGCGACATTCGCTTTTTCCCAACGACGCTGCAAATATCCCTCAGCGTTATGTGCTTTGAGCATCTCAAGGTTCAGGATCGCTTCCATTAGCACGCTTTGACGCTCACCCGACTCACGCATGTTGCTCCGCATCGCCTTCATGAGTGGCCGTTGAATCACGTACGCGATAATAAGGAGAATTGGAATAATCACGACTGGAACCCAAACAATCGGCCCGCCAATAATCCAAATCAAAACTAAAAACATAAGAATAAAGGGTAGGTCGGCAATCACCACAAACAAGGAAGATGAGAAAAAATCTCTAAGCGCCTCGAAGTCGCGCATCGTGCTTGCAAAGATACCAATCGACTGCGGGCGATGATCGAGCCGCACCGCCATAATCTCGCGTAGCAAAGTCGCATTAATCGCTAAATCGGCTTTTCTGCCACCCTGGTCAACCAGACGGGCTTTTAACAGCCGCATTCCAAACTCAAGTAGCATCGCAATCAGCACGCCAATCGTCAGCGTCCAGAGCGATGTATACGCCTTGGCGGGAATGATCCGGTTAAAGACGTTCATCGTAAAAAATACTGTGGCAAGCGTCAGCAGGTTTGCGACGACCGTTGCCACCATCGCGTCATAGTAAAAATGACGGAAACGCCACATCGTGTCCCAAAACCAACTGAAGGCTGCAGTTTTGAAGCCAACTAATTGCTGTTCACCTTTTTTAGGAGGCGGTTTGATGACGAGCAACTCGCCAGTGGCGAGCGCATCAAGCTCGTCCACCGTCATCTGCTGATCTGTCATGCCGGTGTCTGCAAACAGCACCGTCGCAATACCGTCTTTGATTGACTTCAATACCGCGACCCGGTCATCGATGAAAGGCACAATGACTGGCAGCGCGTAGTTCGGCATTTTGGACGGCTGATGTCTCGACCATGCCGCCAGCATGTGGTGCCGTCTCATCACCTCTGGTACTGATTCCGGCGGAATGCGACCTTGGTCGTCCACAGCAAAGCCTGACTTCAACGCCGCGAGATGGATCGGTTGTCCGAATAAATTAGTAATCAGCGCAATACACGTCAACAGTGCATCGTCATTTGGTTTTGGCAAGTTTTCTTGCATATTGATTGATGTTTGCTTGAAGGTCGAGCTACCCCATCAAGCAAGATACCTTATTTTGCGGTGAGTTTTGTGTCAGGTGCCTGATAGGCGAGAGCAAGCCTACCCATGGCGGCCAGCACTCTGGCGTGAGCAATCCGCTCATCAAAGGTGGCGATAATGGTGTTGGTTTGATAGTTATATAAATCGTTCTGAACAGTCAGTAGGTCAAGCAACGAGCGTCGACCGACCCGAAACTGCTGGTCGTAGCCTGTCACGAGCTTTAATGCAGTCTGCACTTGACGCTCGCCACGGACCTTGCGCTCACGTGCCGAGAGCAACTCGGGCCAAACGCTTAGTAAGCGCTCACGAACTGTCAAGCGAGCCTCCTGCAATCCCTGCTCGACCGCGACCAGCTCGTTCTTAGCACTGCCGACAGCACCGTAGGTTTGACCACCACTAAAGATCGGCACATTGATCGCCACCTGCGTGATGTAGTCTCCCTGGCCACTACCCTGCGAGACCTGCTTGCCGTAACTCATATTCACGGTAGGAGAATGACCGGACTGGGCAGATCTCACGCCAGCCTTAGCCGCATCAATCTGTGAAAGCTGCACGGCAATCTGTGGATGCGTGTCGTTGATGGCTGTAAGTGCTTCAGCAGGGCTCGTGGGCAACGTACCAGCGACCTTGGCAAATCCTGTGGGTGCTTTAGGCAAAGGGCCCAACATCATGCGCTCTAAACGCTGGATAGACACGGCAAGGTCAGTTTCACGCTGTTGCAATTGCAAGGTCGCGTTTTCAAACCGCACCTCAGCCTGATCCTGATCAATACGTCGCCCCTGATCTACCTGCGTGATCTTGCGGACATCGTTCAGGATACGACGGTGGGCCTCGACGTTTTTGCGCGCCAGGCTCACAAGTTCGATGTTGCGCGCCCAGATCATGTAGCCCTCGAGCGCAAGTAAGGCAACCTCGTCGCGTGTAATCCGCTGCTGATGTCCACGCGCCGATGAGATCGATCGGGTGCGTTCAACTTCAGACTGAATACGCCAGCCCGACCAGATATTCATGGTGACGTTCGGCGACTGAATCCAGGAGTCATTGGGTATCAGGCCACCCGCCTGGGGGCCATCTGCCGTGACGCCGCTATAGTTACTGGTCGTACCTTGCCAGCTGACTTGTGGGTAGTGTTGGCCTTGGGCACGAATAATGTCTGACTTGGAGGCGTCAAAACGCGCTTGAGCGGCCAAAATCGTGGGGTACTGCGCCAGTGCAATCTGGACTGCCTCAGGCAAGCTTTGGCTCTGCACAGATAGCGCAGGTACACACAAAACAGCTCCTAAGAGGGTCTTTTTCAACAGCGCAGATTTAAGCTGGACAAACCGCATGCAGATTTCCAATAAAAGCTCAGCAATAGTACAACAAACATTAGTGATAAATATCACAATTGTACGCGGCTAGGTCGCGATCAACTGGAGGTACTTAGCGATAAGCACTCAACTAGAATAGCTCATAATGCTACATGCTCATCCTTAGCATTTCTCAGTTTTCCAAATCTTATGAAAATACTGATCGTTCATCAAAACTTCCCTGGCCAATTTAAGCATCTTGTCCCGGAGTTACTCAAAGACCCGCAGCATCATGTTACGGCGTTTACGATGAACGATTACGCCTCAACACACCCAAACCTGCGAGTGATCCGCTACCAGGCCACCAAAGGCACGGGCAAAGACATTCACCCATGGGCGGCTGAGACCGAAACCAAAGTCATTCGCGGTGACGCCGCATTTAGGGCGGCCCTCGCCCTGCGCGCAGAAGGCTACACACCAGACTTGATTTTGGCGCATCCAGGCTGGGGCGAAAGTCTGTTCCTAAAAGATGTTTGGCCCGATACAAAGATGGTGATTTATTGCGAGTTTCACTATGCCTCGAAAGGTGCTGACATTGGTTTTGATCCCGAGTTCCTGAGCTCAGACCCAGGCGAAGCCTGTCGCTTGCGTATGAAAAACGTCAACAATTTCCTGCATTTTGAAATTGCGGATGCGGGTATTTCGCCAACAGAATGGCAAAAAAGTACCTTTCCGGAACCTTTTCGTTCCAAAATCGAAGTCATACACGATGGTATTGACACCGATATCGTCAAACCCAATGCAGAAATTCAGTTACAAGTTGGATCGCATCGCCTGACACGCGCAGACGAGGTGATCACCTTTGTGAACCGGAATATGGAACCCTATCGGGGCTACCATATTTTTATGCGTGCATTACCCAAGATTTTGAAAGCGCGCCCGAACGCACGCGTGCTGATCGTGGGTGGTGATGGGGTGAGCTATGGTGCAAAGCCGCCTGCAGGCCAATCGTGGAAGCAGATATTTCTAAATGAAGTCAAAGACCAAATCGATCTGAGCCGTGTGCACTTTTTGGGGCACATTGACTACAAATTATTTATCCCGATTTTGCAACTCTCGCGCGTACATGTTTATTTGACATACCCATTTGTGTTGTCCTGGAGCTTGCTTGAAGCCATGGCCTGCGGTTGTGCGATCGTGGCAAGTGATACAGCACCACTTAGAGAAGCCATCATCGACCACAAAACTGGCTTATTAGCTGATTTTTTCTCAGCCGACGAGGTTGCCAACAAAACCATTCAGCTTCTTGAAAATCCGGAGCTCAGGGATGCTTTAGGTAAAAACGCCCGAGCGTTTGCTGTGCAACATTATGATCTGCATCAAGTTTGTCTGCCACGAATGGTGAAATCCCTAACAACTAGAGATTGTTAAAACTGATGGTCATATCGTCAGCCAAAAATGACATATCGAGGTCGCTCTCATTACTTTTCGGCATAGAAGCCACCCGCTCCGCCTCATGAAGGGCTTGAGCCAGCTTGCCCAACATGGGCAAATGCTGCATAGATAACAATTGGCAGTAAATCAGAGGTAAGGCACCCGACTGCCGTACCTCTTCGAGAGCCGCGGCAGGCAAACTATTCAGCGCGACCTCATCAATGCGATAAAGACCCTCGACAATCTGCTCCTGCTGAGTTGCACTCTGGAGCTTGATCGGCCAAGGAGAAATCAGCTGATGTTTTTGAATGACTGCCATCACTTTTGACGTGCCAAGTCGATTCGTCGCGACCTGATTCAAAAAGTTCAAAATGTCTTTGACAGCCTCAGTCGGTTGCTCGTCAACACCAAAAAAAGCCTCTCCTTCTGTTTCAGAAATGGCACCGTGCGCATCATTGATACAGAGCACTTGACGACCCTCCTCAGCATCCGCAAGCAGGAACGGATATCCTCGATAAGTGGCAGGGATATACCCGCCCAGCCAACGGCCTTCAAGACTCACGAATAGGTTCTGACCTGGCTGCAAACCCAGCACCGCCACCGGTGCGAACCCCTCACCCGCGGCAACAAAACCAATCGGCAAAGAAAGCGCTGCTTTGGGGAACTCTTGCGCAACCAACGCGGCGATCGTGTCCTTGGCAGCAAACGTGTAGCTGGAGGGGCGCAAAAACCGCTTTCCAGAAAACTGGCTGAGCGTCAGAGGAAGTATGGTCATAAAACAGCCTCAATCAAACATAATTGGTGTGCCCAAGGACTTTTAAGTGTACCCCTTCATGTCTACTACAACGGGCTAAGTGAAACTTCTAGCAACTTACTCAAAGAGAAGATTCTGCCGACAAAAAGACCTGTACTTGTTCAGGTAAATTTGCATCAGGCAAGTATCGCTTAATTTTTTGTGCTTCGGTACAAATCAGCTTTGTACCCTGAGGATTCTGAAACCAGCTCTCGGGGTGACAGTAAATGCTCTGATAATTGACGACTCCCACAGAGACACGATTTCCGAAAACAGCTCGAAACGTTTCTACCGCTCGACGCATGTGGTAATTAATCGCAATCACGTTGATATGCATGCTATCGGTCTGGAAACCTTGCGCCTCAAGCAAAGTCTTGCTGTGAATCATGTTTTCACGCGTATTGGATGACCGTTGATCGACCAAAACATTTTCTGCTGGCTTGCTCAGTGCTAACCAGTGCTCATACATGTGTAAAGACTCAGCACGGGCAAGCTTTGAATTGGGGCCTCCCGAAAAAATCAATGTGCCGCTAAGATTAAGATTGAACAACTC
>JAURZO010000213.1 GCA_030653405.1 Zwartia sp. | reverse complement strand
TTCCACCGTATTTGATGACGATGGTTTTGCCATGAAAGCGTTTGATATAGGGCAGACTTTCAGAAAGAACTTTTGCAACGACTTCAGGTGGCATGGACGCGGTGTGTGTCGGGCTGGTCATTTGGCTCAAGAAACAAAAGTGGGCAAGCGTTGAGAAGGGGTCATCAAGATAAAACAACCATCGTCAAAAGAGTTCACGTCAGGTTGGACTTAACCAGCGAGTGCTTTTTCAATCGATTTTCGAAATTCGGCTTTGTCATACAAACCCAAATAACGTTTGATGATATTGCCATTTTTATCAATCAGGAATGCCATGGGGGTGAGTTTTACGTCACCAAAGGCTTTTGCGACCTGACCTTGTGTGTCTAGCGCAACAGTAAAGGGAAGTTTGCGTGATTCGGTAAAGTTAATGACGTAATTAGCGGGGTCGTACTGCATGGCGACCGCGATGATGTCAAAGCCCTTGTTGTGATAGGTGTCGTAGTTCTCGATGTTGTCAGGCATTTGAGCGACACAGCTGACGCAACTCGTTGCCCAGAATTTCACCAAGACAACTTTGCCGCGAAGTTCCGAGAGTGCAATTTGTTTGCCGGACAAGGTTGAAAAGACGACTTCCGGCGCAGGCGTGGAGCGGGTATTGACAAGCCAGGCTGTCAAGCCGCCGACTGCAGCCAGAAGTATGAGAGCGAAGATCTTTTTCATTGGATCGGCATCGCTTGGACAGCGGCGGGTGGGGTGTCGTTATTCATGTTGCTGTTTGGGGCAGAGGTCGATCCTTCGCCTAAGGGTGTAGTAGCCGCGGGAGCGTTATTGCCGGCACGTGCGGCGTCATCGAGTCGCTTCGCTTCTTCGGGCGTCACGATTTGAAAGAGTTTTTCAACCCGTTTGACACCGCTGACTTGTGCGGCGGCCGAAGCGGCAAGATCTGCTTCGCGTTGTGTCACCAGGCCCATCAGGTACACCACGCTACGATCTGTTGTCACGACAATCGTACGCGAGGGAACGTCTTTAGCCGTCGCCAACGCCGTCATGACCTTGGAGGTGATCCAGATGTCATTACTGACAATGCCAAACGAAGCCAGCTCTTTGACGACGTTGATTTGATTCGATACGGATTTGACGTGCTCGACCTTGCGTGCGATTTCTGTGGCTTTCGCTTTGATTCCGGTGCCGATGGTGTCGCCCGTCATTAAAACAACGCCATCGTAAGACGTGATGGTCGCTGCGATCGCATCGCCGAAGTCCGAGCGGAATTGACCGCCGATTTTGAGTTCGATTGATTTGTCGTCGATTTGTTGTCCGACACTTCTGCGGTCAACGGCAACGATGCCTGTTGTCGCGGCAGCGCCTCCAATCAGCAAGGGTACGCAGGCAGTCAAAGTGGCACCGCTGCCCAGCAGCGCGGCGCAGATGATTAATGGACGCGCGATGTTTCGCTTAAGATTCATGCGGGATCTCCAAGTAGTAGTGTGTCTATTCCATCGCACAGCAGATGGAGTACCAAAATGTGAACTTCCTGGATGCGCATGGTGCGATCGTGCGGGACACAAAGATGAATATCGTTCTCGAGCAACAGCGCATTGATCTGGCCACCGCCTTTGCCCGTCAACGCGATGATGCGCATCTCGCGTTCGTGGGCGGCCTCGATCGCTGCGATGACATTGGCCGAGTTTCCGCTCGTGGAGATGGCGACTAGAACGTCACCGGGCTGACCGAGCGCGCTGACCTGACGAGCAAAAACTTGATCGAAGCCGTAATCATTCCCCACAGCCGTCATGATTGAGGTGTCGGTATTGAGTGCGATGCCGGCCAAGGGCAGGCGCTCTCGCTCGAAGCGACCCACAAGCTCAGCGATGAAATGCTGGGCATCGGCCGCTGAGCCGCCATTGCCGCAAGCCAGAATTTTTGCATTATTCGTGACGCTACCAAAGCACAAATCAATGGCTGATAAAAGTGGCTCAGTCAGGGTCTCCATGCTGCGTTGTGTCGCAGCGATGTTGTCCTCGAAATGCGCGTTCAGGTGTTGAGCAAGATCCATGGCGATCATCAAATTTCAGAGAATTCCATTATCTCACTTATCTTGGTCCAAACGCACTGCGTCCCGGTGCCACGTCAGGCCGGATGGGTCAAATGCGGCCAGATCAATTCTGCAAGGCGGCATTTGTCCTCCAAACGCGCGCTGCACGATGGTGGGCAGCCACCAGTGGATTGCCCTTAACAGGCGTGCTTGCTTGGCAGGCGTGACGCTCGCCGCAGCATCCCCAAATCGGCTGCTGCTGCGGTAACGCACTTCGACAAAGACGAGTGTTTGTCCCTCCCGCACAATCAGATCAAGCTCGCCGAGCGGGCAACGGAGCTGCCGGGCGAGCAGGCTGCAGCCGGCTTCTTGCAGAACCTCCCAGGCGCGGGTTTCATAATGATCGCCAAGTTGTTGCCGTGCACTGCGCATGGGTGCGCGCAAGCTTTTGAGTGAGGCGGTGCGCTGCGAATTGGGGGGCGCCATGGCGGTGGACGCTGTTGCGGCAGCCTTTTTTCTTAATTTGCGCTTTCTGGCCTGGACGGCCTTGCGTTGGGCGGCCTCTGCGATCGTAAACGGAGTGATATCAGGCGCAGGATTTTGGTGCATCGAGGGGGCTGTTTCGTGACGGGGTGTAGGCAGGCGGACTACACTGCCACGATGAGCGACTTAAGCCAATCCCCAATGAATGAAAATATCCTGCCCGATGGGCTCCCGGCGTCATGGGATCGAGTGAGCGAGCGGATGGAAGTTCAGCTCTGGCCGACCCACGCCTTGTATGTGGTTGCCACACCGATTGGCAACCTTGGCGACTTGAGCCTGAGGGCTTGGCATGCCCTAAGTCGCGCTGACGTCATTGCGGCTGAAGACACGCGTGCCAGCAAGAGTTTGCTTGACGCTTGGGGGATTGCGACGCCCTTGATTACCGCGCATCGACATAACGAACGCAGCGCTGCCGCGGATATCGTGGAGAGATTGCAGACGGGCCAGCGCGTCGCCTTGATTTCAGATGCAGGGTCTCCGGCGGTCAGTGATCCAGGTGGGCTGGTGGTGCAAGCGGTACGGCATGCAGGCTTGCGTGTGGTGCCTCTTCCGGGGGCCAGTGCCTTGATCAGTGCGCTAATGGCGACGGGGGTGACGACTGACGCGACGCCTGGTTTTGTCTTTGCGGGGTTTGCGCCGACAAAGTCTACGGCAAGGCAACGCTGGCTCAGGCAATGGACGCTGCTTGCCGCTGCCGTTGTTTTCTACGAGGCGCCGCACCGGATTGTTGCGAGTGCGAACGATCTTTTGGCTGTCTTGGGTCCGACGCGTCAAGTGTCTTTTGCCCGCGAGTTAACGAAACGCTTTGAGGAAATCGCCTCCATGCCGCTTTCGGAGGCTCAGGCATGGCTCGCGTCAGATGCGCATCGCGAGCAGGGTGAGTATGTCGTGATTATTCATCCCCCCGCGGCGATGCCAACTGAGGAGGAGCTGCTCGAGGACAGCGCTTCAGTGGATGCGTGGCTCGAGGCACTGCTGGAAACGATGTCGGTGAGAGATGCGGCACGGGTGGCTGCAAAAGCCACTGGACAAGCCCGTGACACACTTTATGCGCGGGCCTTAGGGCTTAAGGCGCTGAAATCGTAGTCGTCAGCCCCGCATCGCTTTGCAGGCGTTCGCCCGCCTGCGTTGCGGCTTCTCGGTTGGCAAAGGGGCCGATTCTTACGCGGTAGAGGTTATTGGCGTTTTGTTCAATCTTGACGGCAGCACCTAGGTCCGCAGGTATTTTTTCAGTGAGCTGTGAGGCAAGCGATTGCGCACGAGCGGGATCGCTAAAGGCACCCGCTTGCAAATAAAAACCCTCAAGTGCACCGGTTTTGGTTTGGATAGATTGAGTCGAAGTGACCGCGGCAACAGGTGTCACAGCGACTGCCTGTACGCGAATCGGTGCGGGCGGCGGAGTCACTGGCTGAGCCTGGGCGGGGGGTTGAGTTGGGGCCGAGGTTGATGCAGCGACACGCCAGTTGCGGATTTCGTCTGGCATTATGCGTTCGACTACAACTTCGGCGCTACCCGGGGCCAAAACGCCAAGCTTGTACGCAGCCACGTAAGACAAATCAATCACACGTCCCCCCAGAAAGGGGCCGCGGTCATTGACGCGCAGCACGACGGATTTGCCGGTTGCGACGCGTGTGACTCTGACATAACTCGGAATCGGAAGTGTGGGATGCGCCGCTGTCATGCCATACATGTCATAGCGTTCGCCATTTGAGGTGGGTTTTCCGTGGAATTTCCTGCCATACCACGAAGCACGGCCTTGGACGCGATAGGGCCGACCGCTTAAATCAGGAGTAAAGTTTCTCCCTAATGCGGTGTAGGGACGGTTTGGACCTCTGGCGAGGGGTTCGATTTTTGGTACGGCATCCGGGACACGATCGAGATTGGCAGGTGGGTTGTCGTCTGGACCATCGTCCTTATAGTAGCCTCCTCCTTTGCGCGAACTCGAGCCACAGGCAGCCAGCAAGCCGCACAGCACACAGACGCCAAACAGGCGCCAAAAGCGTGCAGTTGCGCTCATCATCCCGACATCTCGGGCTGGTTGCGGTGACGCACGAGTAGTGGCTGGTGTGAAGCGAAGCGCTTAGCGAGCGCCTCGACCACATACACGGAGCGGTGCTTGCCACCCGTACAACCGATGGCGACCGTTAAATAGCTGCGCGTATCTTCGGTATAGCGTGGTAGCCATTTACGGATAAACGCATCGATGTCATCAACCATTTGACCGACATCAGCAAAGCTTTCGAGCCACTGAGCAACCCCTTGGTCTTTGCCCGTCAGCGGTCTCAATGAGGGCGTGTAGTGCGGGTTGGGCAAACATCGTACATCGAAGACAAGGTCAGCATCCCTTGGAACGCCTTCTTTGAAGGCAAAGGATTCGAAGGTTAGCAATAGCGGCTTGCGATCAGCCTGGATGAGATCGCGGATCCAGGCGCGTAATTGACCTGGCATGAGTCCAGAGGTGTCGATGACATGACTTAAATTGCGCAGGTCACTGAGTTGTTCCCGCTCCTGCTCGATGCAGTCCTTTAAAGAGGCGGTCAGCCCTTTTTTTGTCAGTCGTTCTGAAAGGGGATGGCGTCTGCGGGATTCGGAATAGCGTTGAACGAGTGTTTCGTTATCGGCATCTAGAAAGATGAGTCGAAACTCTGTGTTGGTGGCTTTTAAATCGCTGATGACCGCAGGCATTTCGGCAAGCTCGCCAGGTGAACGTACATCAATCGCCACGGCGACCCGACCTGCCTCATCGTCACGCATGGAGTTGATAAAGTCATGCAGAAATTTCAGTGGCAAATTGTCGACACAGACATAACCGGCATCCTCAAGCATTCGCAACGCGACGGATTTTCCGGAACCAGAAATGCCTGTCAGCAGTACGACTTTGAGTTGAGGCATATCAGGAATTTCCTTGTGCAATGGCAGCAGACTGGAGCTCCATGAACTCGGCGAGCGTATCGATGCCTCTGAGTTTCAGGATGGTGTTGCGGACGGCCGCTTCAACTAAAACGGCCAGATTTCGTCCAGCGGCGACTTGGAGCATGACTTTGCGGATGGGGCATCCCAGCATATCTTGCGTCATGTCTTGCAACGGAAGTCTTTCAAATTTGTCTTGTGCCGTGGCGCGCACCAAATGAACAATGAGTTTGAGTTTCATTTTGCGACGCACGGAGGTTTCGCCAAATATCGTGCGGATATTTAAAAGCCCAAGTCCCCTAACCTCGAGCATGTTACGCAGCAGCTCAGGGCAGTGCCCCTCGATGGCATGTGGTGCGGTACGTGACAACTCTACCGCATCATCGGCGACAAGACCATGTCCGCGCGAAATCAATTCAAGCGCAAGTTCGCTTTTGCCCAGTCCCGATTCTCCGGTGATCAACACGCCAAGTCCGAGCACATCCATGAACACTCCATGCACGGTGGTGGTCGGTGCTAATCTGCGGCTGAGATAAATACGGAGTAAATCAATCAGCTCTGCTGCGGGTACCGAGGTTGACAGAAGCGGAACATGACTACTTTCGCAGTGCTGAATCAGGTCTTCGGTTGCCGTCAAATTGTCTGCAATCAGAATCGCGGGCACGCCACCTGCGAGCAGCTCTTCGAGGTGATGGACGCGCCTGCGCGGATCGAAGCGTTTGTAATAATCCATTTCCTCGCGTCCGAATACTTGGATGCGGGAGGGGTGAATGAGATTAAGGTGACCGATCAGATCGGCGGCCGCCATGCCGTTGTCAGGGATCAGGCGATCCGCAGCGGTCTGTCCGGCCACCCACACAAAGGAAATATCCTCGGCATTGTCATCAACAAGGTCCTGCACGGTCAGCATAGCGACTCCGTATATGGGTGAAGAGGCCGATCGTTTTGGCGTTTAGGCCTGACCCGTGGTCAGAAGCTGATGTATGACGCTCGGCTCCAATTCGGTGGCTAGACGATCTCTCAAAGATTTGTCCGAAAGACGTTGCGCAACCTCTGCGAGTATATCCAGATGTTGTTGTGTGTCAGCTTCCGGCGCGATCACAAAAAGTAATTGACTGACGGGCTCCCGATCCGGGGCATCGAAAGCGATGGGTTTGGCGAGCCGGAAAAACGCGGCGGCTGGGTGTTTGATGCCCTTGACTCTACCGTGCGGAATCGCAATGCCACCGCCGAGGCCGGTCGAGCCTAAGCGCTCTCTGGCGAAAAGACTTTCGTAGACTGCGGCACGCTCGATTCCATCGTTATTTTCAAATAAAAGACTCGCCTGTTCGAAAGCGCGTTTTTTACTTGTAACCGAAAGGTCGAGCACGATATTGCGTAAGGGCAAAATGCGTGACAAAAGTTTCATGTCAATGATTATATGCTGCACCGCCACGAAATATTGACAACTGTCGAATGCAAAAATGCCCGCCGTATCGGCAGGCATTTAGTCTGTCGAGCCCAAACTCGACGGCAGCGCAATGCGCTGGAAGCCTAATTACTACGCAGTTTCAAACACCTGTCGCTTCGTCGCGATATGGTGGTGGTTTTGAGTGCGATCTTTGTGCTGGAGAACCTTACGGTCAACCTTGTCGATCAGAAGATCGATCGCCGCGTAAAGATTGTCTTCGGCTGCTTGGCAGTGTATGTCTTTGCCGCGCACGTGGAGCGTGAGTTCCGCTCGATGCTTAAGCGGTTCGAGCGACAGAATGACCTGCGCGTCGATGACATGATCAAAGTGCCGCAGAACGCGGGACATTTTTGTTTGAATATATTCCCGGATGGCTGGGGTGACGTCAAGATGGTGACCAGTAATGTTCAGGTTCATTGCGTACTCTCCATAAAAGGGACAACACGATGTGTAAACACATACGACAGATTTGGTATTGGGACTCCTTGATTTGTTTAGATAAGTTTAGTGTAGTGATTTGAGGCAGGAAATCAAGAGTGAATCCCCTTGTTTTATTGCGGTATGACAAGACTAATCATGTTGCGTTGCAACAAAAATCAATCGATTGAGCGAGCCTTTAGCTTAAGGCTTACATCTTGAAGTGTTCGCCCAGATAGACGCGACGAACCGATGCGTCGTTGATGATGTCGTCTGGTTGGCCTGTGGTCAGAACCTTGCCTTCGCTAATGATGTAGGCGCGGTCGCAGATGCCGAGTGTCTCGCGCACGTTGTGGTCGGTGATTAAGACGCCGATGCCACGACTTTTCAGGAAACGGACGATCCTTTGAATCTCAATCACGGCGATCGGGTCGACACCAGCGAAGGGCTCATCCAAAAGAATAAATCGTGGCCGTGTCGCGAGCGCACGTGAGATTTCTACGCGTCGTCGTTCTCCGCCTGACAGTGAGAGTGCGCTGTTGTGACGGATGTGCGTGATCTGGAGCTCTTCGAGCAGCGCATTGAGCTGCTCTTCGATTTTTTTAGTAGAAAATCGTTTGCCGTCATTGTCGATTTGCAATTCAAGCACGGCGCGTATGTTCTGTTCGACGGTCAGCCTGCGAAAAACCGAGGCATCCTGCGGGAGATAAGACAATCCAAGGCGCGCGCGCTTGTGGATGGGCATGCTGCTGATGACGGTGTCGTCAATTTCGATCCGGCCGGCATCAGCGGCAACTAAGCCGACAATCATATAAAAACTTGTGGTTTTTCCCGCTCCGTTTGGTCCAAGCAGTCCGACGACCTCGCCGCTATTGACCGAGATCGAGACATCTTGCACCACCATGCGTCCGCCGTAAGACTTGCGCAGACCGGTGGCGCTTAATCTCCCGGGGGACATTAAAGCGTGCAGGTCAGGGCTGGACGAAGAGTGCGAGGTTTGCATAAGGAGACTTTAACGACTTGATGGGGCAGGAGTAGGCGGGATGGCGGGCGCGGGGGCGAGCGCAGGGATGAGTGCCGGGTTGTTTGCCTGAGCGGCTTTGCAGGCGGCAACGGCGGCTTCTGTGCGCGCTTTGGGCTGCGCGACTGAGCGCACTCTGCCATCAGGATTAAACGAGTCTGGACCTGAGAACGCCTGATAGACATCTGTTTTCTGGTTATAGCGGACTTGCTGACCACTCACGGTATCGAAGTGCTTGCCACAAATGTAACGGGTCACTACCGCCTGACCAATCAAGTCGAAGGTCTCGTTTTTACCATCATAGTCAGCTTTCAGGCCGACACCTTCGAGCACTTCGAAATTCTCAGGGCGCACTTGTCTGATAAAGACCCGCTTGCCAGGATCGGCTGTTGCGACACCATACTGATGACCCTCTGCATCTTCGCGCATCATCAGCACGTCAGAGCTCAGCGTCAGTAAGCCGCGCGTCATCACGACTTTGCCCGTGAAGGTGCTTTCACGCTTGGTGTCATCGTAGCGCAGAGTGTCGGACAGAATAGTGGTGCTGGGTTCTTCGACGGGCACGGCGCCTGCGGGAGCTGGCGCTTGTGCATGAATCGTGGCGCTCAAACCCAAAAGGCTGACTAGAACGATGTTGCGAAAACGATTAAATACAACAACGGAAATCATGGCTGGGCTCGCTGGGAGGTTGGTTCGGTGTTTTCGCGTTGATCTTTGGGCGCGATATCCACATCTGTTGATTTGAACACGTCCAGCTGCTGGGTCGCGTTATTAAAGCGCATGCCAACGCCACTCATTCTGGAGCGACCGCTGGTCGCAACCGCGGGGAGGTCAGTGTAGGCCAGGTCTTTATCGATCAGCATGGTGAGCTCTTGACTTTGGAAATTAAGGGGTTGACGCTCGGCGTCACCGAGCCTGAGCAGTACCGCATCACCACGCATCACGATGCGGTCGCCTTCGTCGTAAATAAAGGCGACTTTGGATGTTGCAACCGTCAGTGGGTTTTCTTCTTTGAGGGAATAGGCGCGGGGAGAGACAAGCTCATAGGACTTGTCATCTGGAAAGTGTTCCATGAGG
The DNA here is from genome assembly GCA_030653405.1 of Zwartia sp. Classification (GTDB taxonomy): domain Bacteria; phylum Pseudomonadota; class Gammaproteobacteria; order Burkholderiales; family Burkholderiaceae_B; genus Zwartia. The sequence goes on along the minus strand of JAURZO010000213.1, from coordinate 24,503 downwards.
TCGCCCTCGATACGATGGATCACCACGCCTTTCTCGTCGGTGCGAACTAAAACGATTTTTTTTGCCCAAGTATCCCGTTCGTGCGTCAGCCTGCTGGGTGGATCGATCTGGACCGCGCGCTGGGAATAGTCGGCCGCCCACCATGTCCCCATCACCAGAAGCGTCAGGATAAAAATTGAAACAACAATTGAGGCGCGTTCTTTCATGTGTCTGAATTACTGCACAGCGCCAGGTCCGAGGCGGCCAGGCTGAAAAAAATGACCCAAACGACCTTGGGCGGCCAGAATCAGGTCACAGCATTCGCGAGCCGCACCCTGGCCACCAGACGACGTGGCCACCCAGTGTGCGGTTTGCGTGACATAGGCCGGCGCATTCGGGACGCTCGCGGCAAATCCTGCCCGCTGCATGGCGGGGAGATCGATCAGATCATCGCCCATAAAACCTGCTTGCTCAAGGGTCAGGCGATATCGCGTCACGAGTTCGCCCAACGCAGCGCCTTTGTCCCGCACGTTCTGCAGGACATCGCTGAGTCCCAGTTCAGCGGCCCGGCGATCAACGATCGGACCTTCTCGTCCAGTGACTAAAGCGACCTTGATGCCGCTGGTGGTGAGCATTTTGAGACCATGACCGTCCAGCGCGCTAAAGCGTTTGAAGACTTCGCCGTGTTCGCCATACCAGAGGCTGCCATCTGTCAAGACACCGTCGACATCAAAGACCATTAGTTTGATGCGAGCGAGGCGCTCGCGTAATGCGGCTGACGTACGAACCAAAACGAGGGCTTCAGCAGGGTGGGGAATCAGGTCGGGTCTGTTCATCATCTCTCGTTTTAAACAACCTTGGCAGCCATGAGATCGTGCATATGGAGCGCACCGATCAGTTTGCCCGTTGGATCGGCTACCAGCATTTGATTCAGGCGGTGGCGGTCCATCAGGGCAGCAGCATCGACAGCCAGCGCTGCGGCTTCGATGTGGCGGGGGTGTAGAGTCATCCCTTCTGAGACGCGCAAGGTGCGAACATCGCCCTTGCGTTCAATCAGTCTGCGTAAATCGCCATCGGTAAATATTCCTATCGCATGACCCGCCGCGTCAATCACTGCCGTCATGCCCATTCCTTTGCGCGAAATTTCCTCGAGCGCCTGAAAAATCGTGGCTTCGGCATTGACGATAGGGACGGCATCATCTTTGCGCATGACATCCGAGACGCGCATCAGAAGCCGTCTACCCAGCGCGCCACCAGGATGGGATCGGGCGAAGTCCTCATGGCCGAAGCCTCGTGCTTCGAGGCAAGCTACTGCCAACGCATCGCCTAAAGCGAGCGCAGTCGTTGTGCTGGCAGTAGGGGCGAGGTTCAGAGGGCAGGCCTCTTGGGAAACGCTGATATCCAGATGCACATCGGAGAGGCGCGCCAGTTCGGATTGGGCATGCCCTGTGATTGCAATGACCTGGACCCCCAGGCGATGCGCAGCCGGGAGGATAGTGAGTAATTCTTGACCATTTCCTGAGTAAGAGAGCGCGATCAGCAGGTCTTGTCCGCCCAGCATGCCGATATCGCCATGAATGGCTTCGGCTGCATGCAGAAAAAAAGAAGGGGTCCCGGTTGAGGCGAACGTCGCGGCGATTTTGCGCGCGATATGACCGGTTTTACCCAGTCCGCATACGACTACCCGGCCAGAACACGCAAGAATCAGCGAGACGGCTTGGGTAAATTGATCGTCAAGCCGATTTTTAAGGTCAACAATGGCTTGCGCCTCGAGTGCGAGGGTGCGGTGCGCAGACGTCAACGCTGCGGCATGCGAGGGTGCAGTGCCGGGAGGTTGGACGCTAGGCGACGGAGCGGTCGTGTTCGATGGGGTCTTAGGGGACATCTCCTAAGTTTAATCGTTTCAGCCGTAAGCTGCGGGTATCTCCTGCAACATCTTCATCTGACCCCTGTGGGGGACTTTTGTTGCATCAAAATCAGCACTATGGCACTCTGGCGCCACTTTGTTTGCTGATCAGGATTTTTATGTCGACGTCTATGGATTTGTCTCGCGCATCGCCGGCCGCAGCGTTGGCACCTTACGCAGCCGTCTTGGGCACGCCGCTCTCCGGGGCTGCTCTCAGGGTGATGCTGCTAGGCGCGGGTGAGTTGGGCAAAGAGGTCATCATGGCTTTGCAGCGTCTCGGTGTCGAGGTCATCGCGGTGGATCGTTACGCCGATGCGCCAGGTCAGCAGGTAGCTCATCGCGCCTATGTGGTGGCCATGACCGATCAGGCGGCATTGCGCGCCGTGATTGAAAAAGAGCGTCCTCATTTGGTTGTGCCCGAAATCGAGGCGATTGCGACGGATTTGTTGGTGGAGCTTGAGGCCGCAGGCGTGGCGCGAGTGACCCCGACGGCGCGCGCCGCACAATTAACAATGAATCGCGAGGGCATTCGTCGATTGGCGGCTGAAACACTCGGTTTGCCGACTTCCCCCTACCGTTTCGCGGATTCGCGAGCTTCGTTGGTCGAGGCGACAACCCAGATAGGATTTCCTTGTCTGGTCAAACCGGTGATGTCCTCGTCTGGCAAGGGGCAGTCAGTGTTGCGCAGCGCCCAAGACATTGATGCCGCCTGGAGTATTGCTCGCGAAGGCGCGCGCGTGGGTGGTGATCGCATCATTGTTGAGGGTTTCATCGACTTTGAGTACGAAATCACGCTGTTGACCGTCCGTGCCCGCGGGGTTGGAGGGCAGATCGAGACCCATTTCTGCGAACCAATCGGTCATCTTCAGGTCGGCGGCGATTATGTTGAGAGCTGGCAGCCGCAACCGATGTCACCCTTAGCGCTTGAGCGTGCGCGCGAGATCGCGCTGAAAGTCACTGAGAATTTGGGAGGGCAGGGGCTGTTTGGGGTGGAGTTATTTGTCTCGGGTGATCAGGTTTGGTTTTCAGAGGTGAGTCCCCGTCCTCACGATACGGGTCTGGTGACGCTTGTTTCTCAGGTGCAAAGTGAATTCGAACTGCATGCCCGTGCGATTTTGGGCTTGCCGGTTGATACAGCCTTGCGTGCGCCTTCCGCAAGTAGTGTGATTTATGGCGGGATCGATGCCCAGGCCGTCAGGTTTGAGGGCCTTGCCGAGGCGCTCGCAGAGACTGGTACTGATCTAAGGTTGTTTGGAAAGCCTGAGTCTTTTGTCAAACGCCGAATGGGCGTCGGGTTGGCAACGGATGTTTCGGTGGAAAAGGCGCGCGCTAAAGCAAAGCGGGTTTCTGGCGCGATTCAGGTCAAAGCCGCTTAAACTAGTTAATTCTTGGCAAGACCCATTTCCTGGAGCACGCGTTCATGATCATGCCCATCCCCGTTTATCAGGATCCGATGGACATCGTATGCAAACTCATCCGGACGGTACCTGATTGGCCAAAACCCGGCGTGATGTTTCGAGACATCACGCCGCTGCTGCAGGATGCGAGAGCTTTTCGCGCACTGATTGATATTTTTGTCTACCGTCATATGCGTCAACGGATCGATGTGGTGGTGGGGGTGGATGCCCGTGGCTTCATTTTTGGCAGTGCCTTGGCGTATGCACTGGGGGTTGGTTTCGCACCGGTGCGCAAACAAGGCAAACTGCCGCACAAAATAGTGGCACAGCCCTATAGTCTTGAGTATGGGGATGCGACGGTTGAGGTGCATCAGGATGCCGTCAAGCCTGGACAGCGCGTGCTGCTGGTCGATGATCTCGTCGCGACGGGGGGCACCATGCTGGCTGCAATCAAGCTGCTTCAGCTCTTGGGTGGCAATGTCGTGGAGGCCGCAGCGATCATTGACCTGCCCGATCTCGGCGGCTCCAAGAAAATCGCACTCACTGACACACCCTTTTTTAGTGTTTGTCAGTTCAGTGGCGATTAACGATCGCGCGATGCAATGTGCTCAGGCGCGATTTACAGGAATAATTTGTAAGCAGGATTGTCTGATTCGTTCCAGTGCGGATAGCCGACATCTTCTAGAAAGGCCTTAAAGGCCTTTTTGCTGCCAGGCGGAACTTGAATCCCGATCAGGATCTGGCCATAGTCGGCACCCTGGTTTCGGTAATGAAACAGACTGATGTTCCAGTCTGGCTTCATTGAATTCAAAAAGCGCATCAGAGCGCCTGGCCGCTCCGGAAACTCAAAGCGATAGAGCAACTCGTTGCCGGCCAGACTCGAGCGGCCACCCACCATGTGGCGCAGGTGGGTTTTTGCCATCTCATCTTGAGTCAGGTCGAGCGTGTCGAACCCGTGTTTGCGGAAATTACTCGCGATACGGTTGGGTTCAGTCAGGCTTGAGACTTGGATGCCGACAAACACGTAGGCGGAGGTCGCATCGGAAATGCGATAGTTGAACTCGGTGACATTGCGGTTGCCGACGAGCTCACAAAAAGCCCTGAAGCTGCCGCGCTGTTCGGGCAGGGTAACCGCGAAAATAGCTTCTCTTGACTCGCCGACTTCCGCGCGTTCGGCGACAAAGCGCAACCGATCGAAGTTCATGTTGGCGCCGCAAGCAATCGCGACAAGTGTTTTGCCTTTTAATTTGTGCTCGGTTGCATATTGTTTTGCGCCCGCCAACGCCAGTGCGCCGGCCGGTTCAAGCACACTGCGGGTGTCTTGAAATACGTCTTTGATGGCCGCGCAGATCGCATCGGTATCGACAACGACAAAGTCATCCACATACTCTCGTGTCAGTCGAAAGGTTTCGACCCCCACTTGTTTGACCGCTGTGCCGTCTGAAAAAAGACCAACATCGGTGAGTGTGACGCGACGTCCCGCGTGGATGCTGCGCACCATGGCGTCAGAGTCAACGGTTTGCACGCCGATTATTTTGATCTCAGGGCGGAGTTGTTTGACGTAGGCGGCAATGCCGCTAATGAGGCCGCCACCGCCGATCGCCACGAAAATGGCTTCGATGGGCTCGGCGTGCTGCCGGAGAATTTCCATACCGATCGTACCCTGACCTGCGATCACGTCCGGATCATCAAAGGGGTGCACAAAGGTGAGCTGTTGTTTTTTTTCGAGAATCAGAGCGTGGGCATAGGCGTCACTGAAACTATCACCATGCAAGACGACGTCCGCTCCCAGCGCACGGACGGCATCAACTTTGACGCCCGGTGTGGTGGTCGGCATCACGATGACGGCTTTGCAGCCGAGCCGCTTGGCGGAGAGCGCGACGCCTTGGGCATGATTGCCGGCGGAAGCGGCGATGACGCCACGCGTGAGGGCGGCTTTAGGCAGGTGCGCCATTTTATTGTAGGCGCCACGCAGCTTAAAACTAAAGACAGACTGAGTGTCTTCGCGTTTGAGCAAAATAGTGTTGCCCGTGCGCATGGAGAGCTGAGGAGCAAGCTCAAGTGCTGTTTCGACTGCGACGTCATACACTTTGGATGTAAGAATACGTTTGAGATAATCCGTAGTCATGGTGTTCCTGATTGGGGAGACAGACTGATCGTGCATTATCCCATGCTGGCAGTAAGCCCTCTCGTCATCATGCAGCACCTCGGATGGAGTCTGTTCTGGAGTCGTTCATGCAAGAGCTGATCGCTTGGCTCGCATCGCCCGAGGTGGGTTTGCCTGCGGTGTTTCTGTCCAGTTTGTTGGCAGCGACGGTCCTGCCGATTGGCTCTGAAGTTGTTTTGCTCGGTTATTTGGCCGCGGCCCCGAATATGCTCTGGTTCGCAATCGGGTTAGCGACGCTTGGCAATACGCTGGGTGGGATGATTAGCTATGGCATGGGGGCTGGCGCGCATGGCGTATTTGGTCGTTGGCGAACGCATAGGAGAGAGAGAACGTCTGGCGCGCCGATACGACAAACGTCACAAAACGACACAGAAAGACCCCAAAAGCTGACGCCAGCCCGCGCACGAGCCGAGCTGTGGGTGAACAGATTTGGTCCTCCGATTTTGTTGCTGGGCTGGTTGCCGGTGGTGGGAGATCCTCTCTGTGTTGTAGCAGGCTGGCTACGTTTGTCCTTTTGGCCTTGCGTCATTTATATGGCGCTTGGCAAGCTGGGGCGGTATTTGGCTGTCGCGGGGGCGCTGCGCTGGGCCATTACCCCTACTTAAAGCTGGCACGCCCCCGCAATTTCAAGGTTATTGGATTTGGCTCAGTCTGATGACTTAAAATGTTTTTTTAAGGGCCACCTAACAAAGCCGGACCTATGAACGCCCCGTTTCCAAGCCATTTACTGAACGCCGAACCTTTTCAGGATGCGCAGAGTCGTTTGCGCGAAATTCCTTACAACTACACCTCATTTTCCGACCGGGAGGTGGTGTGTCGGTTGCTGGGTGATGATGCCTGGGCGTTGTTGTCCGATTTGCGCGGCGAACGAAAGACAGGCCGCTCAGCGCGCATGCTCTACGAAGTATTGGGCGATATCTGGGTTGTGCGTCGCAACCCCTATTTGCAGGACGACTTGCTGGACAACCCCAAGCGGCGAAAGCTGCTGATTGAGGCGCTTGAGCACCGTTTGACTGAAATCGACCGTCGGCGCATGGCCGATGATGTCGGTCGGGATGAAAAGGTCGCAAGTTTGCTCGAACGTGCTCGAACGGCAGTACGGACCTTTGAAGATGAGTTCGAGCGTACCGGTCGTTTGCGTCGCCAAGTCCAAAAAATCTTGGGTCGTATCACGGCGAAGGACAATATCAAGTTTGATGGTTTATCCCGTGTCTCGCACGTGACGGATGCCACCGACTGGCGTGTGGAATATCCGTTTGTCGTGCTGACGCCGGATACCGAGCAAGAGATCGCAGCGTTAGTGCGTGGCTGTATTGAGCTCGGCCTGACGATTGTCCCGCGCGGGGGTGGTACCGGCTACACCGGTGGCGCCATCCCGTTGACCTGGCGCTCTGCGGTGATCAATACGGAAAAGCTCGACACGCTTGGTGCGGTCGAACTCGTATCTTTGCCCGGTGTTTCAACGCAGGTCGCCACAGTCAGATCGGGTGCCGGCGTAGTGACCAAGCGTGTGACAGAAGCCGCTGAAGAAGCCGGTTTTGTTTTTGCTGTGGATCCAACCTCGGCTGACGCGTCTTGTGTGGGCGGTAACGTTGCCATGAACGCGGGTGGGAAAAAAGCTGTTTTGTGGGGGACTGCGCTCGACAACCTGGCTTGGTGGAGAATGGTGGACCCCGAGGGCAACTGGCTAGACGTGACGCGCCTGGATCACAACCTCGGGAAAATTCACGAAGCAGGGCGGGTGCGCTTCGAGCTTCAGTGGTCGGATGGCGCGGCGCCTGCCGGTGAGCGCAAGTTGCGCAGCGAAATTCTCGACATTGATGGTTCAAGCTTTCGTAAAGTCGGTCTGGGCAAGGATGTCACCGACAAGTTTCTGTCCGGTTTGCCAGGCGTTCAAAAAGAAGGCTGCGATGGCCTGATCACCGCCGCGCGTTGGGTGTTGCACCGTATGCCAAGTCACACGCGTACTGTTTGTCTTGAGTTTTTTGGACAAGCACGCGATGCAATTCCTTCGATTGTTGAAATTAAAAACTATCTCGATGTTCAAGGTCGCGCACGCGGTGCGCTGCTCGCGGGTCTTGAGCACCTCGATGAACGCTATCTGCGTGCGGTCGGATACGCCACAAAAAGTAAGCGTGCTGTTTTGCCGAAAATGGTGTTGATTGGCGATATTGTGGGCGATGATGAAGCTGCCGTGGCTTCTGCGACCAGCGAGGTCGTGCGTTTGGCCAATACGCGTCATGGCGAAGGCTTTATCGCAGTCAGCGCCGAAGCCCGCAAAAAGTTCTGGCTCGATCGTGCGCGTACGGCTGCGATAGCGCGTCATACAAATGCGTTCAAGATTAACGAAGATGTGGTGATTCCTCTTGAGCGGATGGGCGAGTACACCGATCATATCGAGCGGATCAACATTGAATTGTCGACCGGCAACAAACTCAAGCTGCTGGATGCTTTGCAAAGTGCGCTTGAGGGTGAGTTGCCGATTGCCAAGCTCGATCGCGGCAGCGAGGAGGGTGCGCTGCTCGAAGAATCCCTTGATGAGCGTCGCCGCCGAGGTGTTGAGGTACTGTCTCGTGTGCGCGCGCGCTGGCAGTGGGTGCTTGAGCACTTAGACATGCCTTTGAGCGAAGGCTTGCCCGCAATGGTGTCGCATGGCATGGGCGCACTCGAGCCCATACTGCGTGAGCGCGTCTTGACGCAGCCTGATGCTCGGGTGTTTGACGTCGTGCAAGATCGGACTGTGCGCATTTCCTGGAAGGAAGAAGTCCGGTATGACTTGGCAGGAATTTTCGGCGGTACGGACTTTGCGCCCGTGATGACGGAATTGCAGGCGATCCATGATCGCGTGCTCAAAAGCAGGGTCTTTGTCGCGTTGCACATGCATGCGGGTGATGGAAACGTCCACACCAATATTCCCGTCAATTCCGATGACTATGAAATGCTGCGTGAGGCTAATGAGGCTGTCGTGCGCATCATGCAAATCGCGCGTGATCTTAATGGTGTGATCTCCGGAGAGCATGGTATTGGTCTGACTAAATACGAGTTCTTGACCGAAGCGGAGTTGGCGCCTTTTCAGAACTACAAGCGTCGGGTCGATCCTAATGATCATTTCAACGCCGGTAAACTGATGCCAGGTGCCGACCTGCGTAACGCCTGGACGCCAAGCTTTGGCCTGATGGGGCACGAGTCGCTCATCATGCAACAAAGTGAAATTGGTGCGATCAGCAACTCGATCAAAGATTGTCTGCGCTGTGGCAAGTGCAAGCCGGTCTGTGCCACGCATGTGCCACGCGCTAATTTGTTGTATTCGCCACGGAACAAAATTTTAGCGACCTCATTGCTAATCGAAGCGTTTCTGTACGAAGAGCAGACGCGTCGCGGGATCAGCTTGAAACACTGGGAAGAGTTTGAGGACGTGGCCGATCACTGTACGGTTTGCCACAAGTGTTACAACCCCTGCCCGGTTGATATTGATTTTGGTGATGTTTCGATGAATATGCGCGCGTTGTTGCGCAGGATGGGTCGAAAGTCCTTTAATCCTGGCACTTCGGCTGCAATGTTCTTTTTGAATGCCAAAGATCCGGCGACGATCAATGCGACCCGTGTGGCGATGGTCGGGGTAGGCTACAAGCTGCAACGTATGGCCAGCGACCTCTTGTCCAAGTTCGCGCGCAAGCAAACAGCCAAGCCTCCGGCGACGGTTGGCAAGCCACCCTTGCGTGAGCAGGTGGTGCATTTTATTAATAAAAAAATGCCTGGCGGGCTTCCCAAACAGACGGCGCGCAAGCTGTTGGATATTGAGGATGCGGACTACGTGCCAATCATTCGTCAGCCTCAGATGCCGGCGGATACGGAAGCCGTTTTTTACTTCCCTGGTTGTGGTTCGGAAAGACTATTTTCTCAGGTCGGTTTGGCGACGCAAGCGATGCTATGGCATGCAGGCGTGCAAACGGTTCTGCCGCCTGGCTATTTGTGTTGTGGATATCCGCAGCGCGGTAACGGGATGAACGACAAAGCCGAACAAATCATTACTGATAACCGCGTGTTGTTCCATCGCGTGGCTAATACCTTGAATTATCTGGATATCAAAACGGTTGTCGTGAGTTGCGGTACTTGCTATGACCAGCTGTCCGGGTATGAGTTTGAAAAGATTTTCCCCGGTTGTCGCCTGATTGATATCCATGAGTACCTGCTCGAAAAGGATATCAAGCTTGAGGGAATCCAGGGTACGCGCTACATGTATCACGACCCTTGTCATACCCCGATGAAGCTCCAGGATCCTATGAAGACCGTGCGCTCGCTTGTGGGTGAGACGGCGATCAAGACCGACCGTTGTTGTGGCGAATCGGGCACGTTGGCGGTCACGCGGCCTGATATCTCGACGCAGATTCGCTTTCGCAAGGAAGAAGAACTTGTGAAAAATGATGCAACGTTGCGCAAAGATGGCTTCGATGGCGAGATCAAAGTGTTGACCTCATGTCCCTCGTGTTTGCAAGGGTTGTCGCGTTTTGAAGCCGATAGTGGCGCCAAGGCCGATTACATTGTGGTGGAGATGGCGCGTCACATTTTGGGTGAGAACTGGCTTGAGGACTACGTCAAGAAAGCCAATGATGGCGGAATCGAGCGCGTGCTTGTGTAGGACGCTTGCCTATCGCCTAATTGGGTTTTCTTGGTGCGAGGTGCATCATGAGGTCGTCCAAGGACGACCTCATTGTTTTTAAACGCCGACTTCGATGCCTTCGGCGCGAAGGGCTTCGCGGATCGCTCGAGCGAAGGTGACGGCACCAGGTTGGTCGCCATGTATACAGAGCGTGTCGGCGCGCACGTTTACGATGCTGCCGTCATTAGCGGTGAGTGTGCTGGTTTTGACCATTTGCAAGACTTGTTTGATCGATTGATCGACATCCGTGATCATCGCATTGGGTTTGTTGCGTGGGCTGAGTGTGCCGTCGGGCGCATAGTTACGATCTCCAAACACCTCGCTGGCGACACGCAGGCCGATTGATTCGGCAATCGGAATCATCTCGCTGCCCGCGAGTCCAAAGAACACGAGATCTTTATCGACGTCGTACGTGGCTTGCGCGAGCGCGCGCGTGAGTCCTTCATTTTTGACCGCCATGTTGTAGAGCTGACCGTGTGCCTTGACATGACGCAGGCGAGCGCCTTGGGAGGCGGCAACACCTGCCAGAGCGCCAATTTGTACGACCATCATGTCGTAGGCCTCTTGATCGGTGATCGCCATATTGCGACGGCCGAACCCTTGCAAGTCAGGTAATCCGGGGTGTGCACCGATTGCCACGCCGTGTTTGATGGCGGCGGCAACGGTTTTGCGCATGGTGGCCGGATCGCCACCATGAAAGCCGCAAGCGATGTTGGCTGAAGACACGAAGGGCAGGATTTCTTCGTCGTTGCCCATTTTCCATGCGCCAAAGCTTTCGCCCATGTCGCAATTCAGATCGATACGCAGTGCCATGAGTGACGTCCTTAGTGGTTAAGCAATAAAGTCTGCACAGGCGACAACGCCTGAGCAAGTTCAATAAAAGCGCGCGTGCGAGCGATATCGAGCGCTTGCGCCGCCTCGAGTGAGACGAGTTCAAACTGCACAATGTCTCCTGGCCCCATTTGGGCCAAGAGTGGCAAGTCGATCGTCGCGACGTAGGCGATCTTTGGGTAGCCCCCCGTCGTTTGCCGATCCGCCATCAACACAATGGGCTGCCCGCCCGCAGGTACTTGTATTGTGCCAAAAGTTGTCGCCTCGGAGATCATTTGCCGCGGCTTGGTCATGAGAATATCGGGCCCCTGAAGGCGGTAGCCCATGCGCTCAGAGTCCGGGCTGATTCGATAAAGTTGAGTGAGAAGCGCGTCACGACTCTTGGTCGTGAACTCCTCCCATTGCAAACCCTTGATCAGACGAACCCGGGCGCGTGTCGACTCGGAGATGGCGCTGGGCAAGTAGAGTTTGACGGCCCAAAGGGCTTTGGCGAGGCTCTCGAGCCCGGCCCCATCCCGTCCCTTGGATAGCAAGGGACGATTGAGCGGGATCTCGTCGCCTTTTTTCAGCGCACGGCCTTGCCAGCCACCAAAGTGACTACGCAGATAGGTACTCTGGCTACCCAGTACATCGGGGATTGCGAAACCGCCATGGACGGCCAAATACGCACGGGTGCCCCGGCGCCTCGCACCAAACTGCAAGGTATCGTCCGCGCGAATCACCAGGGGGCGGTTCATTGCGATGGGTTTGCCGTTCAGGCTTGGGCTCAGATCGGCGCCGCAAATCGCGATACAACAGGCTTCAGTAAATTTGACAGATGGTCCTGTGAGCGTGATTTCCAGACTCGCGCAGTCGGTGAGATTACCGACGAGTATGTTGGCCAGCTGATGTGCGCGCTGATCCATCGCTCCGACCACGGAGACACCAAGTGGCTGGTGACCTGTTCGCCCTTGATCCTGAAAGCTCGAGAGCATGCCGGGTTTTAATATATGCATGCTCATGCGACCTCCTGCGTACGCACCGCCGCGAGGCGATCGAACTCTTGTTCTGAGATCGGAATAAACCGCACCTGGTCACCAGGTAGCAATAGAGATGGTTGTGAGCGGTTTAAGTCAAACAGCTTGAGGGGCGTAGCCCCCAGAATGTGCCAACCGCCCGGCAAGAGGGTCGGATAAATGGTCGACTGCCGGTTCGCGATCGCGACTGAGCCTGCAGGCACGGCTGTACGGGGTACGTCGCGACGGGGCAAGGCGAAGAGGGGGTCGTGCACGCCGATGTAAGGGTGTCCGGGCGAAAAACCAAGTCCGAACACCATGCTTCCCGGGCTGGTATGCAGCCGAATGACCTCTTGTTCAGTCGCGCCGATTTTTTTAGCGACCTCACTCAGATCGGGGCCATGTTTGCCGCCATAACAGACAGGGATGTCCACCTGACGCGCCGAGGTGGTGGCTTGAAGCCAGCCTGCCTTTAGTTGCTGATCAACTTGGGCGCAAAGTGTTGGAAAATCGGTGCCGCCAAACTCCACGCCGGGTATGTAAAACAATGCGACGGCGGTGTAGGAGGGCACAATGTCTGTGACGCCTTGGAGCTGCGCCTGACCAAGCGTGGCTGCTGCCGACAGGCAAAGCAGGCCGATTTCAGTACTGATTTCATCGCCGAAGTCGATGCTCAGGCAACGATCGCCCTGGGGGCGGAGTCTATAAGTAGGTGCGGGCATGCGGGATAATTTTTGAAACGGAATCTGACTGGAACGAGTCATAGCAAAGCACAGATTGCAGTTTATGCCTTTTTGATGGCCTGAGTGGCGTTGTCTCTAATAAGGCTTAGCTTGGCAATCTTTCATCGTTGTAATCATGTGCAAACGATTAAACTGAGCCTTGTATTGATTTCGTTGGATGGCTATGTCCCAAGAAAAGACACACTTTGGTTTCCAGACGGTCGATGAGTCTGAAAAGGCTGGCAAGGTTGCCCAAGTCTTTCACTCGGTCGCTTCTCGTTATGACGTGATGAACGATTTGATGTCGGCAGGTTTACATCGGATCTGGAAGTCTTTCACGATTGGCCGCGCGGCTGTTCGTCCTGGCATGAAGGTGCTGGATATTGCAGGCGGAACAGGGGACCTGGCACGCGCATTTGCCAGACAGGCTGGTGAACAGGGCGAAGTCTGGTTGACTGATATCAACGACTCCATGTTGCGCGTTGGGCGCGATCGGCTGCTTGATGATGGCGTGGTGTTGCCCTGCGCGGTCTGTGATGCTGAAAAGCTGCCCTTTCCGGATCATTACTTTGATCGGGTGACCGTGGCGTTTGGTTTGCGCAACATGACACACAAGGATCTTGCGCTAGCGGAGATGGCGCGGGTGCTGCGACCAGGAGGCAAGTTGCTGGTTCTGGAATTTTCCCGCATCGCCAAGCCGCTGGCACCTGCCTATGACTGGTATTCCTTTAATGTATTGCCTTGGCTTGGCGGCAAAGTGGCGGGAGATGCGGAGAGTTACCGTTACCTTGCGGAGTCGATTCGTATGCATCCGGACCAAGAGACGCTCAAAGAAATGTTGGTGCAGGCGGGACTTTCACGCGTGCAGTACTTTAATTTGACGGCCGGACTGACCGCGTTGCACGAAGGTATCAAGATGGGCTGAGGCCCATTGTTGAACTTTCTAATGTTTAAGGGGTCAATGCTTTACAAAAGTGTTCAGCTTTTAGTAAGATTCAGCTAATATTCAGTTTGATTAAGTTGTTTGGTCTGGTCATTCGGTCCAAGCAGTTTGTAAGCAGGCACTTTGTGATTAGTGAATATGGATGGTTGGCTTTTGCCGATCGTCCCCAACAGGCGAATTTCGCCCAGGAGCATTCGATGTCCCGTCCTTTTATGCGTTTTTTTGCTGCGGCCATTATCGCAGTCAGTGGCCTGACACTCACCGCCGTGACTTTTGACGCTGAAGCCGCCCGGGTAGGTAAGGGTGGCAGCGCCGGTCGTCAATCCACGAATGTGACGACCCAGAAATCTGCCCAGCCAGCAGCGGCGACGAGCACGACGACCCAGAGCACTGCTGCCACAGCGGCAGCAACAGGTACGGCAGGTGCTGCCGCGAAGTCCGGCGCATCCAAATGGCTTGGTCCATTGGCAGGTATTGCAGCGGGTCTGGGTATTGCGGCACTGTTATCACACCTTGGTTTAGGTGGCGCCATGGCTGATTTTCTAGTGATGGCATTGATCGCCGGCGTGGTTGTGTTTGGCGTGATGTTTGTTCTGCGTAGAATGCGTGGCCCACAACCAGCTGCTCAGGGTGCCGGTGCCGGTGGACCGAGCGCCAACACGATGTGGCGTGAAACCAGTGAGCCTGCTGCCCAAGCGCCTGTGGCTTTGCCTGCGTCCGCGACGGGCTCCATGTCCGCTGCAGGCTTCGGTTCTGATGCACCCGCGCCGGATCAAAATTGGTTTATCCCGGTTGATTTTGATACACAACGCTTCTTGAGCGAGGCCAAAAAACAGTTCGTCTCGATTCAAAAAGTATGGGATAGCGGCAATATCGCTGAAATGCGCAATTTCTTGACTGAAGATCTGATGAAAGAGCTTCAGGCTCAATTGAGCGATCGGATTGAAGAGAATCACACAGAAGTGGTCTTGCTCAACGCCGAGTTGCTCGGGATTGAGAAAGTGAGCGACGGTCATCTGGCCAGCGTGCGCTTCTCAGGTATGTTGCGTGAGCAAGCAGGCGCTGAAGCGTTCCGCTTCGAAGAAGTGTGGAACTTGTTCAAGCCAGAGCAAGGCGGTTGGTTGTTGGCCGGTATTCAGCAGGTCCCAGTGAGCCAGGCAAGCTAATTGCCAGCTTGAGTGAGTCTTGCCATCGTAAAACGCCCGCTTTGCGGGCGTTTTACTTGGGTTGAGGCGCCACACCCGTTAAAATAGCGAATTGGGCCAAAAAAGCATGAACTTGTCATGAAAAAGCCCAGGCGAGGACGTCGTCTGGTGTCTGGCCGACCACAATAAGGTGATTCGTATTTCCACCAGCCTTTTCGGTTTTTCCCCCATGCATCCGGTTCAGGCGATTGCGCACGCGTTTAATACACTGACGCGACAGCAGGTTTGGGCCGCGCAGCGTTTGGCATTGCATGCCGGCAAGACTATACGCATTGTTGTTGGCGGTTTTCAGCTGCATTGGACGATCAATGCCGACGGCACTTTAGTGCATACCGAGCAGACCGTGACACCAGATGTCACGCTTGAAGTCCTCGTTGAAAAATTCAATCCCCTTTCATTTTTTGAGCAATCACCGCGACCCGATCTCGCTGAGTATGTGCATGTCTCCGGTCAGGCGGCCCTGGCCCAAGTGATTTCTGAGTTAGCCCGCGAACTGCGACCTGATCCTGAGGACGCCCTCGCGCAGTGGATCGGTGACATTCCTGCCCGACGCCTTGTGGGGGGGGTAAAGCAGGCGTTTCAATCGACCCAGCGTTTGGGCGTCGATCTGGCGCAGAATCTTGCCGAGTATCTGTCTGAGGAAACAGACATGCTGGTTGGCAGGCCAGCGATGACCACGCACCAGGCGAGGCAAACAAGTGTGCTGCTGACGTTGGCGCAGCTCGAACAGAGGCAGGCCAGGCTCTTGGCTCGTGTGCAGAAGCTGGAGAGATCGATGGGGGCGTCCACATGATGTCTTTCCCACGGTTGATGCGCATCATTGTCGTGGCGCTTCGCTACCGTCTCGACGAGCTTGTGCTGTCCGGAATCAGTCATCCTCTAGCCGTGCGACTGTTGTGGTTGGTGCGATTAGGTTCGCAACCAAAAATGCCGCGCGGCTTGCGATTAAGGCTGGCGCTGGAGTCGCTCGGGCCCATTTTTGTCAAGTTTGGTCAGGTACTGTCTACGCGTCGAGATTTGATCCCTGCTGATATCGCGGATGAGCTCACGCTTTTACAAGACCGGGTCGCACCATTTCCCTCAGAGCAAGCGGCGAGATTGATCGAGCAAGCGCTCGGCGCGCCGACCTCGGAGTTGTTTGCGCAGTTTGACAAAGATCCGGTGGCCTCTGCTTCGATCGCGCAAGTGCACTTTGCCGTCTTGCACGACGGACGACATGTGGCGGTCAAGGTTCTTCGGCCCGGCATGCTCGAGGTGATCGATAAAGATCTGTCCTTGATGCGCGTGCTGGCAGGTTTGATCGAACGGCTCGCGCCAGATGGCCGACGCTTAAAGCCGCGTGAAGTCGTTGGCGAGTTTGACAAGCATTTGCACGATGAGTTGGACTTGCTCCGAGAGGCGGCGAATTGCAGTCAGTTGCGCCGCAATTTTTCTGACGAAGGACCCAGGCCGAATTTGTTGTGGGTGCCCGAAGTGATGTGGGACTACTGTGCCACGAGCGTCTTCACCATGGAGCGTATGTATGGCGTTCCGATTAGTCAAATCGAGCGGCTCAGATCCTTGGGTGTGGATATCCCTAAGCTTGCGCGTACGGGTGTCGAAATATTTTTTACTCAGGTTTTCGACGATGGTTTCTTTCATGCCGATATGCACCCAGGCAATATCTATGTCTCGGATCGCCCAGAGACCCTTGGGCGGTATATCGCACTAGATTTCGGTATTGTGGGTTCATTATCCGAGTTCGATAAGAACTACTTAGCACAAAACTTTCTGGCTTTCTTTCAACGTGATTATCGTCGGGTCGCGCGTCTGCATATCGAGTCTGGTTGGGTGCCTGCTACAACGCGGGAAGAGGAGCTAGAGGGCGCGGTCAGAGCGGTGTGTGAGCCCTATTTTGATCGGCCGCTTGCAGAGATTTCGCTCGGGCAGGTGTTGCTGCGGCTTTTTCAGACTTCACGGCGCTTTAATGTCGAGATTCAGCCTCAATTGGTCCTGTTGCAAAAAACCCTTTTAAATGTGGAGGGACTCGGACGTCAGTTGGATCCGCAGTTAGACTTGTGGCAAACAGCCAAACCCTACTTGGAGCGCTGGATGCATGAGCGCGTCGGGTTGAAGGGGATTAAAAAGAAATTGACGCAGGAAGCTTCACAATGGGCGCAGTTTTTGCCTGAATTTCCTCGTTTGTTGTATGCGCAACTCACGCGCCCCGATGTTTCTTCGGCGGTTCTGACTGAGTTGCAGCGCTCGCGTAAGGCGCGTGAGCAGGGCAACCGTTTGCTGGTTGCTTTAACGGGCGTCGCGGCCCTGGCATTGGTGGTGGCGCTTTGGGCGCTCATCCGATGAGTCTGCGTGCTGCCAGTGGCTTGGCGTCCTCGCATTTAGTGAAACCTTTAGCCAAAGCTCGAATGTTCAAAATGAACATGGGCTTGGTTAAATTTTTAAGGCAGTGATTATGCTTTACACAGAACTTTTCAAGTCCATGGAGTCAGTGAGATGGAATATGTCCACAGACATCCCCTGGCATGACTTTGATCGCAGCAAACTCACGGACGAGCAGGCGCAGACGATCAAGATGAATGCAATCACCGAATGGGCGGCGCTACCCGCGACGGAAATGTTTTTGCGTGATAACCGTGACGATAGCGACTTCTCAGCGTTTATGTCGGTTTGGTTTTTTGAAGAACAAAAACATTCACTTGTGCTGATCGAATATCTACGCCGGTTTGCGCCGGATTTGGTCCCGACCGAAGAAGAGCTCCATCGCGTGCGCTTCGAGTTCGATCCCGCGCCACCACTCGAAACGCTGATGCTGCATTTTTGCGGCGAGGTTCGTCTGAACCACTGGTATCGCCGCGCTTCGGACTGGCACACGGAGCCAGTGATCAAGGCTATTTATAACGTGATCGCTCAGGATGAGGCGCGTCATGCGGGCGCCTATTTGCGCTACATGAAGCGTGCCTTGACACAGCGCGGGCAGGACATCGCCACGCAGGCGAGGATCGCCTTTTCAAAGATCGGTGTGTTGATGGCGTCGGCGCATCGTACGCCTCAGGCATTGCATCCAACGAATTTGCATGTCAACAAGTTGATGTTCCCGAATGATACGGTGCAATCCAAGCTGCCTGAGCCGGGTTGGCTCGAGCGCTGGCTCGACAATCAGATCATGTTTGATAAAGACTGGGAAGGCAAAGTCAGCACACGTATTTTGCACAATATGTCGTTGCTGATGGATAGCTCATTTAAGACGGTTCAGGATCTCAATCGCTATCGCAAGGAATTGCTGCGCGCGGTGCCCATCGCTGTACCTGCCATCACACCAGCTCCGGTCTAGTGGTTAGACGTGATGGACGACGTTCGTTTTGAAAGCAAAATCCTGACCCCCGAACTGTGTGTGCAAGGCATGCAGTCGGGGGCCTGGCAGCGCCCCGTCGTGTTTACGAACGGCGTTTTTGATATTTTGCATAGAGGTCATGTGACATATCTCGATCGTGCGGCACAACTAGGTGGTACGTTGGTTGTGGCAATCAACACGGATGCATCGGCCCGCAGACTTGGCAAAGGCCCTGATCGCCCTCTCAATCAAGAGCAGGATCGCGCGGCGTTACTCGCGGCGTTGGAGAGCGTGTCGGTGGTGACTTTCTTTGATGAGGACACTCCATACGCGCTGATAGGCGCGTTGCGTCCTGATGTGATCGTCAAAGGTGGCGATTACGATATGCAAACATTGCCGGAAACCAAGCTCGTGGAGTCGTGGGGCGGCAAAGCCGTGGCGATTCCTTTCGAATTTGCGCGCTCGACAACTGCGCTTGTGACAAAGATCCGTCAAATTTGAGTGGTGTAACATCCGCGGTGGTGAGTGGGAGCTCACACCGCGCATTGCCTTAAAGGTTTAATCAATTAGAACTTAAAGCGCGAGGGACAAAAGCCGCTCAGGGGCTTGATGACGGTTTCAAATAATGGCGTTGTTTCAAAGCTTGCCGCTGTTGTGCGGGTGACGCGGTATGCCGTCATCGCAGGTGCTTGACCCACCACCACAATCATGCGGCCGCCTTCACAGAGTTGGTATTTGAGCGCATCAGGAATCGCCGGTACGGCACCTGTGACCAAAATTGCGTCGTACTCTGTTGTACCCCAGCCGTTGCTGCCATCGCCTGTTTCGACAGTGACATTCTTGATGCTGGCCTGTTGTAGATTTTGTTGAGCGAAGGCGGTCAAGCGCGGGTCGATTTCAATCGACATCACACCACGTGCGATCTGAGCGAGCAAGGCGGCTTGATAGCCCGAGCCCGTGCCGACCTCCAGAACACAGTCGTCTTCTTTGAGTTGCAATAGTTGGGTGAATTTCGCTTCGAGTTTGGGGGCGAGCATTGTTTGATGCGTGTCGCCAGACGGAATAATGAGCGGAATTTCCAGATCAGAAAATGCCAGTGTGCGGTAAGCAGAGGGAACGAAGAGCTCGCGTCTGATACGAAAGAGTGCCTCGAGTACCTTGCTGTCAGACACATCCCAGGGTCGGATCTGCTGCTCAATCATGTTGAAACGTGCGAGTTCGATATCAGGCAAAGTATTAGCTTTCATAGAGTCAACGGGAGCGGCCAGAGGGCCACTCAACAATGTCACATGGTGGAAAACCCTGATTGTAAGGGTTTTCCTGACCAGAGTTGGTGAAAATGGTGAACGGGGCCGTGACCCTGTCCGACGTGCAAGGCGTCCGCGTGCAAAATTGCCTGAACTAGATAATCCTTGGCCAACTTGGTGGCGTCGGGCACGGTCTTGATTTGGGGCAGTAAGGCAGTGATCGCTGACGAAAGCGTGCAGCCTGTTCCGTGGGTGTTGCGGGTGGGACTCCGGTGCCCGGGGAGCTCGATCATGACATCGCCATCATGCAGAATGTCGATGGTGTCATTGCCGGGTAAATGTCCGCCTTTGACAAGGACCCAGCGGTGTCCATTGTGCGTCATCAGATTGCGTAACCGTTCCGCCACACGGCGCATTTCACGGACGGTTTCAACGCTGCGCATTTCAAGCAGTACGCCTGCCTCAGGCAAATTTGGGGTCAAGACCGTTGCAAGCGGTAGTAGCTGCTCCCGGAGCGCGCCGACTGCCTTTTGCTCGAGCAGCAAGTCGCCGCTCTTGGCGACCATGACGGGATCCAGAACAATATGCACGGGTTTAAAGTGGCCTAAACGGTCGGCGACGACTTCAATCACACCTGTCTGGCCGAGCATGCCAATTTTGACCGCTGCAATCTTGACGTCGGCAAACAGCGTGTCGATCTGAGCTCTGACAAAGGAGGGGTTGACAGGAGAGATGTCTGTGACAGCTTGTGTGTTTTGGGCTGTGAGCGCCGCGACAACTGCGCAGGCATATGCGCCGAGCGCGCTCATGGTTTTGACGTCAGCCAGGATACCCGCACCTCCGGAGGGATCCATGCCCGCGATTGTCAGCGTATTGGGGATCTCCCGGGTGATTTCAGTGTCATCGTGGTCGGTCATGTGGAACTCTTGGGTGTAATCAACCCGGTAGTCGGTGAACTCGGCGCGGCTTGGTAGGTTTTGCGTGGCACGCGTCCAGCCAGAAAAGCCTCACGGCCCGCTTCAACGGCCTTTTTCATGGCGCTTGCCATCAGGATAGGTTGCTCTGCACCCGCTATGGCCGTATTCATCAGCACGCCGTCACAGCCAAGCTCCATCGCGATGGCGGCATCTGAAGCCGTGCCAACGCCGGCATCCACCAACACCGGCACGCGTGCCTGATCGATGATGAGACGCAGGTTCCAGGGGTTCAGAATACCCATGCCGGAGCCAATCAGGGAGGCCAGCGGCATCACGGCGACACAACCGATGTCTTCGAGCATCTTGCACTGCACCGGATCATCCGTGCAGTAAACCATGACGTCGAAACCGTCGGCCACAAGTGTTTTGGCCGCAGCGAGCGTTTCGGGCATATTTGGAAATAAAGTATGGGGGTCACCGAGCACTTCGAGTTTGACCAGTCGGTGGCCATCCAGTAGCTCGCGCGCCAGGCGCAACGTGCGGACCGCATCGTCGGCGCTGTAGCATCCGGCAGTATTGGGTAGCAAGGTGAACTGGTTGGGCGGCAGATACTCGAGCAGACTGGGCTCGTTGTGATGTTGACCGATATTGGTTCGGCGAATGGCAACGGTAATAATTTCAGCGCCGCTTGCGTCGATCGCCAGACGCGTTTGTTCAAAATCTTTGTATTTGCCTGTACCCACCAGCAGCCGGGAGTGGTAGGTCTTGCCTGCGATGACCAGTGGATCTGTTGGGGAGTTTGTCATAAGCCTTCTCGGTTCAATTGCCAATTACGTGACACGCTATTTTCGGGCTTGTTGGATCAGGCTGCAAATCGTCTCGGCAGCTTCGATCAGGCGGGGGCCGGGACGATAGAGTACATCCGAATCCATGACAAAGATTTGACCCAGCATCGCGGCCGGAAGATTCAATCGTCGCCAATAGCTTAAAGCGCTTGAGTCTGTCGTGGGTTCTGCAGTGGCGCCTATCCGTCCGAGCAGAATGAGGTCTGGTTTCTGGGATAAGACACTTTCTGCGCTGATTTTGGGCGCGGTAGCGGCAGCAGCGCTGAAAATATTGATCCCGCCGCATTGTTCAATCAGGTGAGACAGCAAATGAGAGCGGTTCAGTGTGTACTCCGGTTCATCCCCGACTTGAATGAAGACGCGTACCGGTGTTTTAGTGGAGGTGTATTGCTTTAACCGCTCAAGTGTTTGCTTGAGCGATGCCGCTCGAGTATTGGCTGTCTCAGACGTTCCCAGCAGGTTGCCGAGTATTTCGATGCTGTCAGGAATGCTCTTTAGCGTTTTGGGGTTGCTCAGAAATGTTGGGATAGCAAGGCTAGATAGGCTTGAAAACTGCGATGGCTGCCAGCCAATCACCAAGTCGGGCCTGGTGAGCAGCACCCGCTCAGGATTGGGTGACAGGCCGTCCCCAATTCGCGGCAAAGTCCGTGCTGCAGGAGGAAAGTCACTGGCATTGACCGTGGCCACGATTCGTTCACCACCGCCTGCGGCAAACACCAACTCCGTGGCATGCGGGGAGAGTGTGATGACACGTTGAGCTGGCGCTGTCAGGCGGACCTGATGGCCTTGATCGTCCGTCACCTCGATCGGCAGGGCGCGCGCAAGAAGGCTGCCAGCCTGAGCCAGCAAGGCCATCCCGCACACAAACCACAGACACTTTTTTTTAACAAGACCCAAGGCGACCTACATTTTGAGGGCTAGGTTCACAAAGACGTTTGAACCCGGGGTGGCATAGCCTTGCACAAGCGTGTATTGCCGCGCAAAGACGTTATTCCAGCGAACTTGTATCTCCGCATTGTCTGTCAGCGGATAGCTCCCCACAAGATTCATCAGTCCGAAGCCACCCAGCGTATCACTGGTCATGGCGTCACGCCGCTGACTCGTCACAAAAAACTCTCCGGTCAGTCGCGCCCGTCCGATCGATTGATCAACTGCCATTTTGAACACACGTTGCGCGCGTTGAGGCAACAGCTCCCCCGTCGAGGCATTACGGGGGTTTGACCAGTCGAAACTGCCGCGCACCACCGTGTCACTGCCCAGACGTTGCGAGCCAGTGAGTGTAATACCAGTGATTAATGCCCGATCAATGTTTCTGGGGGTATAGGGCGAATAGGGGTCCGAAGGAATCGACGGCTCATTGAGAATGAGATTATCAATGTCGTTGCGATAAAGCGTCAGCCCAAGTTGGGTCTTGTCGGTCGTGTATTTGAGGCCCGCTTCGATGTTACGTGATCGCTCGGGTTGTAGAAATGGATTGCCGACGAAAAAGGGCGTGACTGGCCAGTAGAGTTCGTTAAAGTTCGGGGCGCGAAAGCCAGTATTTGCGCCCACAGTGGCACGCCAACGAGAGGTCAAATCAAGTCCATAGGTCAGACTACCCGTCGTGACGTTCCCGTACTGCGAGCTGTCATCGTTGCGCACGCTTGCCTGCACCGATTGCGCCCCCCATTTGCCGCGATAAATACCCAGCAGAGAATTCGTGGAGCGTGACGTTTGCTGATAGTTCACAAAACTCGGGACGGGGAAATTATTATCGGAAAGTGTCCCATCCACGCGCTGTTCGAGACGCTCGTAGGCCAGGCTCACGACTTGCGTGGGTGAAAACGTCAGATCGTTTTGCCAGACATATTGGCTTTGGTTTGTCTTGAAGTGTTGTTTGCCATCTGGCGGGTTGGAGGGGGCGAGTTGTGCGCCGGCATTGACCGTTTGGTAAGAGTCAGCGTTGAAGCCCGCGCGTAAGGTGCTTGTCCAAAAAGAGGAAATCACGTTGCGGCTCGTCAGTACGTTGTTGCTCAGCGTCTGGATGCCGCGGTCGCCAAAATAAGGCGTCCCCATGTCATAGCCACCATTGACTCTGGACTGCAAGGTTTGAAATGTTAGCGTCTGTCCGGGCTTCCAGGTGTAACCCAGCGAGCCGCCCAGGTTGCTACGGTAATACGAGTCGGTATCACCATTTTGATAATAATTATTTGGACGGGTGCTGTTAAAGCCGGCGCTTTGGCCATAGCCGCCAAACAAACTGTAGCTCCAGCCGTCTTTGGCGCCTGAAAAGCCGGCATCGTACTGGGTACTCGCATAGGTGCCGACACCCGCATTGGCATAGGCGGAAAAAGGTCGGTCAGTCTCTGCGCGCGTGATGATGTTCACCACGCCGCCTATCGCATCCGAGCCGTAGAGGCTGCTACTCGTGCCACGGACGATCTCAACGCGCTCGATGCTGTTCAGAGGAATCGCATTGAGTGGCGGGAGCCCGTTGGTGGCGTTGTTCACGCGCATGCCGTCAATCAGAATCAGTGACTGATTGCTGTTGGTGCCGCGAATGTTAATGGTGCTGACCGTTTGTGGGCCGCCGTAGTTCACCGCCTCGATGCTGTGCTCGCGGATCAGTGCATCGGCGAGGGTGCCGTTTGGCAGGCTATCGAGCGTTTCTCTGGAAATGACGCTGTTATCGCCGAGTGTGCTGCCAAGGGGTTCTGGCGCCCGGGTTGGCGTGACCACAATGGTTGCGAGTTGCGTGACAGCAGTTGAGTCCGTGTTTTCAGATGGTGTTTGTGCGAGCGCGCTGGCCGCAACTGCCCATGCGGCAGCACCGGCGAGACGCCGGGTCGTGAAGTGATGCATGTTATACCTCGTAGTGATGTGCGTCCCCGCACATCCTGAACGTTCAAAGAAATCCGCCTAAAAAGGACGAATCCCGCTTGAACAGGCCGGTATCGGGCTGGCGTCAGGGTGGGCTTCAATGTCGAAGCTCCGGACGTTGACCGTTGCGGGGGCAGCACAGGCACGAGGATCTGTCGATCACTCTTCCTGTTTCCCGTTTAACTTTCCCAATGCAAGACCTTGCTTGTGGCAAGGCCTCTGTTGCACCGAAAGCACCTATTCTTACCGAACTGTATCACGCCCCTATTTTGTTAAACTCGCAGGTCAGTCTTGTCGCGTTAATCCAACATGTCTTATCCAGCCTTGCCATACCCGATCGAACGCTATACCCGAGGCGCCGCGTTTGCGCGCCTGCTTGGGGAGCGCATCATGATTCTCGATGGTGCGATGGGGACGATGATTCAGACTTATAAATTGTCTGAGTCAGATTTTCGGGGCGAGCGTTTCGCCGGTCATCGCAAGGACGTCAAGGGCAACA
>JAURZO010000211.1 GCA_030653405.1 Zwartia sp. | reverse complement strand
GTGTGCACGGCCGGTACGAATCTTCGCAAGGTTGGCTTTTAGTGTTTCAAGCGACTTACCCATGCGACTTTCAGCAGATGTTTGAATGTCGGCGATACTCATTTTATTTCCTTTATACGTGAACGAGGGTGCCCTCGTCCTCTCCACTCACAGCACGACGTAACGCACCAGACTTATTGATTGAGAATACTTTGATCGGGAGCTTTTGGTCACGGCAAAGTGCAAAAGCAGTCGCATCCATAATCTCGAGACGCTTGGTGATCACTTCGTCAAAGCTGATGCGAGTGTATCGTGTGGCCGCAGGATCTTTATTAGGATCAGCACTATAAATGCCATCGACTTTGGTGGCCTTAAGTACAACTTCGGCACCGATTTCTGCGCCACGCAATGCAGCCGCAGTATCGGTCGTAAAAAATGGGTTGCCAGTTCCAGCGGCAAAAATAACAACTTTGCCCTCTTCGAGATAGCGAAGTGCTTTGGGACGAATGTATGGTTCGACAACTTGCTCGATATTCAGGGCAGACTGCACGCGCGCATCGACGCCGCGGTGTTTGAGCGCATCCTGAAGCGCAAGCGCGTTCATGACAGTAGCCATCATGCCCATATAGTCTGCCGTGGCACGATCCATACCTTGGGCTCCGGGCGCAACACCCCGAAAAATATTGCCGCCTCCGATCACGATCGCAAGCTGCACACCCATCGCAGCGACTTCAGCCACCTCGTCAGTCATGCGCATGATCGTGGCGCGGTTGATGCCGAACGCATCATCACCCATCAGTGCTTCGCCAGACAGTTTGAGGAGAACTCTTTTATGCATTCTGCTGGTCATAAGACGCTTATTCCGAAGTGTTAAACACAAATAAAATTGTAAGCGAAAGCCGGGCGGCCAATCATGCGCCGCCCGGCTTTAAGAAACAAAATTATGCGTTTCCGGCTGCAGCTGCTGCTACTTCTGCGGCAAAGTCGCTCGTTTTCTTCTCAATGCCCTCGCCCACTACAAACAGGGAAAACCCTTGGATAGAGGAAGATTTTTCCTTAAGCATTTGCGCAATAGTCTGTTTGTCGTTCTTGACAAAAGGTTGAGAAAGCAGCGCAACCTCTTTGAGGTATTTCTGTACAGCACCTTCGACCATTTTTTCAACGATTTCAGCAGGTTTGCCGGATTCAGCTGCTTTTTGACGAGCAACTGAACGTTCGGTTTCTTTGTCTGCTTCGGAGACGCCCGTCTCATCAACGGCGCGTGGCTTTGATGCGGCGATATGCATGGCCAAGTCTTTACCAACTTCGTCAGCACCCGCATACTCGACTAACACGCCAATTTTGCCGCTATGGACATAGCTGGCAAGCTTGTTGGCGGTGTCATAACGCTGGAAACGACGAATGGAAATGTTTTCGCCGATTTTGCCGATCAATGCTGTCCGTACCGTCTCGACAGTACCATCGGCCATTGGGGCGGCAGACAAGGCTGCCACGTCACTCAAACCATCAGTGGCAACTAATTTCGCGAGATTGGCAACAAAAGCTACAAAATCATCATTTTTAGCAACAAAATCAGTTTCGCAGTTCACTTCAATGACAGCGCCTTTCTTGGCATCTGGTGAAATGTACAGACCGATGAGTCCTTCGGCGGTGACGCGGCTTGCAGCTTTGCTTGCCTTGCTGCCGAGCTTCACGCGCAGGATTTCCTCTGCACGTGCCATGTCTCCAGCTGCTTCAGTCAATGCTTTCTTGCACTCCATCATGGGCGCGTCAGTTTTTTCGCGCAACTCTTTGACCATTGCGGCGGTAATGTCAGCCATGTTTGCTCCAGTATCAGTAAAAGCACCCTGAACCGCATGGCCAGGGTGTTAGGTCAACAGGCTCGCGCGGTTGCGAACCCGAACGGCGATTAGGCTTTTGCCTGATCGACTTCGACGAACTCTTCGCCCTGGGTCAGTTCTTCGACCAGACCGTTCATGTTGTCGCCACGTCCAGCGATCACAGCGTCCGCAACACCAGAAGCGTAAAGTGCGATGGCTTTTGCTGAGTCGTCATTGCCAGGAATGATGTAATCAATACCATCGGGTGAATGATTGGTGTCCACCACAGCAACAACTGGAATACCCAGTGCTTTAGCTTCGGCAACCGCAATCTTGTGATAACCAACGTCAATCATAAAAATAGCGTCAGGCAAACCGTTCATGTCCTTGATGCCGCCAATCGACTTGTTCAGCTTGTCGAGTTCGCGTTGAAACATCAAACCTTCTTTTTTGGACATGCGCTCAGTATTGCCCTCGGCGATCATGACTTCCATGTCTTTCAGGCGTTTGATAGAGCTTTTGACCGTTTGGAAGTTGGGCAGCATACCGCCAAGCCAACGGCTATCAACGAAAGGCATCCCTGCACGCGTTGCCTCAGCAGCGACGAGTTCGCGAGCCGCACGCTTGGTGCCAACAAACAGAACGGTGCCGCCCTTGGCTGCGACTTGACGCAAAAATTTAGTCGCGTCCTGATAATTAGCAACCGTCTTTTCGAGGTTGATGATGTGAATTTTGTTGCGATGGCCGAAAATATAAGGGGCCATCTTGGGGTTCCAGTAACGGGTTTGGTGACCAAAGTGGACGCCCGCTTCTAACATTTCACGCATTAAAGACATAATTAAAGCTCCGAGGGTTAGGTCTAGTGTTGTATCTGCACCAGACAACCTGTTGGTATCAGAAACGATACAAACTAGACGACTGGCACCCTGGTGATACAACACGCGATTCGATCCGAGATAGCGAGCGCGGATGGCTCAAAATATCGGGTCAGGTACTTTTATGCATGCTAAGTAAAGACCTGCACACACACTTACCACTCTTTTTAGCAGGTGTATCCACCGAACATAAAACTTGGTAAGCCTATAATTCTACTATCTTTCACTACATTTACTCAAGTCATCATGAGTCTAGTCACCAATCCTGAAGATCAGGCCAAAATGCGTGCCGCATGTCGCGACGCGGCTAAAGTGCTGGATTTCATTACTCCCTATGTCAAACCCGGCGTGACGACAGGAGAGCTTGATCAGCTTTGCCTAAAGTATTTGACCGAGGAACTGAAAGTCAAATCGGCGACAGTGGGTTACGCCCCTCCTGGTTATCCGCCCTTTCCAGGTGCAATCTGCACTTCAGTCAACCATCAGGTATGTCATGGCATTCCCGGGGACAAGGTTCTAAAAAACGGCGATGTGCTGAATATTGATGTGACAATCATTAAGGACGGTTGGTTTGGGGATACGAGTCGCATGTACGCCGTAGGCGAGACATCGATTCTGGCTAAGCGCCTGACTGAAGTCACCTACGATTGTATGTGGCTCGGCATTGCCCAGGTCAAGCCCGGCAATACGCTCGGAGATATCGGTCATGCGATACAAAAATACGCTGAACAACAAGGATTCTCGGTAGTTCGCGAGTTTTGCGGTCACGGTATCGGGCAGAAATTTCATCAAGACCCCCAGATTTTGCATTACGGCAAACCCGGGATGGGAGAAAAACTCGAGCCTGGACTCATTTTTACCGTTGAGCCCATGATTAATGCTGGAAAACGCGAAATTCGTCAGCTCGCGGATGGTTGGACCGTTGTGACGCGGGACCATAGCCTTTCCGCTCAATGGGAGCACACCATCATGGTGACAGAATCCGGTTTTGAGGTGCTGACTCAGTCGCCCGGCATGCCCCTACCGCCTTCATTCATCACGCTTTAATCACTACAGTGATCGCGAGAAGCAAGGTATGTTGATGACAGATAAAAGTGTGCTGAACCAATCCTTGGTTACGATCAGAGATCAGCTTCAAAATGAACGTCACCATGCAATCAATTTATATCGAGTTAAACCTCGGGCTGACAGACTACTTAACGCATTGCGTCGTTCGGCCGATCAGGCTCTTCGACAATTACTGAACCTCTTTCCACTGCCAAAGGGTGCGGCCTTAGCTGCGGTGGGTGGTTTTGGTCGGGGTGAGCTCTATCCTTTTTCAGATGTTGACCTGTTGATTTTGTTGCCGTCGGATCCCAGCCCAACGTCCGAGGCGACGATCAGCGGCTTGGTGGCGGCCATGTGGGATGTGGGGCTTGAGCCTGGCTGCAGTGTTCGAACGATCGCGCAGTGCCTGACCGAGGCACGTGCGGACATCACAGTCGAAACATCTTTGCTTGAGTTGCGCTGGATCGCGGGCAGCCGCACACTGACACAGCGTTTTCAGGCACAAATGAAAGAGCAACTTGATCCCGCAAGTTTTTTTAAAGCGAAACGCAGTGAGATGCAACAGCGGCATGCCCGCCATCAAGATACTCCCTATTCATTAGAGCCTAATTGCAAAGAGTCCCCGGGAGGTCTGCGTGATCTCCAAGTGATTTTATGGATGGCTAGAGCAGCTGGCTTTGGCTCAAGTTGGCGGCAAGTGGCGAAGGCAGGGTTACTTACCCAAGCTGAAGCTCGCGACCTGAATCGTGCCGAACAAGCATTTAAGCGCTTGAGGATAGAGCTCCATTTGTTAGCCAACCGACGCGAAGACCGTTTGCTTTTTGATTTGCAGCATGGCTTGGCACAAGCCTATCAGATCAATGGCTCGATTACGCGCCGTGCCAGCGAAATCCTTATGCAGAGATATTATTGGGCGGCCCGTCTTGTTACTCAGCTCAATACTTTACTTGTACAAACTATTGGAGAGCATTTATTTCCTCTGAGCTCCGCTGATGTCCTGCCGATCGACACGCATTACGTTGCGCGTCAAAATCGTCTGGATGTGATTGACGAATGCGTATTTGAAAAAAATCCCTCGGAGTTGCTGCGTGTATTTTTAGTTATGCAACAACATCCTGAATTGTCCGAGCTTTCGGCGCGTGCGCTACGTGCGATCTGGCATGCGCGTCACTTGATTGACGCGTCTTTCAGGCAAGACCCGATCAATCGTCGATTATTTATCGAGATACTCCAACAAGAACAAGGAATTGTTCATGCACTCCGGCGTATGACGATGCTGAATATTTTGCCCCGTTACCTGCCTGTTTTTCGACGCGTCGTGGGACAAATGCAACATGATTTATTTCATGTCTACACGGTCGATCAACACACTCTCGCCGTTCTTCGCAATATACGTCGATTCACCATGCTTGAGCATGCTCAAGAGTATCCGCTAGCCACGCGTCTGACTGCAGGATTTGATCGGCATTGGTTACTGTATGTTGCCGCGCTCTTTCACGATATTGCCAAGGGGCGTGGCGGTGACCACTCAACCCTGGGAGCAGACGAAGTCAGAAAGTTTGCTCGAGCACATTATTTTGAGCCCGATGAGACTGAGCTCGTTGTGTTTTTAGTTCGCCATCATTTGCTGATGTCACAGGTTGCTCAAAAGAAGGATCTTTCTGATCCTCAGGTGATTCGGGATTTTTCCGTTCTTGTCGGTTCCACGCGTCATTTGACAGCTTTATATTTATTGACTGTGGCGGACATCCGGGGGACCAGTCCCAAAGTTTGGAATGCATGGAAGGGAAAGCTCCTTGAGGACTTATTTAATCTCACACTTGCAGCCCTCGGGGGATCTTCAGCCGATGCCAACACCGTGCTTCGCTTGCGCATGGATGAAGCCGCTAGCCTGACTCGCCTTGCTGGACTTCGAGACGAGGCGCGGGAAGCCTTTTGGGCTGAGCTTGATATTGCCTACTTTTTGAGACACGATGCACCTGAAATCGCCTGGCATACGCGTCATCTCTATCATTGCTACGATACAGATGAAACGGTTGTTAAAGCGCGTCCTACGGAAGGTGCGGAAGGCCTACAAATTATGGTCTATACGAAGCACGTCAAAGAACTGTTTGCACGCTTATGCGGTTATTTTGGCTGTCGTGGTCTCAGCATTCAGGATGCACGGATCCACACATCTCGCCGTGGTTACGCCCTTGATAGCTTTATCGTTCTTCCATTGGACGGCCATATAGATCTGAGGTCTGAAGCAGCGTTAATCGAGCATGAACTCAGCACAAAACTTGACGGTCTCAATATCTCTGAGATCAAAAATCAAATCAGTGCACGTCCGTCCCGCCTGTCCAAAGCGTTTCCTTATCCAGCGTCGATTGAAATCAAGCCTGCTGATGGCGATCAATCTTGGATTTTGGACATCACAGCAACCGATCGCGCGGGCTTGTTGAGTGAGTTGGCGCAGGTGTTTTTATCTTTCAATATCAGTATAAAGACTGCAAAAGTGATGACGCTCGGTGATCGCATCGAAGACATTTTCGTGATTAAGGGTGATGCATTGACTCAACCTCGCACTCAGCGTCAATTTGAACGCGCATTACTTGATGTGTTGAATCAGGAGCCAAAGCGTGTCTAATGTCATTCATGCATCCGTAATGAGATCACTACGTTTACTGGGCTTACTTTGCTTTGGTGCCGTGGGCATCGCGCTAATTTCTCAGTATGTTTACGACATGCAACCTTGCGCATGGTGCGTATTCCAACGGTTACTGTATTTGATCGTTGGTTCAGTCGCCTTGCTCGCAACGGTTGGACAGCCTGGCAAACTGCGGTTAAGCCTAACGGCTGCCTTGGTTGTTGCCGGTTCGATTGCTGGGATGACGTCTGCTTGGTATCAAGAGCGAGTTGCCGCAAACACCTTTTCTTGTGCCCAAACGTTAGCAGATCAAATCATGACCAAATCTGGTTTGGAGTCTGTTGCCCCATGGTTGTTCGGTATCTATGCTAGCTGCATGGATGCACGCGTCAAACTGTTAGGCCTTGAGTATGCATGGTGGAGCATGCTGATGTTTGCATTAGTGGGCGCCATAGGTGTCGGTGCGCTTTGGACGCTGACTCGTCAGGCGTCACGGTAATCGGCATGATGCAGTTGAACTGTTAGCGCAGGCATGAGCGCCAACAGGTCAGACTATCCTGGCAAGAAAAATCAATTGTCTTCGGCCGCGTAACCCATATTAAAAAGTAAGCCATTCGAGCCATCCTGTGCCCCGCTTCGATTGCGTCCAACGCGCTCGAGATACTCGGGGGTGATGTCGCCAGTGATATATTCGCCGGTAAAACAGGAGTTATCAAAGCGTGTCAGCGCGGGATTGAGATCCGAAACAGATCGTTGCATGGATTCAATATCTTGATAAACCAATGCATCCGCTCCGATGATACTGGCAATCTCATCCTCGTTACGCCCCGTTGCAATCAACTCCTTTTGGGTTGGCATGTCAATCCCATAGACGTTCTGGTAGCGGACAGGCGGCGCTGCAGAAGCCATGTAGACCTTGTTTGCGCCAGCGGCACGCGCCATTTCAACGATCTCCCTGCTTGTCGTGCCGCGGACAATCGAGTCATCCACGAGCAACACATTTTTGCCTTTGAATTCCATCCCTATCGTGTTGAGCTTTTGGCGCACCGATTTCTTACGAACCGCCTGGCCTGGCATGATGAATGTCCGACCGACATAACGGTTTTTGATCAAACCCTCGCGATAGTTCAAACCCAGTCGATCCGCAAGTTGCATGGCAGCAGGACGAGAAGAATCAGGGATCGGCATCACAACATCAATATCGCCCAGGCGGAGCGTTTTAGCGAGTTTGTCGGCCAGATATTCGCCCATTTTTAAACGCGAACCATAGACCGAGACACCATCGAGTACCGAGTCAGGGCGAGCGAAGTAAACATATTCAAAAATACAGGGTGCATGAATGGCACCCACCGCGCATTGCTCACTGCTAAATTTTCCATCCAAGGAGATAAAAATACCCTCACCTGGTGCGATATCTCTCACAAACTGGAAACCCGAGCCTTCGAGTGCCACTGACTCTGAAGCCACCATCCACTCAGATCCTTGCGCCGTATCAAAACGCCCAAGACACAGGGGTCGGATGCCGTTTGGATCCCGAAATGCAATCAGACCATAGCCTGAAATTTGCGCAACAACCGCATAAGCCCCCTTTACTCGCAAATGCACGGACTTAATCGCGCGAAAAATAGCAGATTCGTCCAGAGACACACCGTTAGCCGCACGTTGCAACTCATGCGCAAAAACGTTGAGCAACACCTCGGAGTCGGAATTTGTATTGATATGCCTTTGATCAACCTTGAAAAGAGACTCACGCAACTCATGCCAGTTTGTGAGGTTGCCGTTATGAGCAAAGGTGATGCCAAACGGCGCGTTGACATAAAAAGGCTGAGCTTCTTCGACACTTTCGGAAGAACCAGCTGTGGGGTAACGCACCTGACCGATTCCTGAGGTGCCAGGCAATGAGCGCATATTGCGGGTGCGAAAGACATCCCTCACGAGCCCGTGCGCTTTGTACATATTAAATTGGCTTCCGTTCGAAGTCGCAATGCCTGCCGCATCCTGACCGCGATGCTGCAGCAGCAGCAAGCTATCGTACAAAAGCTGATTGACAGGCCCGCGACCTACGACTCCAACTATTCCGCACATGAAATTTCCTGATGACGGTTAAACCGAAATTAAATAAAGAGATCAGACTAATAAGGAAGCCAGTCGTTTACCGGCGGTGGCAGTTTGAGCTTTATCTGCTGAATCACCGAAACGACTTGCTTTGAAAACATCGCGTTTTTCCACCAGGGTTCTTCGGGCAAGGGTGTATATCCTGCGAGAGTCACCAACACCAATACGAACAACACACCCCGAACAAGCCCAAACATGCCGCCAAGCCCATGATCAGCTGGCGTCAGTCCTGTTTTACTTAAAAGTGCCGCCAAGGTCATGTTAATGAAGCCAATGGATAACAAGACTGCAATAAATACACTTAAGTAAGCCAGCGCCATGCTGACAAAAGGTTGTGTGATCCACTGCCCAAACCACTCTGATACGACCGGCCCCCACCAAATGGCGGCTAAAAAAGCAGAAGCGTAAGCGACTAAGGACAAAACTTCTTTAAGAAGACCGCGTAATAGCCCTAGAACGACGGAAACCGCCAAGATCGCTAACAGTACAAAATCGAAGCCGGTCACTGTGTGGTAATGAACGCGCCGCTGTAGCCTTGCGTACGCAGACGCGTCTGAGCGGCTTGAGCTGCTTCACGGGACTGAAATGGACCCACCCTGACACGATACTTTGGGCGCCCATTTACAGTGACTGGACCATCAACAAACGCATTACTTAAACCCGCCGCGACGAGAACGCTTCGCTGTTTCTGTGCATCAGCTGCTGAATCAAGGGACATGGCCTGGACCACAAAATTGCCGCGAACAGGCGCAGTCGGAGTTGGTGCGCTCGCAACAGGTGTTCGCCCCTCCAGGAGCGCAAGCGCTCGTGCCCCGTCGTCCCGACGCGGTGCAGGTGGAGTTGGCGGCTTGGGTGTGTCAGTCGCTGCTACGGGATTCGGTTTCTGGGTTGAATCCGGCTTCGCCGACGGAGTCGCAGCGGCAGGCGGAGACGTAGCCGCCAGATTTGAATTGGCGGGTGGACTCGCCACCTGGCCTGCCGCTAAAGGTGGTTGCCCTGTTGTCGCAGCGGGTGCTTCAGGCTCAGAAAGATTAGGCTGAAAAGGAGCCTGACGATCTGGGATTCGGATAGGAATATTGCCTGCGACAGGGGCAGGTTCAGAATCCAGCAACATCGGCAAAATAACGACGGCTGCAAGAATCAGGGCAATCGATCCTGCCAAACGCCTTCTAGCTCGGGAACGAAGGTCGGCAGCTTGGGCCTCACTGGACACGGAGGGCCTTGGCTTGCCTTGTGG
Source organism: Zwartia sp. (assembly GCA_030653405.1). Lineage (GTDB taxonomy): Bacteria > Pseudomonadota > Gammaproteobacteria > Burkholderiales > Burkholderiaceae_B > Zwartia. The sequence goes on along the minus strand of JAURZO010000211.1, from coordinate 6,840 downwards.
CTTGCGCGAGGGGGCACTATCTTTTCTGGAAAACAGTCCCATTTCAAACATCCTGACCGGAAAATAGACTGACTACAAAAGCGTTTGGCATCCAAGAGTTGAGCATCAGGAACCGCCTGCTAAGGCGAACGCCTCAGCGACCGTTAAAAATGAGCCAAACACTACGATTCTATCATCCAGGTTGCTTTTTCCGCGTGCAGCGCCAAATGCGTCTTTCACAGAGGAATATGTCGAAATCTGCACATCTTTGGGCGCATTTGAGCCTTCTTGCTCGAGCGCCTCACGGACCTTGCTTTGAATTGCCTCACTAGAGAGACCGCGAGGACCTGGCAATGCTGCACAAAACCAGTGATCGATCCTTGGTGCCATATGGCGAACGACCGCAGCAATGTCTTTGTCAGATAACATTCCAAAAACAGCGTAAGTATAGGGATGGAACCCCATATTACCGAGATTTTTCTCCAATACAGCTGCAGCGTGGGGGTTGTGGGCAACATCCAAAATAATGGTCGGTTGGCCAGGAACAATCTGAAAACGGCCTGGCAGAGATGCCTGCAATAACCCTTGGCGCACGGCTTGCTGAGGTACGGCAAGCCTATCGCGGAGGGACTCCAGAGCAGCCAGTGCTGCTGAAGCATTCAATAACTGATTGGCGCCTCGCAACGCAGGGTAAGCCAAGGCATTTCGACGCTGCTCCCGGCCTCCAAACGCCCATTGCTGACGGTCGCCAGAGTAATTAAAGTCTCGTCCAAACAGCCAGAGATCGGCTTCGATTTCTTTGGCGTAGTTGAGTAATGACTGCGGTGGCGCAGGGTCACTCACAATAGCAGGCCTGCCTGAACGAAAAATGTGCGCCTTTTCAAAACCGATTTTTTCCCTCGTATCTCCCAGCCAGTCAACGTGATCAATATCAACGCTCGTAATAATTGCGCAGTCGGCATCGACAATGTTCACTGCATCGAGACGTCCGCCCAGACCAACCTCAAGCACGATGACATCCAGCGCGGCATTAGCAAAAAGCTGAAGGACTGCGAGTGTTGTGAACTCAAAATAAGTGAGTGAAACGCCGTTTCGAGCCTGCTCAACGATTTCAAACTGTCGGACGAGTTCTGCATCTTTGACGATTTCGCCATTTAAGCGCGCCCGTTCATTGAAGCGAATCAAATGAGGAGACGTGTATAAGCCGACCTTGTAGCCAGCCGCCAAAAGAATCGACTCGAGCATGGCGCAAGTGGAACCTTTGCCGTTCGTGCCTCCAACCACAATTTTAATGGCGGAGGACTGGAGAGACAGTCGAACTGCCACCTCACGAACCCGTTCAAGTCCCATATCAATCGCATTGGGATGCAGTGCTTCGAGGTATTCAAGCCAAGCAGCTAGTGTGGAGCCAGCGGGGGGATGCGCGATCGCCATAAGGAATAAACATTGATTAATCAGCTGCGAAGCTCGGATTTTAACAGCGCACGGTCAACCCATGCCCCAGTTTGCGCTATGTGTAAAATCGATTGTCGGAAAGGAAATGCATGACCACCTCGCGCAAGCCGCTAGACATTACCGCTTATTTATGTATCCTGATGCTCTGCACTTTATGGGGCGGTCAGCAAGTTCTCTTTAAGGTTAGCTTGGAGGACATTAGCCCATCGATGCAGATCGCCCTGAGATCAAGTTTAGGCTGCGTGCTCCTTGCCTTATTCATGTGGTACAGAGGCGTTTCATTGGCGCTTTGGCATGGACCATGGCGTGCAGGGATGGCTGTGGGGCTGATTTTCGGACTTGAATGGTGGCTCATCGGTGAAAGCTTGCGCCTCACCACCGCCTCTCATTTAGTGGTGTTTCTATACACGGCGCCTATTTTTACTGCCTTGGGTTTGCACTTTTGGGTTCCTGAAGAACACCTCAGTCGTCGCCAGTGGGCGGGGGTGGTGGTGAGTTTTGTCGGGATCACGATTGCCTTTATTGGCGGGGTAAAACAGCCCCACTTTGATCTAAACATGTTGCTGGGTGACTTGCTCGCCCTAGGTGCGGGACTAGGTTGGGCTGTCACGACTGTCATTATCCGTACGACGGGTCTGGCAAAACTTCCAGCGACCCAAACCACTTTTTATCAATTGTTTTTTGCTGCCGTTGCTTTGCTGATTGCGTGTCTTTTGACCGGGCAATTCGAAGTGCGCTGGAGCCCCTTTCTGATTATCAGCATTGTCAGTCAAGGGATATTTATTTCATTTCTAAGCTTACTCGTCTGGTTTTGGCTTTTGCGGCATTATCTTGCTTCAAGAGTGTCGATTTTCACATTTTTGACTCCATTACTGGGCGTGACTTTTGGCGTGTTGTTTCTGGATGAACCGCTGCACGCTGAGTTTGTTTGGGGTGCGCTCGCCGTGATGATCGGTGTCGTGATGGTGAACTGGCCATCCAAAGCGGCGGCCATCGCAGAACAACACACAACCAGAAATGCCATAGAAATTGATTCCGCTCTATCCCCTGTTGCTGACGAAAAATTGTCTCCCAACAAAAAAGATCAACCGACTGTTTCATAACACTGTATGTGCCTTGCGATTATTGCCCTCAATACACTTCCGAAATGGCCACTGATTATTGTCGCGAATCGAGACGAGCTGCATAGTAGACCCACACTGCCGGCAAAGCCTTGGAGTGATGGTGAATTGATTTTGGGGGGACGTGACTTAACTGCCGGAGGGACCTGGCTTGGCATGACAGCTGCCGGTCGAATTGCGCTACTGACAAATTACCGTGAACCTGGAAAGCTGCGCGCCGATGCACCCTCGCGTGGACAGCTCACAGACCGTTTTTTGCGCAGCCATGTTTTGGCTAAAGACTATGTCCAGATGCTGGAGCAACAGGGTCAGTCTTACAACGGATTTAATTTATTTGTTGGAGATCAAACGGACTTTTGGTATTGCTCAAATCGTGGGGATGCCCCGTCACAACGTCTCGAGTCCGGTGTGATGGGCATTTCCAATGCTTCAATCAATACGCCCTGGCCTAAACTCCAAAGAACTCAGAATGCGGTGGCTGAACATCTTTCCCAGTCGGAACAGCCCGACCCAAACCACTTGTTCGCAATCATGCAGGATCTAAACCCTGCTCAGCCCCATGAACTTCCTGATACAGGTATTGGAGCTGAACGCGAAAAACTCTTAAGCAGCCCTTTTATCCGTGACGCTCGCTACGGAACAAGGTGCACGACGCTCATTATGAAAAGAATGGACGGCAAAGTGCTCTTTCATGAAAAGCGCTTCGACCCTCAAGCGCAACCGAATGGAGAAAGTGCTTGGGTCATTGATACCGTTCAACAGAAAATTTTGGCAATGGAGCAGGATTTTTTTCAATAAAGTACAGAAATAAGTATTTCCATTTTTCAACTTATTGTGGTGATTGAGGCGGCAAAATGCGTGAGCAGCGGCACGGCCCTGCCCTCCTGCCCTCTATAATGACTTAACTTTTTTCCTATCCAAAGGTCATTCATGTCCGATCTCAAACTCCAAATCGCTGATGCTGTCAAAGATGCGATGCGCGCTAAAGCCAGCGAACGGCTAGGTACTTTGCGATTTTTACAGGCTGCGATTAAGCAGCGTGAAGTGGACGAGCGCAAAGATCTTACTGATGCGGATGTGACGTCGATTATTGAAAAGCAGATTAAACAGCGGCGTGAGTCCATTGCTGCTTTTGAGCAGGCCGGCCGAGTAGAAACGGCAGCACAGGAAACTGCGGAACTTACAATTTTGAAAGAATTCCTACCCCAGGCTGCGAGTGAAGCCGAGGTTGCAAACGCAATTGATGCAGCGATTGCGCAGGTTACCGCTCAAGGCATCACGGGTGCTCCCGCAATGGGTAAGATCATGGCCATTTTGAAACAAGCACTGGCGGGTCGCGCGGAAATGTCCACGCTTTCCGCGCAGGTCAAGGCCAAACTAAGCTGATGGTTTGACGCGTAGCACCTTAAATGCTGCGCTGCCTTTTGCAATAAGATTACCGTTAGTATCGAGGACCTCGCCTTCACAAAAAGCAATCGAAGCGCCTCTGCGTATACAACGCGCCTCGACGGTTAAGTCAGTCACTGCGGGCTCGATACAGCTTGTGTGTATATCAATCGTAGCCATTCCCATCCCTAATGGATCAATTGAACGGCCTGCGGCACTCAGCGTAAAGTCAAGAATACTCATGATGGCACCACCGTGGATATGACCGCGGCTATTGCGCAATGCATCACGAATTTTTAGTTTCGTCACAGCTCTGTCATCTTGGCAAAGGATCGGTTCAAGCTCGAGCAGGTCCAGATAAGGGATTTCAAGACCGAAATATGTTTTGGGTTCTGCAGAAGTAGTCACGTTTGATTCTAAGAAAATTTAAATTTAAATTGAAATTAAGGACGAGGTCTGGGCATGTAGCTCACGCAAGTCGGCACACCAAACTGAAGCACCTCATGCATGGCGGCAAGGGATTTGACATCCCAGATATTTACCCCGTTTACGATCACCTCAACTTGAGTAGACTGCTCATTGAGCGCACGGATATCTACCTGCCCGTAGCGACTCCCTCCAAGCTCCCCCGTAACGGCCACCAATGCAGTGCGATCAGATTTGTTGATCGTGCTGATAATGGGAAACTCGCCATCAGCACTCCAGCAACGCTCTGCTTGGGCACGTGCGCGATCAAAAACGACTTCATACGCAACAGGAATCGTAAAACTATCCTTTGGTGAAGAGTTTGGGTTTAAACCAAGGCAAGCGCTTAACAGCGCAGGTGCTAATAAAACGAGCCATTTAAAAGTCATGTCTTTACCTGAATGCTGCTCGTTTGAGCGCAAGGAGCTTAATAAAGCTAAAGGTTGCATAATACGCTCTCAATTTTACGACTTTTGGTTGTGATGCATGAATTCAAAAAATGAAGCCTTGCCTGGCTGGATTGCCGTGGCTGCAATACTTGGGCTCATCTCAGTGGGAATTGGGGCGATCGCTTCTCACGCTCTGACGGACCCTCTGGCGGTCGCCGCCTTGGAGAAAGCCGCGCTCTACCAGATGATCCACGCGGTGGTTCTGTTATTTGTCAGCCAACTCAATGGCCGGATCGCCCAAGTCACTCGATGGTTGTTTTTTATCGGTATTATCTTATTTAGTGGTTCGATCGAGCTCAAGTATCTCTTCGCGCAGCAGAGCGCGACTGTTGTTGCACCAGCTGGTGGAATTTGCTTGATGCTGGGCTGGGTCGCACTCGGTTTAGCGGGCTTCAGGCAACGCGGGGTAGTGGAACGATAGACCACAATACACGAGTCATCAACAGTGGTAAAAAGCTAATAGTTAGCGACTCGTTAACCAATTTCATTCACAACTTAGTTTCAAATCAAATGACCATACGAGACAAAGCATATATCGTCGGTGCATACGAACACCCCACACGAAAAGCACCTGATAAATCTGTTGCCCAGCTCCATGCGGAGTCGGCCAAAGGCGCCCTCGAAGACGCCGGCCTGACGCTCGCTGACATCGATGGCTATTTTTGTGCCGGCGATGCACCAGGCCTAGGCATGCTGAACATGGCCGACTACATGGGCCTTAATAAGCTGCGACATGTTGATTCAACCGAAACAGGTGGTTGCTCCTACCTGATTCATGTCTCTCATGCCGCGCAAGCGATTGCCGCAGGAAAATGCGATATCGCACTCATTACGCTTGCTGGCCGTCCGCGCTCTGCGGGTTCCTCCGGCATGCAACCACGCAATTGGGGCAGTGATCTTCCCGACGTGCCGTTCGAAGCTCCCTTTGGCCCTGTGACGGTCAACAGCTATGCGATGGTTGCCGCACGACATATGTATGAGTACGGCACCACGTCTGAGCAGCTCGCCTGGATCAAGGTAGCGGCCTCTCATCATGCACAACATAACCCTCACGCGATGTTGAGAGATGTTGTGACTGTCGAGGATGTGATCAACTCTCCTCTCGTGTCTACGCCCTTGCATCGCCTGGACTGCTGTGTCGTTAGCGATGGTGGCGGTGCTCTAATCGTGGCGCGTCCAGATATCGCCAAATCCCTTAAGCGTCCTTTAGTCAAGCTCCGGGGTGCGGGCGAGTCCGTTAAGGGTCAGCTCGGCGGTCGTGTTGACTTGACCTACTCGGGTGCACGTATGTCTGGCGCGCTTGCTTTTGAAGAGGCGGGTCTTACCCCTCAGGATATTAAGTACGCGTCGATTTATGACAGTTTTACGATTACCGTTTTAATGCAACTAGAAGACCTAGGCTTTTGCAAAAAAGGCGAAGGTGGCAAGTTTGTCTCAGATGGCAATCTGATTTCAGGTGTTGGTAAGTTACCCTTTAACACTGACGGAGGCGGACTCTGCAATAACCACCCTGCAAATCGAGGCGGCATCACCAAGGTGATCGAAGCCGTTCGTCAATTACGTGGCGAAGCCCATCCCGCCGTACAGGTAAAAAATTGCGATATCGCGCTGGCTCACGGCACAGGCGGTTTTCTTGGCTCGCGCCATGGCAGCGCAACTCTGATCATGGAGCGTGAATAATCATGACAATGATGTATCAACCTAACCCTATTCCCGCACCTACAGAAGAGCAAGGTAACCAGCCTTTCTGGGAAGCTGCAAAAACTGGTAAGTTTTTGGTGAAGTACTGCACATCCTGCAAAGAGCCTCATTGGTATCCACGCACACTGTGTCCCTTTTGTTTTGGGGAAACTGAGTGGAAAGAAGGCTCAGGCAAAGGAACGATTTATTCTTTGAGCGTGATGCAGCGCGGCAACCCTAATCCTTATTGCATCGCCTATGTGACCCTGGATGAAGGGGTCACCATGATGACACAAATCGTGGAT
>JAURZO010000210.1 GCA_030653405.1 Zwartia sp. | reverse complement strand
GACCCTCTGCTCCCAAAGCAGATGCGCTACCAGGCTGCGCTACGCCCCGAAGACCGAAACTATACCAGAAATTTTTAAACTTAGCGTTGGCTGAAAAACCAAAATCGAACTGCCCCAGCCGCCGTGATGTCAGGGTGGGGCTAAGGCTTAGCCAAAACGTCCCGTAATGTAGTCCTCTGTTTCCTTGCGCTTAGGCTTGACGAAGATCTTGTCCGTCTGGCCGAACTCCACCAACTCGCCCAAATACATGAACGCGGTGAAGTCCGACACGCGGGCAGCCTGCTGCATGTTGTGGGTCACAATCGCCACGGTATAGTCGGATTTGAGCTCATGGAGCAACTCCTCGATCTTGCCAGTCGAAATGGGGTCGAGAGCCGAGGTGGGCTCGTCAAACAAAATCACCGAGGGCTTGACCGCCACCGAACGTGCGATACACAGACGCTGCTGCTGGCCACCGGACAGGGACAATCCGCTTTGCGTGAGCTTGTCCTTGACCTCGCCCCAAAGCGCGGCTTTGGTGAGGGCCCACTCGACACGCGCATCCATGTCGGGCTTGCTTAAGCTCTCATAGAGCCTGACACCAAAGGCGACGTTGTCGTAAATAGACATCGGAAAGGGGGTCGGCTTCTGAAAAACCATCCCGATGCGGGCACGCAACATATTGAGGTCTTGTTTGGGATCCAGGACGTTTTCGCCATAGAAATTGACCTGCCCTTCTGCCCGCTGCCCAGGATACAGGCTGTACATGCGGTTCAGTGCGCGTAACAAGGTGGACTTGCCGCAACCGGAAGGGCCAATAAAGGCCGTCACCTTGTGTTCGGCAATGTCGAGATCAATATTTTTTAGACCTTGGAACTTGCCGTAGAAAAAGTTCAGACCGCGCACCTCGAGGGCATTTTTCAGGGGGGCTGTCATCTCTTGCTTATTCATATCGATATCCAGGAAATTAACCAGAGTTTCGCTCGCGGAACAACACGCGCGCGATAATGTTCAACACCAACACAGCCAGAGTAATCAGCAAGGCACCAGCCCATGCCAGACTGACCCAGTTGTCATACGGACTCATCGCAAACTGAAAAATGACCACTGGCAAGTTTGCCAAGGGCGCATTCATGTTGGTTGAGAAAAATTGATTATTAAGCGCCGTGAACAACAACGGTGCCGTCTCGCCGCTGATGCGTGCAAGTGCGAGCAACAACCCGGTCATCACGCCCGCGCGCGCCGCACGCAGCGTCACATAACTCGCGACCTTCCAGCGCGGAGCCCCCAATGCAAAGGCGGCTTCGCGCAAACTACCTGGCACGAGACGCAACATGTTTTCTGTTGTACGTAATACGACCGGAATCGCGATCAAGGAGAGGGCAAAGGAACCTGCCCATCCCGAAAAGTGTTTTACCTGCGCCACGAGTACCGCGTAAACAAATAAGCCCAACACGATGGATGGTGCGGATAGCATAATGTCGGTCACAAACCGTGTCACGGATGCCAGCTTGTTACCGTCGCCAAATTCAGCGAGGTAAACCCCTGCAAAAATGCCAATCGGTGTGCTGATCAACGCCGTCACCCCGATCATCATCAGGCTGCCTACAATCGCATTGGCCAAGCCGCCACCCTCGGTGCCGGGGGCAGGCGTCGATTCAGTAAAGATGGCCAAACTCAAACCTGCAAAGCCATTTTTAAAAAGAATAAAAAGAATCCAAAGCAATACGAACAGACCCAACCCCATCGCAAATAATGAAAGGGTCAGTCCCAGTGAATTTACAAATTTTCGTTTTCGATACAAATTGTTATTCATAGAGTTCTCATCGACAACTTTTTCTGTGGCACGTGATTGAGTTGCGCGCTATTTTGTGACACGCTGAAAACAAACATACAGTGCTTCACGTTTTAACTCCCTGCGCTTTTTCAGTACGCAAAATCAGGATTTTGGCGATTGCCAACACCACAAACGTGATGACGAATAAGAGAAAACCAAGGGCGAATAACGTGGACAGATGAAAGTCATCGGCCTCGCCGAACTCATTGGCAAGCGTCGAGGCAATCGACGTACCGGGGGCAAACAAAGACTCGCTGATACGCTGTGAGTTGCCGATCACAAAGGTCACAGCCATCGTCTCGCCCAGAGCGCGCCCTAGACCAAGCATGATGCCGCCAATGACACCTTTTTGTGTGTAAGGCAACACGATGTAACGCACAACCTCCCAGGTCGTACAACCCAGACCGTAGGCGGATTCGCGCAAAATTGGCGGGACGATTTCGAATACGTCACGCATCACTGCTGCGATAAACGGCAACACCATGAAAGCCAGGATGATGCCAGCAGCCAAGAGGCCAATGCCGTTCATCGCGCCGCCAAACAAGGGGCCGATCAAAGGCATTTGACCCAGCGTGGATTGCAAGGCTGGCTGGCCATACTCGGCAAAAAGCGGCGCAAAAATAAACAGGCCAAACATCCCGTAAATAATCGAGGGTACCGCCGCCAGCAGCTCGATGGCCGTACCCAATGGACGGCGCAACCAGACTGGACACATCTCCGTTAAAAACAAGGCGATGCCGAAAGCCAAGGGCACTGCAATCAACAATGCAATCACAGAACTCACCAGGGTGCCGTAGATCGCGATCGCGGCACCAAAATCCTCGTTGATGATGTCCCACTCAACGGTCCAAATAAACGAAATACCGAATTTTTTAAATGCTGGCCAGGCGCTGATCATCAGCGACACCAAAATGGCCGCGAGCGCGACCAAGACCATCACTGCAAACAACATGGTGACTTTGTGGAATAAAAAGTCCTGAATACGCTGCTTTCTGACCACCGCCATCATGCGGGGATCTAGCATGCCACTCGTCGTTGGGGGCGTACCCATTTACTGCTCCTTAGAACCGAATGTCCAGACCCGACGGGCCTGGACAAACTGATTTGAGACTAATGACCGACATCTCTACTTGGATAGAACTTAGTGCTTAGTGCTTAGTGCTTGATCTGCGACCAGACTTTATCAGCAATCGCTTTGGTCAGGACATCTGGCAATGGCACGTAGTCCAAGTCAAGTGCCAGTTGCTGACCATCTTTGAAGGCCCAGGTAAAGAACTTGATGACGTCTTTGGACGCTTGCTTGTCAGTGGGCTCTTTGTACATCAGGACAAAGGAAGCGCCTGTGATGGGCCAGGCTGTTGCGCCCTTCTGCTCAACCAGCGAGATTCCCATACCAGGCACGCTAAACCAGTCCGCACCAGCCGCTGCCGCAGCAAAGGTCTTTTCGCTTGGGGAAACATATTGACCATCTTTGTTCATCAGCTGCAAATACTTGATGTTGTTTTTCTTGGCATAGGCGTACTCAACATAACCGATCGCGCCTTTGACACGCGTCACGTTCGCCGCAACACCTTCGTTACCCTTGCCACCGACCGAGCTGCCTGCGGGCCACTTCACTGCGGCACCCTTGCCAACCTTGTCTGCCCAAGGCTTACTGACTTCGTTCAGATAGTCGGTAAAGATAAAGGTGGTGCCCGAACCATCTGCGCGGTGCACGACAGTGATTGACTGGTCAGGCAGTTTTTTACCTGGATTCAGTGCGGCAATCTTGGGGTCATTCCACTTTGTGATGGTGCCCATATAAATGTCGGCTAATACTGTACCTGTCAGTCTGAGTTCAGCTTGTGCAAAGCCCTCGAGGTTGGCGATCGGAACCACACCACCCAAAATCACTGGAAACTGAACCATCCCGTCTTTATCAAGCTGCTCACCCTTGACTGGAGCATCCGAGGCGCCAAAGGTCACCGTTTTGGCACGAATCTGGCGCAAACCACCCGAGGAACCGATCGACTGATAGTTCAAACCGACGTTTTCAACTTTTTTGTAGACTTCTGCCCATTTGGCGAAAATCGGATAAGGGAATGTCGCGCCGGCACCGGTGATGTCGGCTGCTTGCACAGTCACGGCGGCTACGCTCATAGCGATACCGGCGGTTAAGGAAGTCAGTACGCGTTTGATCATTTTTTAATCCTCAATGTGTCTTTCAATGTGTGTAGTGTTTCGCTACAGATCACATCTTAGGGACGGAAGATTACGAACTCGTGACAATCACATTTTTTTATAATGTTGTTTTAAGACCTCAATGACGCACAAAACACTGACAAAACCCGACTAATACCGACTAACCGAGACGCTCCATGAGTGTTTCATGCAGGGAAAAAGGGGCTCGACGGTTACGAATCAACGCATAATTTCCGTCTGGCTGCTGCAGCCAGGCACGCTGGTTATCGCGCAGTGCCAGGGTGAAAGCCTCATCAATCACCCGTTTCTTCAAGACCGGGTCATTGACGGGGAAAGCGATCTCCACACGTCGAAAGAAATTGCGATCCATCCAGTCAGCTGAGGATAAATAGACGGATTCTTTACCCTGATCGTAAAAGTAAAACACCCTCGAATGTTCTAGAAAACGACCCACGATCGAACGTACAGTGATGTTGTCCGACAAGCCTGGAACGGCAGCGCGCAGCGCACAGACGCCGCGGATAATCAAATCGATCTTGACGCCGGCCTGACTCGCTTTGTAGAGTTCCTGAATCACCAGCGGCTCGAGTAATGAGTTCATTTTCGCCAAGATGCGTGCCTTTTTTCCCGCGCGGGCTGCGCGAGTTTCGGCACGAATCATGCTGATGACGGTGCTGTGCATCGTAAAAGGTGACTGCAAAAGGCTCCTGAGCTTGCGACGCTCGCCTAACCCTGTCAGCTGGGAGAAAACCAGATCCATGTCCTCACAGAGCTTGGGATCGGCGGTCAACAAACCAAAATCTGTGTAGAGACTCGCGGTGCGCAGGTGGTAATTGCCCGTGCCCATATGCCCATAACGCCGGATGCGACCCTTTTCGCGGCGCAAAACGAGTGCCATCTTGGCGTGGGTCTTATGGCCTACCACTCCGTATACGACATGTGCACCAACTTCTTCAAGGCGGGACGCCCAGTTGATATTGGTTTGCTCATCAAAGCGCGCCATCAACTCCACCACGACGGTGACTTCTTTTCCTGCTTTGGCAGCGGAAAGCAGCAAATGCATCAGCTGAGAGTCTTCGCCCGTGCGATAAATCGTTTGTTTAATCGCGACGACATCAGGGTCGATTGCAGCGGCCGTCAAAAAATCCAGGACCGGTGTAAAAGATTGATAGGGGTGATGAAGGAGGTGATCTTTTTTTGCAATGGCCTCAAAAATAGCCGCCGAACGATTGGGCAGATTATCAAAGGGGCTTGGGATGCGGCCGTTAAACTCCGGAAACAGCAAATCAGGCGCCTTGACCAGCTGACAGATTTGCATCAGACGTGCAACGTTGGCCGGGCCGTTGACACGATAAGTATCCTCAGCCGTGAGTGAGAACTCCTTTTGCAGGAAAGCTTCTATGTGTGGCGGGGTATTGTGGTCAATTTCGAGGCGAACAGCGGAGCCAAAGTTGCGCTGCGAGAGCTCACCCTGCAATGCCTGACGCAAGTTGGTGACCTCTTCCTCATCCACAAACAAATCGCTGTTACGGGTGACACGCCATTGGTAACACCCCTCCATTTGCATGCCGGGGAACAAATCACCCACAAAGGCCCGCAAAAATCCTGTCAGCAGGATAAAACCATGCGGGTGACCTGATACAGCAGGTGGCACCTTGATCAGACGAGGCAACGCCCTTGGTGCTTGCACAATCGCAATGGTGGCTTTACGACCGAAAGCGTCCGCACCCGACAAAGGCACGATGAAATTAAGACTTTTGTTGTAGACCCTTGGAAACGGGTGTGCGGGATCAAGGCCAATGGGCGTGAGCAGGGGCATCACATCGCGGTGAAAGACTTCACGCGCCCATTTTTTTTGTGCAGCGTTCCAGTCTGCAGCCTGATGCAACACGACGCCCTCGGCTTTCAAGGCAGGTAAGACCTGCTCATTGAGTAAGTTGTACTGCCGCTGCACCAAAATATGCACAGCCTGCTGCACTTTTTCAAAAGCCTCTTCGTGGGTGAACCCGTCTGGGCCAACCGAATTTGGATCTTGCGCGATCTGGGCTTTTAGGCTCGAGACGCGGATCTCAAAAAATTCGTCCAGATTTGAGCCCACGATACAGACATAGCGCAAACGCTCAAGAGCTGGGGTATCAAGTCGCTCAGCCATGGCCAAGACCCGCTCATTAAACTGCAGCAAGGAAAGCTCGCGGTTGAAATACAGAGGTTCAGCTTTTTTTCTGGCGGGCATAGAGGCAAAACCTGGAAAGTAGGGGTGAACTGGGCGATCTGAGACTTTTATTAAAACGAAATGAGTCTTTTACAGCCAAAAAATCAGCCATTTTTGTTGTCAAAGCTTACATTGGTTTCGTTACAAACGCTTTACAAGATACCCTTTTATAATAATGAAATCATGTTTTGGTAAAACTTTATGAAACACCTGCTCGCAGCAGTCGATCTGGGATCCAACAGCTTTAGGCTTTCGATCGGGCGGGTAGCCGAACAAAACGGCGCCAAACACATTTATCAGATTGATCGACTCAAAGAAACCGTGCGCTTAGCCGCCGGTCTGGACCAAAACAACAATCTCAATCGTCAGGCGATTGACCGAGCCGTAGAGGTGCTGGAACGTTTCGGAGAGCGACTACGCAGCTTTCACCCAGACCGGGTACGCGCCGTGGCCACCAATACCTTTCGGGTCGCACGCAATGTATCCGAGTTTCTTCCTTTGGCAGAGGCTGCACTGGGTTTTCCCATCGAGGTCATCGCAGGTCGCGAAGAGGCCCGCTTGATTTATACCGGTGTCAGTCATACCTTGCCGGTCTCGCCCGAGCGAAGGCTGGTCATCGACATCGGTGGTGGCTCAACTGAGGTGATTATCGGCAAGGGTGACGAGCCCATCCTGACTTCGTCACTTTTTATGGGTTGTGTGAGTTTTAGTCAGAAATTTTTCCCAGACGGAAAAATCGATGCCCAAGGGATGAAGCAAGCCGAGCTCGCTGCCCGTCGCGAAATCGAGGTGATTACAAAACCCTATCGGAGAATGGGGTGGGACATGGCCTACGGTTCTTCGGGGACAGCCAAGGCCCTACTCGCGATCCTGACCGATGGCAAGCTCACGACCGGCGGCATTACGCGTGATGGGATTGAGCGACTCAAAGCAAAACTGATCCGCTCTGGACGTGTCATCCCCAACGATTTGCCAGGCATCAAACACGATCGCGCCGATGTATTAACCGGTGGTCTGGCGATCATGAGTGCGTTTTTTGATGAAATGCGCGTCGATCACATGAAAACTGGCGATGGCGCGCTGCGTCTCGGTGTGCTGGTGGATCTGGCTGGCCGCGAAGAAGCGCACGATCGCCGCGACGAATCTGTAGCGGCCTTTATGAAGCGCTATCACGTGGATGCCCGTCAGGCCAACCGCGTCAAAAAAACAGCACTCAGCCTTTTTCAAAGTCTGTTTCCGGAGCGTCCTCAACAAGACGAACTCCGGAACACGCTGAGCTGGGCAGCTGACCTGCATGAAGTCGGCCTTTCGATCGCGCAGGCCGGATACCACAAGCACAGTGCTTATATTTTGAATAACGCAGACATGCCCGGATTTTCACGGGTTGATCAGTTGCATCTGGGTACGCTGGCCTTGGTCCACACTGGAAAAATCGGCAAGGCGCAGTCACTGGTTAAAAATCGTGATCAATGGTTGGCTATTTTATGTTTACGCTTGGCCGTTCTACTGTGTCGTCGTCGCGAAGACGTCACGCGACTGCCACTATCTGTCAGCGTAAACGGCAACTTGATCATCTGCAAAGTCGATAAAAAATGGTTAGTCACCCATCCTTTGACCGATTTTTCTCTGC
>JAURZO010000208.1 GCA_030653405.1 Zwartia sp. | reverse complement strand
CGTTCTGGTTACTGGTGGCTGGTGCTGTGGTGGCTTGGTATTGCTACCTCATCAATCCCAAGGTGCCTGCAGCCATCCAAAGCAAGCTCAAAACCATTAACTGCATCCTTGAAAACAAGTACTTTTTCGACTGGTTTTACGAGCAAATCTTGGCGCGTGGCTCCCGGATTTTGGGACGTGGCCTCTGGCAACAAGCGGATCGCGGTTTGATTGATGGATTGTTGGTCAATGGTTCTGCCAAAGTGGTAGGGGCTATCGCGGCGATCACGCGTCGCTTTCAGACCGGCTATATCTATCACTACGCATTTGCGATGATCATCGGCCTGATGGCGGCGATCACCTACATTATCTTTGGTACCAAATGATGGCGAGCGAGATGGCTTCTTTTTCTACTCCTTGGCTCACGCTTTCGATTTTCGTTCCGATCGTCTGCGGCCTGATCGTGCTGGCGCTTGGTCGGGATGACCGCCCCGGGCTGACGCGCAGTCTTTCCCTGATAGGTGCCATTGTCAGTTTTCTGGTGACGATTCCACTATATCTGGGCTTTGATAGCTCTACAGCTGCCATGCAGTTTGTAGAAAAGTCGATCTGGATCGAGGCGTTTGCGGTTTATTACCACTTGGGCGTCGACGGTATTTCGCTTTGGTTTGTCTTGCTGACAGCCTTCATCACCATCATCGTGGTGTTGGCAGGGTGGGAGGTGATTACCTCCCGCATCTCTCAATACATGGCCGCTTTCCTGATTTTGTCGGGATTGATGATTGGTGTGTTTGTCGCACTTGATGGTTTGCTGTTTTATATCTTCTTTGAAGCCACACTGATCCCGATGTACATCATTGTGGGTGTATGGGGCGGTCCAAATCGCGTATATGCGGCGTTCAAGTTCTTTCTCTATACGCTCATGGGGTCGCTGCTGACATTGGTGGCGTTCCTTTACCTTTGGAATGCCTCGGGCGGTTCATTTGACATCCTCACGTGGCACACACTCCCGTTGGAGTCCACGCCTCAGCTCTTTATTTTCTTTGCGTTCCTGGCAGCTTTTGCAGTCAAGGTTCCAATGTGGCCTGTTCACACATGGTTGCCTGATGCGCACGTCGAGGCGCCAACCGGCGGATCGGTCGTACTGGCCGCGATCATGCTCAAACTCGGCGCCTATGGTTTCTTGCGTTTGTCCTTGCCGATTGTGCCTGATGCAGCGCACAGCATGGCCGGTTTGATCATTGCCTTGTCGCTCATCGCTGTGATCTACATCGGTCTGGTCGCTTTGGTGCAGGAAGACATGAAGAAGCTGGTTGCGTATTCTTCTATTGCGCACATGGGTTTCGTCACACTCGGTCTGTTTATTTTCAACACAGCAGGCGTGGAGGGTGCAATCGTACAAATGGTCTCGCACGGCTTCGTGTCGGCCGCCATGTTCTTGTGTATCGGGGTCTTGTACGATCGTATGCACAGCCGACAGATCGCTGATTACGGTGGTGTCGTGAACACCATGCCAAAGTTCGTCACCTTTTTCGTTTTGTTCTCGATGGCCAATGCAGGTTTGCCTGCCACCAGCGGTTTCGTTGGTGAGTTTATGGTGATCATGGGTGCTGTTGAGTACAACTTCTGGATTGGCTTGCTTGCCGCAACCGCACTGATTCTTGGTGCCGCCTATTCGCTCTGGATGGTCAAGCGCGTCGCATTTGGTGATGTGGCCAATGACCATGTGCGCGATTTGCATGACTTGTCGAGCCGAGAATTTCTGATTCTCAGCATCATGGCCATCGCTGTGATCTTTATGGGTGTCTATCCCAAGCCCTTTACCGACGTCATGCACGTCTCGGTTGAGGCCCTGTTGCAACACGTATCTCATTCAAAACTGTAAGCCTCGCCATGATGCAATCCCAATTCGATTTCGCCCTGGCCGCACCGGAAATTATCCTGCTGGTGTTGGGTATGGTCATCCTGATCCTGGATGCGTTTAGTCACGCTCCCCGACGCACTCTTGCTTATGGTTTGTCGCTGCTGACGCTGGCGATTCTGACTGTTGTTTCCTTGTGGCAACTCAGCATAGGTTTAGTCGGTGAGACGTTTTCTGGTTTGTATGTGGCTGATCCTTTTGCTCACGTACTCAAAATCGCGTCTTATATTGCCGTGGCGCTCACGTTGATCTACGGGCGCGAGTACATCCAGAGTCGCGACATGCTGCGAGGCGGTGAGTTTTACGTCTTGGTTTTGTTTGCGCTGCTTGGCCAGATGGTGATGATCTCTGCGGGTAACCTGCTGACGATTTACCTTGGCCTTGAGTTGATGTCTTTGGCGCTGTATGCGTTGGTCGCGATGCGTCGGGACCATGCTCAGTCCACTGAAGCTGCCATGAAATACTTTGTGTTGGGATCCCTCGCCTCGGGTTTCATGTTGTACGGTATGTCCATGATGTACGGTGCGACAGGCAATCTCGATCTGCGCAATATTGCAGATGCGGTAGGTTCAGGTCAGATCGATTACCTGCCTCTGGCATTTGGTGTGGTGTTTCTGGTCGCAGGACTCGCGTTTAAACTCGGTGCGGTACCTTTCCACATGTGGGTGCCTGATGTCTATCAGGGTG
>JAURZO010000191.1 GCA_030653405.1 Zwartia sp. | reverse complement strand
GATGTTGGCACGGTGTGCCTCAACGGTTTTGATGCTGATCCCTAGATCATCTGCGATTTGCTTGTTGAGTCGACCCGCAACAATACGCTCCAGCACTTGTTGCTCACGCGCGGTCAGGCGTGCCAGCATGGCATCGTGTTCGCGTTGTGCCTGAGCTTGTGACAACCGCTCATTGGCTTGCTCAAACATACGGCCAACAATTTCACGCAAATCTGTTTCGTCAAAGGGCTTTTCTAGAAAATCAATCGCTCCCTTTTTGATGGTCGAGACCGCCATGGGCACATCGCCATGACCGGTGATGAACACAATCGGCATGACAGATTTACGGGCGATCAACTGTTCTTGCAGTTCCAGACCGCTCATGCCAGGCATCCGCACGTCAACGATCAGCACGCCAGGACGCTTTTCGTCGTACTCCGCCAAGAATGATTCACCACTTGGGAATGCGCGAACGCGGTAATTGTTGGCCTCGAGCAACCAGCGCAAGGAGTCCCGAACGGCTTCATCATCGTCAACGATGTAAACGGTGCTGGCGGTTTGGGGTGTATTCATGTGGATAACTCCTCGGACTGATGATCCTGCTGTGCTTCAGGGGAAGTGACGCAGGGAAGTGTAAAGCGAAATGTGGTGCCGCCTTCAGGGTTGCTAACCGCCCAGAGTCGACCGTGATGGGACTCGATAATGGTGCGGCAAATATTGAGCCCCATACCGAGTCCTTCGGATTTCGTACTAAAAAAAGGCTCGAACAGGCGTTCGGGATCTGAGAGGCCGTGTCCGCGATCTGTCACGGCAACCTCGATTTGGTTGTTATGCAGCGTGACCGTTACAAGCAATGTTTCAACCGAACTTTGTTCCATCGACTCAAGCCCGTTTTTAAGCAAATTCAAAAGGACTTGTTCGATCAGGATGGGGTCGGCAAACACCTCAGGCAGGTGGGAAGGGATGCTGTTCGCAATCACCACCTGCCGCTTGCGTGCATGAATTTCTGCCAGGCTGATCGCATTGTCGACAATGGTCTGGATATGAACTGCTTGACGGCGAGGTTCGCTTCGCTTCACAAAGTCACGGATTCGGCTGATGATTTTTCCGGCACGTTGAGCTTGTGCGGCCGCCTTTTCAAGCGCAGGAAGCAACATTTCCATGTTCGCGTTGCCTGACTTAACCATCGCGACTGCTCCCATGCTGTAATTGGCAATCGCAGTCAGCGGCTGGTTCAGTTCATGGGCGAGCGACGAGGCCATTTCTCCCATGGTCGTCAGTCGGCTGGTGATTTGGATTTTTTCCTGCTGCACTCTGGATGCTTCTTCGTGCTGTCGGCGCTCCGTGATGTCTCGGGCCACTTGCAGTCGGACACGTCGCCCGTCGGTCCAGGCCAGCATGCGGTGCTGGACTTCAAACCAGCGTTGAACAGACGTTGAAAAAATCTCTACGGACTCGTCTGTGTAACGCCCGCGTCGGCCCGCCAGTAACTCATCATGTCCGTTTGTCTGGGCGCCAAATAATCTTCTATATGTTCTGTTCGCGAATAGTAGTTCTAAGCCGTCACTCGTATCGGCCGTGACCGAAATCGCATCGTCAAGACCTTCAAGCACCGTCATGAAACGCTCATGCGCAGCTGTCAGCGCCTCTCTGATCCTCTTAGGTTCGGTGATGTCGGTCATCGACGTCATCCAGCCAATCTGGGTGCCCTGCGGATCAAGCAACGGTGACACGTACATGCGCGCACTGAAGCGCGAGCCGTCCCGTCGTTGCGCCTCCAATTCGAGCCCGCTGCTCGGTGTTTTGCCCGCGAGGACGTGAGCGAGGGTTTGCTGATGCGTGTCGTGCATCCCTGGCACCCAATAGGGGAAGGGGGGCATGCGACCAATGAGATCTGCTTCATTCCAGCCAATCATGCGGCAAAAGGCAGGGTTGACATAGGCAATTCGCCCCTCAAGGTCGAGGACCCGCATTCCCGTCGACATTGAGTTTTCCATGGCCCGCCTGAATCCCGTCTCCGCAATCAAGGCGGCTTCGGCCTCAGAGCGGTAGCGCGTGTAGCGCCACAGAATCAGCAAGGCAATCACAATCACGATCGAAAGTGCGATGACCACCCAGATCAAACGATGCTGGCGCATCTCCTGATCGATGGTAATGAACATCACGCTGCCATCTTGAATCCGCTGAAGCCAAAAAAAGGCGCCCATCACGCATGCGTACAGAATCAGGATCAGCATAGGCGTCAGCCAATACCAGCGGCGCCTTCGCAGGCGGGCCTGATCTAAAAACGGAGTAGCGATAACGGATTTAGGGGGGGCGGACATATTCGACGCATGTTGACGTATGCTGCATTTTAGTCAGGTTATGGCTCGAGATGACCGACCGTCATTTCATAATATGAAAATACGTCCCGCCTTGTGAAATTTATGTTGCCGCAGCGAATAGATGTCCATAGAATGCGGAAAATACCCAAAAAACAGGTAGGCTCTTACTCACAAGAACCGACCAACCAGGAGATTTACATGGCACCACAAGCTGCCGTTTTCAATGCCGCTCAAGACGCTGATTCTCTCGAAACCCAAGAATGGCTCGATGCGTTGGCCGCTGTGCTGGATCGCGAGGGTCCAGAGCGTGCACATTACCTGTTGGAGCGATTGACGGATCTTGCGCGTCGCTCGGGCGCACACATTCCTTTTTCTCCTAATACTGCGTATCTCAACACCATTCCCGCAGGGCATGAGCCTGCGCAACCTGGCAATCTCGAACTAGAGGCGCGCATTCGCAGCATCATTCGCTGGAACGCGATGGCGATGGTTGTCAAGGCCAACAAACATAATCCCCCCGATGGTGGCGATCTTGGTGGACATATCGCGTCGTTCGCTTCGCTGGCAACGATGATCGGCTGCGGACAGAATCATTTTTGGCATGCCGACACGCCCGAGCGTGGTGGCGATCTCGTTTATTTCCAAGGCCACTCGTCTCCTGGCGTGTATGGTCGTGCTTACCTCGAGGGTCGCTTGACCGAGGAGCAGCTTGATCATTTCCGTCAAGAAGTCGACGGCAAGGGATTGTCTTCCTACCCACATCCCAAGCTGATGCCAGAGTTTTGGCAGTTTCCAACTGTATCAATGGGCTTGGGTCCACTGATGGCGATTTATCAAGCGCGCTTTTTAAAATATCTTCACGCCCGCGGCATTGCCGACACGAGTCAGCGCAAAGTCTGGGTGTTTTGTGGTGATGGTGAAATGGACGAGCCCGAGTCATTGGGGGCCATCAGCCTGGCTGCACGTGAAAAGCTCGACAACCTTATTTTCGTGATCAATTGCAATTTGCAGCGTCTGGATGGACCGGTACGTGGCAATGGCAAAATCATCCAAGAGCTCGAGGGTGATTTCCGTGGCAGTGGCTGGAATGTCATCAAAATGATTTGGGGCGGCTACTGGGATCCTTTGCTTGCCAGCGACAAGGAGGGGATCTTGCGCAAGATCATGGAAGAAACTGTCGATGGCGAGTATCAAGCCTATAAAGCCAACGACGGCAAGTTCGTGCGCGATCATTTCTTTGGCAAGCACCCCAAACTTTTAGAGATGGTCTCGCGCATGAGCGATGAGGATATCTGGCGACTCAATCGTGGTGGTCACGACCCCCATAAGGTGTATGCAGCCTTTTCCGCAGCGACTAAGCATGTGGGTCAGCCGACCGTGATTTTGGCTAAAACGATCAAGGGCTATGGTGTTGGACACATCGTTCAGGCAAAAAACCCTTCTCATCAGCAAAAGAAACTCGATACCGACACCATCCGCGAGTTTAGGGATCGTTACAACATACCGATCCCAGACAGCAAGATTGAAGAGGTGCCTTACTTCAAACCCGCCGAAGACTCGCCTGAAATGCTTTACCTGCATGAGCGCCGTAAAGCCCTGGGCGGATATTTGCCTAAGCGCCGCACCCGCGCAGATGAAAAGCTCATCGCTCCGGCTCTTGAGGTCTTACGTCCAGTCCTGGAGCCGACGGCAGAAGGACGCGAGATTTCAACGACCCAAGCCTTCGTTCGTGTGCTGAATCAAGTATTGCGTGACAAGGATCTCGGTCCCCGCGTGGTGCCGATTCTGGCAGACGAGTCGCGCACCTTTGGTATGGAGGGTTTGTTCCGTCAGATTGGCATTTATGCACCTGAGGGTCAAAAATACACACCAGTCGACAAAGATCAGGTGATGTATTACCGCGAAGCGGCGGATGGTCAGCTGCTACAAGAGGGGATTAACGAAGCAGGCGCGTTCAGCTCCTGGATCGCCGCAGCGACGTCATATTCGACTAACAACCGAATCATGATTCCCTTTTATATTTATTACTCGATGTTTGGCTTCCAGCGTATTGGTGATTTGGCCTGGGCAGCCGGCGATATGCAGGCTCGCGGTTTCTTGCTAGGTGGCACGGCAGGTCGCACAACACTGAACGGAGAAGGCCTGCAGCACGAAGACGGTCATAGCCATATCTTCTCTTCAACCATCCCGAATTGCGTGTCGTATGACCCGACCTTCGCGCATGAACTTGCTGTCATTATTCAGCATGGTTTAAAGCGTATGGTCGAGGATCAGGAAAACGTTTTTTATTACCTCACGGTGATGAATGAAAACTATGCCCAACCCGGCCTGACCAAGG
Organism: Zwartia sp.; assembly: GCA_030653405.1. Classification (GTDB taxonomy): domain Bacteria; phylum Pseudomonadota; class Gammaproteobacteria; order Burkholderiales; family Burkholderiaceae_B; genus Zwartia. The sequence goes on along the minus strand of JAURZO010000191.1, from coordinate 10,722 downwards.
GCGATGAGGAGGGCATTATCAAAGGCATGTACCGCTTGAAAAAGGGCGGTAAGAACAAGCTGCGTGCACAGCTCCTGGGCTCTGGCACGATTCTCAGAGAGGTCATGGCAGCCGCCGAACTACTTGAAAAAGACTGGAACGTTTCTGCTGATATCTGGAGCGTGACGAGCTTTACCGAACTGCGTCGCGATGGATTGGATTGCGAGCGTCATAATCTGCTGCATCCGACCGGCAAGTCCAAGGCCGCGTTTGTGACAAGCCTGCTGGAAAAAACAGACGGTCCGATTATTGCATCGACGGACTACATGAAACTCTTTGCGGATCAAGTGCGTCCCTTTATGCCGAAGGGTCGTGACTACAAGGTGTTGGGTACGGACGGTTTTGGTCGCTCTGATTTCCGCTCCAAGTTGCGTGAGCACTTTGAGGTGGATCGTCACTTCGTGGTGCTGGCAACGTTGCGTGCCCTGGCGGATGAGGGCAAAGTGCCCGTGAGTCAAGTCGCGGCCGCGATCAAGAAATACGGCATCAATCCGAACAAAGCCAATCCTCAATACGCTTGATAGAGAGATCCGATATGAGTAACGTCACAGCCATTCAAGTTCCAGACATCGGAGATTTCGATACCGTCGAGGTGATCGAGGTCCTGGTGAAGGTCGGAGATACCGTTAAAGCCGAACAAAGCCTGATTACCGTCGAGTCCGACAAAGCATCAATGGAGATTCCCGCTTCGGTTGGCGGAGTCGTCAAATCGATTGAAGTGAAAGTCGGCGATAAAGTAAAACAAGGCAGTGTCATGCTGCATGTGGAGGCTGCAGCCGCCGCAGCCGTTACCTCTGCGGCAGCAGCACCCGCTCAAGCCGCGGCTCCTGCTGCTGTTGCAGCTCCCGCAGCTGTCGCGCCCCCGGCTGCTTCCACTCCTGCTGCACCCCCAGCATTAAATGTTTCAGCGATTGCCACGCCCGCGCCATCAGTGTCGCAAGCGTCAGCGCCGCCGACCGCCGGGAAACTGGAAATGCCTGTTTCTACAGCCGGCATGGCACACGCCTCACCATCCGTACGTAAATTTGCCCGTGAACTGGGTGTTGATCTTAATTTAGTCAAGGGCACGGGCCCCAAAGAGCGCATCTTGCAACAGGATGTGCAGAATTTTGTGAAGCAGGCTTTGTCGAGCGGCGTGAGCGCTGCGACATCGGGATCCTCGGGTGTGGGTCTGGATCTGCTGCCTTGGCCGAAAATTGATTTCACAAAATTCGGCGCTATTACGCCTAAGCCATTGTCGCGGATTAAGAAAATTTCCGGTGCGAACTTACATCGCAACTGGGTCATGATTCCTCATGTGACGAATAATGACGAAGCCGATATCACCGGCCTCGAAGCACTCCGCGTGACGCTCAACAAAGAGAATGAGAAGTCGGGCATCAAGGTCACGATGCTCGCTTTTCTGATTAAGGCCTGCGTCGCCGCACTCAAAAAATTCCCTGAGTTCAACGCTTCGCTGGATGGTGATCAACTTATCCTTAAGCAGTATTACCACATTGGTTTTGCCGCAGACACGCCAAATGGTTTGGTTGTTCCCGTGATTCGTGATGCCGATAAAAAAGGCATTCTCGAGCTCGCGACTGAGAGCAGTGAGCTTGCCAAAAAAGCGCGGGATGGCAAATTATCACCTGCTGAAATGCAAGGCGGTTGTTTCTCGATCTCGTCATTGGGTGGGATCGGGGGGACACATTTCACCCCGATTATCAATGCACCTGAATTGGCGATTTTGGGCGTGTCGCGCTCATATATGAAACCAGTTTGGGATGGCAAGACTTTTGTGCCTCAAGTCACGCTGCCATTGTCTTTGTCCTACGACCATCGCGTGATTGATGGTGCTTCGGCCGCACGGTTTAATGCCTATCTTGGCAGTCTCCTGGCGGATTTCCGCCGAATCGCGCTTTAAGGAGTTGCCATGAGCAATTTAGTCGATGTGAGTGTTCCTGATATTGGTGATTTTGATACCGTCGAGGTGATCGAGGTATTGGTCAAGGTTGGCGATACCGTAAAAGGTGACCAAAGTTTGATCACCGTGGAGTCTGATAAAGCCTCCATGGAGATCCCGAGTGCTCAGGCAGGTGTGATCAAAAGCATCTCTGTCAAAGTAGGTGACAAGGTCAAGCAGGGTTCGGTCATCATGAAAATGGAGGCCGGCGAAAGTGCTGCTGCGCCAGCTTCTGCGGCTCCTGCCAGTGCCCCTGCTGCGGCGTCTGCAAGCGGGACTGAGGTTGCGGCGGCTGCTACTGCGGGTAGCGCAGCGCCTGTCGCGGCAGCTCCGAGCAGCGCGGCGCCAACCACTACAGAGTCCAGCACTGCTTCTGCAACGCTCCCGGCGCCTGCCGTGTTCGCGGGCAAGATCGATCAGCAATGCGATTTGTTGGTGCTTGGCGCGGGTCCTGGCGGCTACTCTGCGGCCTTTCGTGCTGCAGATCTTGGTTTGAATGTTATTTTGGTCGAGCGTTACGCGACCTTGGGTGGTGTTTGCCTCAATGTGGGTTGTATTCCCTCCAAGGCTTTGCTGCACACTGCTGCAGTACTCGAAGAAGCGCAAGCTCTGTCCGCACACGGTATTTCTTTTGCCAAACCCAAGATTGATCTCGATAAGCTTAGAGCTTTCAAAGACGGCGTGATTGGCAAACTGACCGGTGGTTTGGCGGGTATGGCCAAGGCACGTAAAGTCACTGTTGTTCAAGGTGTAGGCGAGTTTGTCACGGCTAACCATTTGAGCGTCAAGACTGCCGCGGGTGTACAGACGATCGCTTTTGGTCAGGCCATCATTGCGGCAGGCAGTCAGTCGGTCAAACTCCCATTCATGCCTGATGATGAGCGCGTGGTGGATTCCACGGGTGCGTTGCTCTTGAAAAGCATCCCGAAGCGTATGTTAATCGTAGGTGGTGGCATTATTGGTCTTGAAATGGGGACGGTCTACTCGGCGCTTGGCGCACGTTTGGATGTGGTCGAAATGCAAGATGGTCTGATGCAAGGCGCTGATCGCGATTTGGTCAAGGTTTGGCAAAAAATGAATGCTCATCGTTTTGACCATTTGATGCTCAAAACCAAAACTGTCGGTGCCGAGGCCAAGAAAGACGGTATTTATGTGACTTTTGAGGGCGAGGGCGCCCCACCAGATCCACAACGCTACGACCTGGTCCTGCAGGCGGTGGGTCGCACGCCAAACGGTAAAAAGATTGGAGCTGAGCGCGCCGGAGTGACGGTGACTGACCGTGGATTCATCGAGGTCGATCGACAGATGCGCACCAACGTTCCCAATATCTTTGCGATTGGCGATGTTGTGGGGCAGCCGATGCTGGCGCATAAAGCCGTTCACGAAGGACATGTGGCAGCTGAGGCGGCGGCTGGTCAAAAGAGCTTTTTCGATGCGCGCGTGATCCCCTCGGTCGCCTATACAGACCCTGAAATCGCCTGGGTTGGGTTAACAGAAGACCAAGCCAAGCAAGAGGGCATTTCTATTACCAAGGGCGTATTTCCCTGGGCGGCTTCTGGCCGAGCGATTGCGAACGGTCGTGATGAGGGCTTTACCAAGCTCTTGTTCGATGCCAGCACTCACAAAATTTTGGGTGGTGGCATCGTGGGTACCCACGCGGGTGACTTGATTGGCGAAGTGGCGCTTGCGATTGAAATGGGTGCCGATGCTGTCGATATCGGCAAGACCATTCATCCGCATCCAACGCTAGGCGAGTCGATTGGCCTGGCGGCCGAAGCGGCAGAAGGTCACTGTACAGATCTTCCGCCTGTTCGCAAAAAGTGATGTTGTAAAAAGCAATGTCGTAAAAGTAATGCCTGACTAAAAAAGGCTGCCTCTGTTTAAAACGAGGCAGCCTTTTTTATAGGGCCAGAGTCATCAAACTTGAATCATCACCCTTGACGGGGATGACTTTCCTCTACAGCGCCACAGTCGAGAGCCAAGGCACTGCAGCGATGATAACCAGACCGGCGATGAGTGCCATGATGTAGGGCCAGATCGCACCCATGACCTCATCGGGAGAGGTGTTACCAATCCGGCATGCCACAAAGAATCCGATACCGATTGGTGGCATCATCAAACCGATATTCATCGCCGTCACGACGACCATTGAGTAATGAATGTCATGAATGCCAAGCTTGCGGGCGATCGGAAACATAATGGGTGCGAGAATCAAAATAGCGGGTAGGCCCTCGAGCAGACAACCCAGAATTAAAAAGATCAGGATCGTGACGATCATGAAGCTCACGACACCACCAGGCAGGGTGGTGAGAAAGTGTGAGAGGCTCTGGACGACGCCGCTCTGCGTGATGGCCCACGCCATGGCCGAGGCCGTCCCTAAAATCAACAAAATGGCACCACTTAACGCTGCCGTTTCCACGAGCATGTCATAGACCTTACGCCAACCCAAGCCGCCATATAACACTTGACCGATGATCATGGCGTAGAGCACAGCAATCGTAGAGACCTCAGTCGCGGTTGCCACACCACCACCTACGGCACTTCGGATCAAAAAGGGTAATACCAACGCGGGCGCGGCAATCAGTAGGGCACGTCCGATGATTGTCCAACTTGCGCGCTTGACCTGATCCATGATTTCGTGACGAGCCTTCCATCGCGCCAATATGGCAAGCGCAATGAGTAAGACCATCGCGATCACGACACCGCTTTGAAAAAGGCCCGCGATCGATACTCCCGCCACAGATCCTAGTACGATCAGAACAATGCTCGGCGGCACGGTATCTGCCATCGCAGCGCCCGTTGCGAGCAAGGCAATCATCTCTTTGGGTTTGTGACCCCGACGCTTCATCTCAGGAAATAGCGCAGGCGCAATCGTCGCCATATCCGAAACTTTCGAGCCTGAAATACCTGACACAATAAAAAGAGAGCCCAATAACACGTAAGACATTCCGGCCTTAATATGACCTAAGAGCGAGGCAAGAAAGTCAACGATTGCTTTGCCCATGCCGGTTGCATCCAGCACACACCCAAGCAACACAAAGATTGGGACTGAAACCAGGATCAAGCTCGACATGCCTTCATCCATGCGGCCTATGACGACCATCAGCGGCACGGTCGTCGCAAAAGCAAGATAACTGATCGCACCCAGCCCAAAACAGAAGGCGATGGGCACGCCGGCGATCAGGCACAGCGCGACAAGGATGACCAGAAAAAGCAGAATATTGTAGAGACCTAAATCGATCAGGTTTGCCGAGCCAAGCCAACACGCCGCCGCAACACCACAGACCACGATCAAGGCACCGATTAGGTTGCGTTTGCTCACTGTTTGCGCTGCGTAGGTCACAAGAATGCCGAGCATGGCCAAATTGCCTAAGGCCAGCGCCGATACCCGATAGGTATTAGGAATATTCAGAGCAGGTGACTTGACGAACCATTCCTCCTGAGCGTAGATCACTGCAGGGTGAATTAACGCCACTAGGAATGCTGCAATGGAGACTAAGGCGAGTGCGTGGACAAACCCCTGGATCTTTTTAGGCATCATTTCCAGAAAAAGACTCAGGCGCAAATGCTCGTTTCGATGCATGGCGATCGCCGTGCCCAGCATGGCGAGCCAAAGAAAGGACAGCGAGACGACCTCGTCGATCCAGACGATTGGTACAGAAAAAATGTAACGCGCCACCACACCGATGAACAGCATGGTGATGATGACAACGAGCAGCAGGGCGCTGATGAATTCAAGGGGTTTGAGGCACCGTGAAATCAATCTAATAGGTTGGTGCGCTGCTTGGGCTGTCATGAAAACTCCGGATATTGCCGAACTTCAGTAAAAATTCGGGCGCCGCAATTGGGCGCCCGGGTTGGACATGCGAATCTAAAAAACTTATGCGAGCTTACCGCTGTAACGCTCGAGCATCGACCATGCATCGTTGCCGAGTTTGGTCTTCCACTCAGCGTAAAAGCCACCCGCGCGCAGACGATCACGGAACGAATCAGGAGAGGTTTGATTAAAAATCATACCTTTTTCGGTCAAACCCTTTTGTAAGGTCGCATTCATGCCGGCGACGTCTTCACGTTCTTTCATGCCGGCGGCATTGATATGCTTGGCCACGATGCCACGCAGATTTTCTGGAAGACGCTCCCACGCACGACGGTTCGCCAAGAACCAGAAACCATCCCACATATGGTTGGTCAATGAGCAGTACTTCTGAACTTCGTTGAGTTTGGCGGTATCGATAATGGCAAGCGGATTCTCTTGGCCGTCAACAATTTTTGTCTGCAGAGCGCTGTAGACCTCGTTGAAATTGATCGAGGCAGGCGCCGAGTCAAACGCTTTAAACATGGATGTCCAAAGAGGGGATACGGGCACGCGGATTTTGAAACCCTTCAGATCGTTCGCGGTCTGGATGGGCTTGGTCGACGAAGTGATTTGTCGGAATCCGTTATCCCAGATCTTGTCCATCGCCACCAGATTGGCCTTCGCAATCTCTTTGCGCACATGTGCACCGAGGTCGCCGTCGAGTGCTTTCCAGACCTCTGCGTAGTTACTAAAAGCGAATCCAATACCTGTAATGGAGGAGGCTGGAACCAGCGTCGCTAAAATCAAGCCTGAAAGGGTAAAGAACTCAACGCCACCGCTGCGGACTTGACTCAGCATGTCGGTATCTGAGCCGAGCTGGCTACTTGGGAAAATTCGGATCTCTACGCGACCTTGAGTCTCTGCCGTAATAGCCTCGGCCATTTCCTTCGCCCGAATATTCATCGGGTGTGTAATAGGCAGGTTGTTCGCGTATTTATATGAAAACTCAGCCTTTGATTGTGCCCACGCGCTGTTAAGCGGGGAAGCCAAGGTGATAACGCCGGCACCCATACCGGTCAATAGTTTGCGACGTGTAACAGACATGAGGAGTCTCCAGAGTTATTCAATTTGCCAACTATCATAGCAATGAACCGAGGGTCTTCGCGCCTAAATGTAGTTCAGAGCGCTAAAATACGTGTTTTCCCCTACGTTGCCTTCTGGTCGTCAAAGTGACACACATTCTGCATATCCCCGGCTCGTCAGTTCTCTCCAGTTTTCGTCAAGAGCGTCTCGTCGCCAAGCTCCGTGCGTTGGGCTTGCCCATTTCTGGCATTAGCGCCCGCTACGAGCACTTTGTTTGGTGTGATCAGGCCCCTGATAGTCAAACCAAGACGCGTTTGGATCAATTGCTTGATTATGGGGTTCCACATGTTGCCCATCCAGAGGCTTCGAGCGCCATTGTCTTGAGAGTGATTCCACGCTTAGGCACCATCTCATCCTGGGCGAGTAAGGCGACGGACATTGCGCATAACTGCGGTTTAAGCGATGTCCGTCGCATTGAGCGCGGCATTGAGTACGCGTTGATCCCCGAGCGTGGCTGGCTGAAAACCAAAACGCTTGATGCAGAAATGTTGGCGACGGCTGCAAGCTGCCTGCATGACCGTATGACTGAGACAGTCGTCGATGCCAGTTTTAATCCAGAGGTATTGTTTCGCTCCTTGCCAGGCAAGCCGATGCAGACTGTGGCGGTGACCTCTCAAGGTAAATCCGCTCTACTAGAGGCCAATATCAAGCTAGGTTTGGCATTGTCCGAGGACGAGATCGATTATTTGACACAAGCCTTCACCGAGCTTGGGCGTGATCCAACGGACGTCGAGTTGATGATGTTTGCGCAGGCCAATAGCGAACACTGTCGCCACAAAATTTTCAACGCTCAATGGGTGATTGATGGTCAGTCTGAGAGCAAAACGCTTTTCGGCATGATCCGCGAGACTCATGCTGCGCAACCCTTAGGTACAGTTGTCGCGTATTCCGACAACGCTGCCATTATGGAAGGCGGAGAAGCCCAGCGTTTTCAGGCGGCGGTACCGACCCAAGGCAGTCCGGCGGTCTATGCAACACACTCCAAGACCGTTCACACGGTCATGAAGGTTGAAACGCATAACCATCCCACAGCGATCGCACCTTTTGAGGGTGCTTCAACAGGTGCGGGCGGGGAGATCAGAGACGAGGGCGCAACGGGGCGTGGCTCTAAACCCAAGGCGGGCTTAGCTGGTTTTACTGTCTCACACTTGAAATTTGAAGATGCCAATCGCGTTTGGGAAGCAGACCATCATGGCGCACCAGACCGCATTGCAACGCCTCTGTCCATCATGATTGATGGTCCACTTGGGGCAGCAGCGTTTAACAACGAATTCGGTCGACCCAATCTGCTGGGCTATTTCAGGTCGTATGAGCAGACGGCAGGTCAGACGCGTTGGGGCTATCACAAGCCCATTATGATTGCCGGTGGTCTGGGTAGTATCGATGGCGGTTCGACTAAAAAGGATCAGATTCAACCGGGATCTCTCCTCATTCAGTTGGGTGGGCCTGGACTGAGAATCGGCATGGGAGGCAGTGCAGCCTCGAGTATGGCGGTTGGTACCAATACCGCCGCACTCGACTTTGATTCCGTCCAGCGTGGTAATCCAGAAATAGAACGACGTTGCCAGGAGGTCATTGATCGCTGTTGGCAACAGGGTGAAAAAAATCCGATCGTCGCGATCCACGATGTGGGAGCAGGTGGTTTATCCAACGCCTTTCCCGAGCTGGTCAACGACGCTGGGCGTGGTGCGGTGTTTGAATTACGCCGTGTGCCCCTCGAAGAGTCTGGCATGTCGCCTGCCGAGATTTGGAGTAACGAATCTCAAGAACGCTATGTGCTGTCAGTCCTGCCAGAGGACTTGCCGCGTTTCCAACAAATCGCCGAGCGCGAGCGTTGTCCGTTCGCCGTCATTGGTGTCGCGACAGAGGAACGTCAGTTGCGCGTATTACTCGGAGAAGGGCTACCAGGCCTGGATCCCGTTCAGCCTCAGCAGGGCACACGTCCAGTCGATGTTCCGATCGACGTCATTCTTGGAAAACCACCGCGCATGACGCGTGATGTCAAGCGTGTGGCACCCTATACCTCACCGCTTGATCTGACTGTGATTGCTCTGGATGACGCCGTCACTCGAGTGCTTCAGCACCCCACGGTTGCGAACAAAAGTTTTCTGATCACGATTGGCGATCGAACTGTCGGTGGTTTATCGAGCCGAGATCAGCTCGTCGGCCCCTGGCAGGTTGCTGTTGCGGATTGTGCCGTCACGCTTTCCGATCACGACGGTACACGCGGTGAAGCGATGGCGATGGGTGAACGCACTCCGATCGCCGCGATTGATGCGCCTGCATCAGGAAGAATGGCTGTTGCCGAAGCATTGACCAACCTAGCCGCCGCCGATGTTGCGCGCATCGAAGACATCAAGTTGTCCGCCAACTGGATGGCCGCTTGTGGAGCGCCTGGGCAGGACGCTGCACTTTTTGACACGGTGGCTGCGGTCAGCACACTTTGTCAGCGTGTTGGGTTGTCGATCCCTGTCGGTAAGGACTCCTTGTCCATGCAAACGAGCTGGACGGAGCAAAATGAGAAACGCCAGGTGATTTCTCCAGTGTCGTTGATTGTGACTGCCTTTGCGCCAGTGCAAGATGTTCGTCAAACATTGACCCCGCAACTCCGAACCAATGTTGGACCCACTGCGTTGATTTTGATTGACCTGGGTCGGGGCAAGCAACGCATGGGTGGGTCTATTTTGGCGCAGGTCTGCAACCAAGTTGGCGAGCAGACACCGGATGCTGACGACGCAGAGATTCTCCGGACCTTCTTTGTGACGATTCGCGCACTCGCCGAATCAGGTGTTTTGCTTGCGTATCACGATCGCTCTGATGGTGGTTTGCTGGCCTCAGTGTGTGAAATGGCTTTTGCGGGTCACACAGGTGTTTCTCTCAACCTCGATATGTTGACCATCGATGCTTATGCAGCCGATTGGGGTGACTACAAAATCCGTCCTGAACAAGTCGCTGTGCAGCGCGATGAGCTCACATTAAAAGCGCTCTTCAACGAAGAGTTGGGTGCCGTGCTCCAAGTGCCAAGTAGTGAGCGAGATGCTGTCATGCAGGTGCTTCGGGCGGCTGGGCTTTCCGCGCATTCTCACGTGATTGGCTCACTGAACAGTGCCGATGAGGTTGAGATTTTCCGTGACGGCAAAAAAATCTGGGGTAAACCCCGCGCGGAACTTGGCAAGATCTGGAGTGATGTTAGCTACCGAATTTCGTCTCTGCGTGATAATCCCTCTTGCGCGCAAGCTGAGTTTGATGCGTGGTCCGACACGACGGATCCAGGTATGACGCCTGTGGTCGGATTCGATCCGCAGGAAAACGTCGCGGCACCGTTCATTAACAAAGGCGTGCGTCCTCGCGTGGCGATCTTGCGTGAGCAAGGCTGCAATAGTCAGGTGGAAATGGCCTGGGCATTTGACCGCTCCGGCTTTGAGGCGTGGGATGTACACATGACAGATTTACAGTCTGGTGTGGCTGATTTGTCCGGCTTCCAGGGATTAGTCGCGGTCGGCGGTTTTAGTTATGGCGATGTGCTCGGCGCAGGTGAGGGTTGGGCGAGGAGTATTTTGTTTAATACGCAGTTATCTGATCAGTTTTCCCAATATTTTGGTCGCGCCGATACCTTTGCCCTGGGTGTTTGCAACGGTTGTCAGATGATGGCGGCTTTGGCGCCCATGATCCCCGGTGCGCAAGACTGGCCACGATTTACCCGAAATATTTCCGAGAAGTACGAGGCTCGTTTCTCCATGGTCGAGGTGCTCGACTCACCATCACTCTTTTTCAAAGGAATGGCGGGCACGCATGTTCCTGT
>JAURZO010000190.1 GCA_030653405.1 Zwartia sp. | reverse complement strand
ACCCGACCAGGATGTGGACACATGCCCAGAACCAGCATACCCCTCTCCAGCCGTAATGGGACTCGACATAGACTGACACCGTCCATGCGACAAAGCTGGCGAACCCTGCGATCAGCGTGACACCTGTGATCGCATTGCGCGAACCTTTTCCAAACAGCCTCACAATGGCTGAAAACGCGACCTCGAACAGACCGGTTGCCATCCCCAAACCGAGTATGGCGTAGGCAAACAGTACTGACCACACGCCCTGCGCGAAACCCAAGGTCGTCAAACCAAGGGCAAAAATGATGTTTGAGAGCATCAGTACGGGCCGACCTCCCAAACGGTCAACCAGTTTGCCCGCCAGCGGGCCGGCAAAGGCGGACACTCCGAGGGCAATTGAAAAGCCGGCAAAAAGAATGGCAGGCGAAAGACCCAGTTGCTGGCTGGCGGGCATGGCAATCACGGCGGGCAGATAGTGCGCACCTGCACTCGCAATCACCTGGGCGACCCCAGTGGCGCCAACGGCGCGATAAATTGGTGAGGTCATCTGGTTATGTTGTCAGTCTCGGGGTTATTTTTTCCCTATTATCCACTTTTTACTCCCTGCTTTTTTTCTTGAGTCCTGCTGAAGTCACTAAAGGAAAGTTACCTTTCAAAGTGATCGACAAGGCGAGGTTGTGTGATTGAGGGCTAAGCTTTAAGCTTAGGATTCATTTTGTTCAATCCCAGTGATCCCGTTTTTCTGTGAGCATCGCATGAGCCGTCAGCAAGCTATTGATTTAGCCACCGCCTATTTTGATCAAGGTCAGTTTCAAGCCACCCTCGCGCGACGTGTCGCCATCGCCACTGAAAGTCAGGAGCCGGGCAAGATCCCGGTGCTGACGTCTTATCTCACCGAAGAATTATCACCACTGCTTGAAAAGCTTGGTTTCGATTGCAAAATCGTACCCAACCCGATCGAAGGGGGCGCCCCTTTCCTGGTCGCGCACCGCGCTGAAGCTGAGGCGAATTTCACCGTGCTGACTTACGGTCACGGCGATGTCGTCCGTGGTTACGCTCCCCAATGGAAGGAGGGACTGGCACCCTGGGAGTTGAATATCCGTGGCGACCGTTGGTATGGTCGCGGCACGGCTGACAACAAAGGACAACATA
>JAURZO010000185.1 GCA_030653405.1 Zwartia sp. | reverse complement strand
TTGCGCAGTTGTCAGGTGGCAAATTAGGCTTTCTGACGTCGGGCGCGAATACCGTCGGTGGTTATCTCGCGGGTGCTGTGCCTGGAAAAGGCGGTAAACCAGCTGCGGCCATGCTTTCTCAGGCCTTAAAGGCTTATGTTGTCTTGCACGCAGAGCCTCTGCTTGATGCTGACAATGGCGCGCAGGCAGTCACCACACTCAAAGCCGCAGAGTTTGTCGTCGCGTTGACTCCTTACGCCTCGAGTGCGCGCGATTGGGCAAACGTGATGTTACCGATTGCTCCCTTTACCGAGACTTCCGGCACGTTCGTGAACGCCCAAGGCACTGCGCAAAGCTTTAAAGGTACTGTCGCGCCCCGTGGCCAGAGCCGTCCTGCATGGAAAGTTCTGCGCGTGCTCGGTAATATCCTTCATCTCGCAGGATTTGATGACGAGTCCTCCGATACAGTTCGAGATGCAGTGATGGTCGACGGACTCGATGCGCGTCTGTCCAATCAAATTCAGGCCGCGCCCGGTGTTTCTGGTTCCGTGGTTCAGGGCTTGCAGCGCGTGACGGACGTGCCGATTTACCGAACGGATGCGATTGTGCGTCGCGCACCTGCGTTGCAGGCATGTGCTGCCTCAAAAGCACCTGCTGCCAGAATGCATGAGCAAACGCTCGCAGAACTGGGTTTGTCGAATGGCGCCTCGATTCGAGTGAAGTCACAAACAGGGCAGGCGAGTCTGGTTGCCGAGATGGACAATACACTGCCAGCCGGTGCGGTGCGTATTTCCGCAGCGTTTGAGCAAACTGCCGATCTTGGTAGCGCTTTTGGTCAACTTCAAGTGGAGCGTGCCTAATGGAGTGGCTCAACGTTCTTGAAACTTTTGGGTCGGATTTGATTGGACCTACGCCTTGGTTGGTCGTCTGGACACTCATCAAGATCCTGGTGATCGCTGTTCCCATTATTTTGTGCGTGGCTTATCTCACGTACTGGGAGCGCAAGATGATCGGGTTCATGCATATTCGTCTTGGTCCAAACCGTGTCGGTTTCCGTGGTTTGCTCCAGCCTTTTGCTGATGTTTTCAAGCTGCTGACCAAAGAAGTCGTGGTGCCGAGTCAGGCGAACAAGATTCTGTTCATCCTGGCTCCTGTTGTGACGCTGATGCCTGCGCTTGCGGCCTGGGCCGTTGTGCCGTTCGGTCCCGAGCTGGTGTTGGCAGATGTCAATGCGGGTCTGATGTATGTGATGGCGATAACTTCGATCGGTGTTTATGGCGTGATCGTGGCTGGTTGGGCATCTAACTCTAAGTATGCGTTTCTGGCGGCAATGCGTGCATCCGCTCAGATGCTGTCTTACGAGTTGGCCATCGGTTTTGTGCTGGTGACAGTGCTGCTGGTGTCTGGCAGTCTGAACATGACTGAGATTGTGAATGTACAAACGCGTGGCTGGTTTGCTGACATGGGTCTGAACTTCATGTCCTGGAATTGGCTGCCACTCTTGCCGCTATTTGTGATCTATGTGATTTCTGCAGTCGCCGAGACGAACCGTCATCCGTTTGACGTGGTGGAGGGTGAGTCAGAAATCGTGGCAGGTCACATGGTTGAGTACTCCGGGATGGCCTTTGCGCTGTTTTTCCTGGGCGAATACGCGAACATGATTTTCCTGTCCTGCATGGCTGCGATCATGTTCCTGGGCGGATGGGCTGCGCCTGTTGAATATGCGCCATTGACATGGATACCTGGCTGGATTTGGCTAGGCCTCAAGACTTTTTGCGTGGTGTCATTGTTTATCTGGTTCCGCGCGTCATTCCCGCGTTACCGCTATGACCAGATTATGCGTTTAGGTTGGAAAATTTTTATCCCTCTCACGGGTGTATGGCTGGTCGTTGTTGCGATCTGGATGCAGACACCCTGGAATATTTGGAACTGACCGCGACTCGACGGCGAAAAAGGCATTTATGGAAGCGATCAAGGATTTTTTCGGTAGCCTCTTGCTGCTTGAGTTACTCAAGGGCATGAAGTTGACCGGTAAGTATTTTTTCAAACGCAAGATTACGTTGCGTTATCCGCAGGAAAAGACACCCATGTCACCGCGTTTCCGCGGTTTACATGCGTTACGCCGCTACCCAAACGGAGAAGAGCGTTGCATCGCCTGCAAACTGTGTGAAGCAGTGTGCCCCGCGTTGGCGATTACGATCGAGTCTGAAGAGCGTGAGGATGGTTCACGCCGGACCACGCGTTACGATATCGATCTGACAAAGTGCATTTTCTGCGGCTTCTGTGAAGAAAGCTGTCCAGTTGATTCGATCGTCGAGACGCACATTCATGAGTACCACGGTGAGAAGCGTGGCGACTTGTATTTCACTAAAGACATGTTGTTGGCCGTAGGTGATCGTTACGAAGACGAAATCGCCCGTAATCGTGCCATCGATGCGCCTTATCGCTGATCGTCGAGGCTGAAAGAAATCATGTTTATTACTATTTTGTTTTATATCCTGGCGATTGTGTTGGTTGTCGCGGCTTTCCGCGTGATCACCGCTTCCAGCCCCGTGACCGCCGTTCTACATCTGATTCTTGCGTTTGCAAATGCGGCGATGATCTGGATGTTGCTAGGAGCAGAGTTCTTGGGGCTGCTGCTCGTACTGGTCTACGTTGGCGCCGTGATGGTGCTATTCCTGTTCGTCGTGATGATGCTCGACGTCAAAATGGAGGAGTTGCGCACTGGCATCAAAACATA
>JAURZO010000182.1 GCA_030653405.1 Zwartia sp. | reverse complement strand
GCATTGACCCAGTGTTACGGTGTTTCCGGCGAAGCCTTTTGCAAGTGTGTGGCAAATCGCGTGAGCAACTTGAGTACCGATTACGCCGCCTCTGCTGCCAAACTGCGCGAGCAGATCACGGCGGACATCGAGTTCACCGCTGATGATGGGGTGGTTGACCGTGTGCTTGAAAACTTCGTGCTGTTTGCGTTTGCAGGGATGCTGGCGATTGACGCGGGCGCAGTCGCATGGAGTCAGCAGCAGGTGGTTTATGCGATGCAGCGCGGGTTCTCACTGTGGCACGCGGAGCATCAAAATTCGCGCCCGGTGACTGAGGATGAAATCATGAGCCAAGTTAGCCTGTTTTTCCAATCGGAACGCGGCACCAAGTTCAAGCCTTTCGATCAGTTTGGTGACTCCCATTCCGGCGTGGTCGCAGGGTATGAGTACACGCCGCGTGGGGGTGGTGAGCCATTGTTTCTGGTGTACCCCGCGTATTTCGAGAGCAAGGTTTGCGGTGATCTGGACAAGAACGCATTTATCGCCCAACTGCGCAGCCGTGGCCTGTTGGTGTCAGGTTCACGCGGTGTGCCGACCAAGCAGTTCCATCTGCCGGGAACGGACAACCGCAGTGCTAGTTTTTATGCCATCAAGCAGTCTGTTCTTCTTTGCTGACGGTACGACTCCCCGGAAGCCTGAATATGCAAATATGCACGTATTCCGGGGAGTGCCCCAAAAGGGTAGGGCAGCGGTCGCTGAGTGTGAACCGAGCCCCAACGGCACCAAAACCAGTGCCCAACCAACCAATTTCGGCTGGCTCTAATAAGAGTGTGAATGAACAGTATGAGAGTAGTGGTAGCTATCCCAGTATTGTTAGAAGTAGTGATCTGGTAGTACCAATAGCCATAGCTGACTATCGCTGTACCAGCACAGAAAGCATAGCCAATAAGCGCCGCAACAGCGCCACCAAAACAGGGCCTTCCCAAGCTGGAAAACGCCTTATGTGCAGCATTCCCGCTTTGCGGTCTGTTCGCACTCAGAGCCAAAAACGAGAACTGTAAATAGCTTGTGCATCGGCGGTATGTCGTCATGCGCAAGTTGCACTCAGACGTGTTCGCTTGCCCGTATCGGGCTGGCAAGCGTCATCAAGTGATCAGAAGCGCACGGCCTCATGCGGTTGATGCAGTCGATATGCCCCAGTGCAATCGGCTCCATCCAATCTTGTTTGAGAAAGCTACTGATATGAAAACCGTTGTCCCATTTGTAAAACGTCCAGTTGTGGATCGCCTTGCCTACATCCTGCCGTGGGCGTGCGCACGCTTTGATGACCAAGATGAAATGTTGAAACCAATCAAGGCTCGAATAAAGAAAGCCGTTGCAGCCGGATCGTGTGAATGGGCTTACTCCAAGGGTTCACGCTATCGTGAAAACTTCCGTATTTTGCTGGAAGGCGGATCGCATGCCTATGTGCAGATTGGGGCGTTGATTCCCATGCGCCAGAAGGGCGGTATCCGAGTTGTCGTCAACCCTGCCAAGTTTTGCGACGGTGATGCCGCCCAACTCAGCCGCGTAATGCGCCGCATCATTGGCCGGGAGTATGAGCAGTTGATGCAGCGCCCCTTGATTAACTGCATCGACTTCGCAGTGGACATTTACCATGCAAGCCTGACAAAGATGTTGGTCAGCTACAGCAATGCCCAACGCATGACCGTGATGGCAAAGCGCATGGCGCAGAACTGCCACATTGAAGGCTACAATTTTGGGAGCGTCAGCAGCGATTATTTCGTCGTTGCCTATGACAAAAGCCAAGAGCGTGTTCACGCCGCGATTCTCAAAATGCTGAAGGCCACAAAGTCAGGCGTTGGCACGGAGAGTTTGAAAGCCAATGCGGTCAAGCAATTGAAGCAGGCGATTGATGGAACCGACATTGTGCGTGTTGAAGTACGTGGCAAGAAGTTGCGCGGCTTGCCGCTGTGGAAGCTGGACAGCCTGCCTAACCGCTTTGAGCGTTTCCGGTTTACAGACCTTGACGCCAGTGGTGCAACATTGTCGGTTCTGACCGATCGCGCTTTTCTTGCAATGCACCGCCAGGACGGCGAGAAGGCCGCTTTGGATGCGTTCAAGCACACCAAGCAAGCTCGCAATGTACGTGCTTTCTGGCGCTCGCGTAAAGCCGCATGGTGGAAGCCTGAACCGCTGTGGCAGCAAGCGTGTGCGGCATTGCGTGCCATCGGCTTGTTCCCCGATGAAGCGTTTGAGCCCCAAGACGAATGACGGATGCGATCACCTTCCCGGTGATGCCTATAACATCATCGGTTTGGCCGCCGTCACCATGCTGTAACAAGTGCTTGTAACGAATGCCATCGCAGCGGACTCATTTTGAGAATTGTGTGCCGCCGTGGTGTCAGATTGAGGACAAAACAATCGTCGCCTCCCGCGCCTCATGGATGGATTACGTCAAAAGCCCAAAACGTACTATTGAAACACATAATGTTTTAATAGTGTCTTTGTTCTATAATTCATTTCATCAGATCAAATGACACACAGGAGCGCAAAAATGACAGCCGTACTTGAGCATCAGCCCCCCGTATCGCAAGACCGAGGCGCACTCGCCAAAATGGTGATGACCTTGCTAGATCACTGGAAGCTGCCCACGGAGGATCAGGCCGCGCTCTTGGGTATTGCCGCCAGCAACCGCGCTGCACTAACGCGCTACCGCAAGGGCGAGGCTATTGGAAC
>JAURZO010000175.1 GCA_030653405.1 Zwartia sp. | reverse complement strand
CTGTTTAATACTCTGTCTGCATTCGTCAAGAACCGTTCATCAGTCACTAAATGTGAAAGAGAAAGTAACTCGCAGACGTTTTGCCACATCGC
The DNA here is from genome assembly GCA_030653405.1 of Zwartia sp. Taxonomy (GTDB): domain Bacteria; phylum Pseudomonadota; class Gammaproteobacteria; order Burkholderiales; family Burkholderiaceae_B; genus Zwartia. The sequence goes on along the minus strand of JAURZO010000175.1, from coordinate 30,752 downwards.
CGTGGTTGCAGGTGCTATGTTTATTGGGCCATCCGCAGTCATGAAGCTGCCGTACGGGAAGATGACTGGATGTGCATTGCCCATGGGGGTGGGGACTTCGCCGATGCTTAGATATCGTTGGCCCTGCACACTCAATAAACTCAACAGACTCGAAAGCAAAGACGTTTGTACATGCTGGCCTTTACCTGTTTTTTCTCGTTCAACGACCGCGGATAGCACGCCAACTGTCATCCACAAGCCCGCAGTCATATCGCCAATAGGCACGCCGACACGGGTTGGACCAGTTTGCGGGTCTCCAGTCACACTCATCAAGCCCGAGTAACCCTGTGCAATCTGATCAAAACCAGGCCAGTTTTTTGCGGGACCCTCACTGCCAAATCCAGAGATCGAGGCCATAATTAGTCGAGGATTTTGCTCGCTTAACGATGCAAAGGAGAGCCCCATCGACTCCATAGTGCCAACCTTGAAATTTTCAACCACGATGTCAGCTTGCAATATCATCTGCTTGATGACCGCGATTCCCTGCTCAGAGCGAAAATTTAATCCCAGGCAGCGTTTGTTTCGGTTCGCGCTCAGGTAGTAGACGCTGGTGTCTCGATCGAATGGCCCCCACTGACGAATCATATCGCCTGCTGGTGTTGGTTCAATCTTGATCACGTCAGCACCGAGATCTGCAAGTGCCATGGTCCCGAATGGTCCCGCAAGCGCCCGGGTCAAATCAACGACTCGAAGGCCTTTCAGTGGACGATCCATGTTGTCTCTCCTGTTTTTAACTAAGTGTGACGAGACACTGAAATAAAAAATAATATTATTTTCTGATCATGAAATAAGATAAACATATAATCAAAAATCAAATTGTTATTTCTTTGAGACCTCTGGACATCATGAAAATTCGTCAGCTTCAGTGTTTTTTGCGCGTAGTAGAAATGCAAAACATTACGCGTGCTGCTGAGAGCCTGCATGTTGCCCAGCCGGCACTCAGCCAGCAAATCAATCTACTCGAGGATGAGCTTGGCGTTAAGTTGCTCGCCCGTGGCTCCAAAGGCGTCGTGGCGACACCAGAGGGTCAATTGTTGTATCGCCATGCCCAGACCATACTGCGTCAAGTCGAGAACACCAAAAGCCTGCTCACGAAGTTCACCAGTCAAGTCTCAGGTACGGTGTCGATTGGTTTGGCATCTAGTACGGCTCGTCTGATCTGCCATCCCTTGCTGACCACCGCCAAGGCAGTCTTTCCCTCGGTCGTGATTGAAATTGTGGACACCCCGAGTGCGGACCTAACCAAACTGGTTATGCAAGGACGCGTTGATTTTGCTATTTCGCCGGATCAGCAAATCATCAAGGGGTTGACGCGTCAGCCGTTATTTACTGAGGAGCTGTACCTGTTGACGCACAACTCTGTTTCCTTCAAGCGCTCACGTGTCAGTGTCGAGGAAATGTCGAGCGTGCCATTCGTGCTACCTAGCCCCCCGAATCAGCTGCGGGCATTATTTGACCAGTTATTTCATGCGGAGCGACGTACCTACAATCTGCTTGCAGAAGCGAGTACCTCAGCGATTTTAGTGCCGCTCGTTTCGGCGGGCTTTGCTGCCACGATTTTGCCTTACTCAGCAGTCAAGCCGGAAATTCAGTCAGGACTGATCAAGCACCACCGTATCGTCAATAATCCTAAACGAGACATGATGTTGTGCATGAGTGAAACAGATAACATCAGTCATACGGTGGACAAAGTGGTTGATTTGGTGCACAAGGTCATTAAAGACCTTGTGACCAACAAACAGTGGGTAGGTTGCGAACTCCATTACTGAGTGGAGGCTGATGCGTTGTCAGGATAGCTGTCAGGCCTTTTTCAGGACAACCCCGCTTGGTCACGAATGCTTTTGACGACTTGGGTCATGTCCTTTTGACCCATGCCTGCCTGATTGGCAGCTGACCAGATTTGAGCGTTGGTTTTACAAAGCGGGGCATCCACGCCTGAGCTGTCGATAATCGACATGCCGATCCCTACATCTTTGGTCATGAGCGCAAGAGAAAAGCCGAAGTCCCACGTTTTGCCCAGTACGGCTTTTGGCCAGGCGACGCTCGTCATAAAGCTGCCTCCACTCGAGGCGCTGATCACCTTTTGCATCACGGCAGGATCCAGTCCAAACTTTTCGCCCGCGGCAAAGATTTCGCCAGAGGCCTGCAAAATAGTGGCTGCCAGTAAATTATTGAGCGCCTTGACCGCATGGCCAGAACCCACTTCGCCGGTACGCACGACATTCGCACCCATGCGGTTGAGTAAAGGTTCGATTAAGACGAAATGCTCAGGTTCGCATCCAACCATAATCGCAAGCTTGCCAGACTCCGCGCCGGCAGGGCCGCCAGAGACGGGCGCATCGACGTAAGCAATGCCTTTTTTAGCGGCCTCTAGTGCATTGGCAATGGAGTTGGCGGGTGTGGCCGAACTCATATCAAGAATGAGTGAACCTTCTTGGAGCACAGCAAGTAGCCCGGGTTGCTGTCCATTGCCTTTGACCAACACGTCAATGATCGCGCTGTTAGGGAGCATCAGGATGACAACGTCGGCGGACTTAAAGTCTTGCAGTGATTTCGCAGCTGTCGCACCTGAGGTTTTTGCGATCTCCGCAGTACGTTGGGTGTCGGCATCAAAGATGATGAGACTTGCGTAGTCTTTGAGGTGGTGAACCATTCGGCTGCCCATCATGCCTAAGCCGATAAACCCAATGGTTTGATGTGGACGTAATTTGATTGCAGACATGTTGCCTCCTCGGGCTTTTGTTGCGACGATGAAATCGCCTTTTTTATTTGATATTTGTTCTTTGATTTTTTTAACTATGGTCGTTTAGAAGCCATGGTCACCCAGGTTGTATGAAATTTGCTTGACATCGGTGTAGCTCGCCAAAATGCCTTCGAGCGAAAATTCGCGACCTAGACCGCTTTGCTTCATGCCGCCATAAGAATGACCGATCTGTTGACCTGTGCCTTGATTGATCATGACCCAACCCGCACGAATCGCGTGCGCCATACGGATTGCAGGTGCCCCCGCGCGCGACCAAATAAAAGCAGCCAGACCGTACTCGGAGTCATTGGCGCGCTCCAAGACCTCGGCTTCATCACTCCACGTTGTCACTGAGAGTACTGGACCAAATACCTCTTCACGCGTCAAACGCACGTCAGGAGGCAAATTTAAAAATACCGTGGGTTGAAAGAAATATCCCTTAGACAAGGGCCCGTTCTCCGGAGGCATGCCACCTAACACCAATGACTGTGGACTTTTCTCAATAGCTTCACGAATATATCCGCACACGCGGTCGAACTGTTTTTTATTGACGACCGTGCCAGCGTCGGTTGACTCATCAACAGGATCACCCACCTTGAGGTTGCTCAGTTGCTTGACGAGTGCGTCAACAAATTTCTCGGCAATCGATTCATGTACAAAAAGGCGCGAGCCTGCGGTGCAGGACTGACCTTGACGCGAAAAACGCATGGCGCTGATGACGCCCGCAGCGGTGTGCTCTACGTTGACGTCGGGCATCACGATCTGAGCGCTTTTGCCACCAAGCTCCAGCGTCACTGCTGCCACGCGATTGCCAGCTGCCGACAAAATCGAACGTCCAACTGCGGTTGATCCAGTAAATGAAACCTTGGGTACCTTTGGATGCTCGACCAACGGCGCTCCGCACTCAAGGCCATTTCCCGTGAGGAGGTTCACCACACCAGCAGGCAGGAACTCGTTAAAGGTTTGCATCAAGATATGGACGGCTAACGGCGCCTCCTCTGAGGACTTCAACACAATGGTATTGCCCGTCATCACTGCAGGTGCGACTTTGAGCGCAGCCAAAAGCAGTGGTGCATTCCAAGGTACGATGGCACCGACGACGCCAAAGGGTTCACGACGTGTGTAGTCGAGATTTTCTGAGGACAAGTAGACGGAGCTGCCCTTGATCTCACGACAAAGACCCGCGACATAGCGAACAAAATCTACAGTCAATCGCGCCTCTCCGCGGCTCTGGGTGCGCAAGGCATTGCCGTTCTCGAGGCTGATTGTCTTGGCCATCAGGTCGATTTTGCTCTCAAGCGCGTTTGCGACTTGATGCAGCAAGCGGCCGCGCTCGGCTGCGGCCACGAGGGACCACTTTGCAAAAGCAGCCTGTGCAGCGTTCACGGCAAGGTCCACGTCCTCTTTGTTACCGCGTGGCACCCGTGCAAATACTGTTTTGTTGGCAGGATTTTCGATATCAATCCATTGGCCATTGACACTATCAACGAACTGGCCATTTATGATCATCTGGTAGGACTGGATCGTGCTGTTCATCAAAAGTCTCCGTATTTATTTAAGGTGTTAGTTTGCTCAATGTTTTGCTCTGAACTGTCTACTTGTTGAGCCTTGCATTGTTTACGATGAAAGGATAGTGGTCAGACAGCGATCAGAAAAATAAAACTTTAGTCTCGTGACATAACTATTTACTATTTCATTGGTTTTATAGCCTCTTTACTGTGTTGGCGAGGAACGACGCAGGCGTAAAACAAAGACAAGTCCCCCAATCGTGACCATAAAAATGCCAATGCCTGACCATAAGTCGGGCAGATGTTCAAACACCAGAAAACCGACAATGGCTGAGAAAACAATTTGAAAGTAAGTAAATGGGGCTAAGACTGCCGCACTGGCGAATCTATAAGCATTGGCCATCATTAAATGGCCTATCAAAGCAAAAATAGCCTGTACGAACACAATCACCCAAACCATCATCGGCAGCGAAGTCCAGATAAAAGGCAGGGGAATGGTCAAAATCAGGAAAGACCCCAGGCTGGCAAGAAACATGCTCGCAGCGGCATTGTCTGTGGCCATGACCTTGCGAGTCAGCATCTGGTAGCCGGCAATAAAAAGAGCACTGACAAGTGGCAAAAGAGCCGCTGGGGTAAACATCTCAGCGCCTGGACGGACAATCAGCATGACGCCAAACAGGCTGAGGAAAATCGATCCTACTTGGATGGCCTTGATGCGCTCAGACAAAAAGACGCGCGAGAGCAGTACGACAAAAACAGGAGAAAGAAAAAAGATTGCTGTCGCCTCCCCAAGCGGTATGTAACGCAGGGCGACTAGAAAGCTTAGATTTGCGCCCACCATACAAATGACGCGCAGAGCCTGCCAGCCCGGCACTTGCGTACGAACTAAATCGAACCTTAATTTAGGCCCATAGATGGCTGTGAGCATGACAAGCTGAGCCAGGAAACGCATCCAAGCAATAATCAAGGGTGCATAAAGCATCGAAAGATACTTTGCTATTCCGTCTTGTACGGAAAAGAGAAATACAGCCGAAACAATGAGAGTCACTCCGATGGTTGCACGCTCAACGTATGCGGAATCGTGCTTAAAAGGTGGGCTCATCGGATTCTGAAATTAGTGCTTGAGTCATCTGAAAGGTGTTATCTTTGCCACGCAGTTCGAGCGAGCAGGTAGGTGCCCTTAGTAATTACTTCATAGTCAACTTGTTGTCAAACATTTCTCGGTTAGGGGTTGAAGCATATGGAAGGGGTGTACGAGTTTTTAGCCCAAGACCGCGTGATATTCGGCGAACCCGCCGCGTTGGCTGCGTTGCGTACATGTCAACACTATGAGGCGCGCCGAGTTTATTTGGTCGTGAGCAAAACCTTAAATCGTTCGACTGACGAAATCAATAAGATACGCCAAGCATTGGGTGATCGCTATTTAGAAACGTTTGATGAGTGCGTTGAACATACACCGCGCGCGAGCGTGATTGACTTAGCAAGAAGACTGCGCCTGGCCAAGCCTGATCTGATCATTACCGTGGGCGGCGGCACGCCTATTGATACGGTCAAACTCGCTTTACTTTGCTTGGCAGAGAATGTCGATGACGAACAATCCTTGGGTGAATTCAGGATTCATGTCGATGCGAAAGGCGAAAAACAAATACCCAAGGTACGTCATCCACCATTGAGACAAGTGGTGATTCCAACGACTTTGTCAGCTGCCGAGTTCACCAATTTAGGTGGTGGCACGGATCCGGCCCGCCAAGTGAAAGATCTGTATTCGGGCCGTGAAATCGGAGCCATGGTGGTGATCCTGGACCCTGCAATGACGCTTCACACGCCACAATGGCTATGGCTGTCAACGGGTATTCGCGCAATCGACCATGCCGTAGAGACCATTTGCTCAACAAGTCACCAGCCGTTTACAGATGCCACGTGTTTGCATGGACTCCGCTTGCTTAGTCAGGGTTTGCTTCAAGTCAAGCATGATCCAACAAATCTTCAGGCGCGACTCGACTGCCAGCTCGGTGTCTGGTTAAGCTCCACGGGCATTATGCGTGTGCCTATGGGAGCGAGCCACGGCATTGGTCATCAACTCGGGGCTGTCGCAGGGGTTGCACACGGGCACACATCCTGCATCTTGCTTCCTGCGGTGCTTCGCTACAACCAGCCTGTGAATGCCGATCGGCAAAAACTCATTGCACAAGCACTTGGGTCGCCTGATCAACCTGCCCACAATTTGTTGTTTTCCTTGATCAAGGATCTTGGGCTGCCTACAACTCTGCAAGAAGTAGGGGTCAAGCGATCACAGTTTCAAATGATTGCGGAGGGTGCCATGCAAAACATGTTTGTGAGGGCAAACCCTAGGTCGATCAATTCGACTTCGCAGGTTGTAGAGATACTTGAGAGCTGTTGGGCGGGTGGCGATTGAACCTAAAAAGTTTAATGACAAATGAAATAACTATTTCTTATGACACTATCGTTATAAGATATTTTTAATTATGAGATCGTCAGGACAAAATCAGAAGACGCATAAAAAAAATAGCCAAGTCACACTAAATAAAAAATTTATGTGGATTTGGAACAAAAGAGTTAGGAGACAAATGGACAAAGGTAGCCTTCATCGGAGTTGGGAACGTGAGCACATCGATGGCTCGCCACCTGCCTGAGAAGCGCCATCGGTTATTTAAGTAAAAGCACTTTAGAGCCCGTCAAAGCAAGTCCGGTGAGTCACCCATCTCAGAGAAGTGGGGGCGGAGTCATCGAAGCATTTTTAGCCAACGAGTTGTCATTTATCGAAAGTGAGGAGACAAAACATGATCAAGCATTTTGGTATCGATTTTGGCCGTCGTGCCGCCAAGTTCTCTGCATTAGCCGCTGTTGCAGTGGCTTGCGTTTTCGGCTCTAGCCAAGCTTCAGCTGAAAAGTTCAAGCTCATTTCGGGCTGGCCTCAAAACTTCCCCTTCTATGAGCAAGTGGGACCGCGCTTTATTGAGCTCGTGAAGAAAGAGGCCGGCACAGACATCACGATTACGGTCAGTGGTCCTGACACCGTGCCTTCGTTTGAGCAGCTACAGCCCGTACAGGCTGGCGTTTTTGACATGCTGTACACACACGGGGCCTATCACTCCGGCACAACGGGTATTGGTTTGGCCGTTGATGCGGTCATCAATGATCCCGTTCGTCGTCGCACTGAAGGGATTTTTGATTTCATGGACAAGCACTATCAGACCAAGGGTCTGAAGTTGATTGCCCTGCCTTCCATAGGCACTAAGGGTTTTGGTTTTTATTTGCGTGAGCCTGTCACAGGCGTGCCTGGACTCAAAGGCCGTAAGCTTCGCGGCACGGTGACCTATCACCAGCTTATCAAAGCCCTCGGTGGTGTGCCCGTCAACTTGCCTCCCGGTGATATCTATTCTGGCTTGCAGCGTGGCACGGTTGACGGTGCGGCTTGGGCGCTCGTGGGTGCAGAAGCGTATAAGTGGGACGAAGTCATCAAGTACATTGCCAAACCTACTTTTGGTCAGTTAAGTCTGATGATCATGATGAACTTAGATCGATGGAACTCACTGTCTCCAAAGATGAAAGCCGCAATAACCGAAGCTGGACGTTTGATCGAGATCGAGTCGATCGGTGTGTTTGACAAGATGCAAGTGGAGGAAGAGCTCAGCCTCCAGAAGAAAGGCATGTTAATCACCCAGTTCAAGCCTGAAGAAGCGTCACGTTTTGAGCAGATGTTTAGCGATGGTGTCTGGACCGTTGCAGCACAAGCTTCCAAGGTTGATGCTGAAAAAATGCGCGCACTTGCCAAGTCCAAAGGCATGGTTGATTGAAGTTTGTTTTAAATAAGACAGATCCAGAGGTGTAAATGAACCAACCGAGCGACGCACAATCACATATCCGGCACGAACCTTGGTTGGTTCGCCTTCTTGATCGCATCACGCACGTTTGCTATGTTTTCAGTGGCTTATTGCTACTGTTAATTATGCTTGTTTACTTATTTGAAATTTTCTTGCGTTACGTGCTGAACTCGCCAACAGTGTGGTCCATTGATTTGGTTTCTTACGCGCTCGCAGCGATGGTGTCCATGGCGGCGCCAGAGTTGGCGCGCAATAATATGCACATCAGTATTACGCTCGTACCTGAAGCCATTAAAAATGTTCATAAGCGTGAGAATTTTATGCGCGTGCTCACTTTTTTTAGTGCGCTCGTGATTGGCTATGTCGTGTATGTGACGGGTGGCGAGACTTACAAACTATTTCAGCGAGGGATTCTCACAGTCGGCACTTTCGTGGTGCCAAAGTGGTGGGTGTCTGTCTTTATTCCCGTGGGTCTGTTTTTTACTGCGGCCCAGTACCTACGTCTGACCTTTTATGGTTTTGGAAGCATTGACCAACCTCTAAGCCCAGAGGAGGGCAGCTAATCATGGAATGGTACGCAATTTTAATAGTATCGTTTTCCATCATTTTGCTGCTTATGGGAAGCGGCTTGCCGGTTTTTGTCGCTTTCTTTTTCGCCAACCTGGCGGGTGTGCTGCTTGTGATTGGGCCGCGCGGCTTTGGTATGTTTAGTAACAGTGTGTATGACACGCTGAGCGCAGAAAGCTTTGTCACCGTGCCCTTGTTTATTTTGATGGGTGAAATTCTGTTTAGATCAGGGTCCGTCGAGGTGCTCTCTAAAGCGGTGGACGTGGTTGTCGGAAGAGTGCGTGGTCGCATGTATCTTTTGGTGATCGTGCTCTCGACGATTTTTGGTGCGCTTTCCGGCTCAGCGGTGGCTGTTGCGGCCATGCTTGGACGATCGTTGCTGCCACAAATGAAGAAGATGGGCTACGACACTGAGTTGTCCAGCTCGACCATTCTGGCGGGGGCATCCTTAGCGCCGATTATTCCCCCAAGCATCTTGGTGGTGGTGATTGGTTCGTTGGTGACCAATGTGTCGATCGCCGGGCTTTTGATTGCTGGCATCATACCTGGCGTGATTATTGCCATAATTTTTTCGATCTATATTGGCATTAGAGTTGTAATGAACCCGAGCCTTGCTCCTGAGCAGGAGGAGCGTCCCCCTGTCAGCGCCAAGGACATCATTAAAGCCTTGATCAGTACGCTGCCTTTCGGACTGGTGATTTTTTCTGTAATGGGTCTGATTTTACTTGGCATTGCGACGCCGTCAGAGGCCGCAGCAGCAGGAGCTTTTGGTGCCATCTTAACCGCCATCATTTACAAACGTTTTACATTTGCAATGATTTGGTCTGCGCTTAAGTCTGCGGCCACGATCAGTGCCATGATTCTTTTGATCGTGGCCAGTTCCAAATTGTTCGGCCAATTACTTTCGTTTTCCGGTGCGACGCCTGGTCTGATTAAGTTTGTAGGCGGATTAGAAATAGAGCCGATGGTGATGCTGCTAATTTTGATGTTGGTCCCCTTGGTTCTTTGCATGTTCATGGACCAGTTCGCCTTCATGCTTTTAGCCATCCCGCTTTATGAGCCAATACTCAAGGCCTATGCCTTTGATCCCCTATGGTTTTGGACACTCTTTTTGATCAATCTGACGATTGGCAGTATCTCGCCACCGTTTGGTTACACGCTTTTTGCCTTAAAAGGGGTCTCACAAGATCTTACGATTCGCATGGTCTACAAAAGTGCATGGGCACCTGTGATCATATTTTTGTTTGCCCTTGTACTTTTTTCTTTCGTACCCTCTTTGATCACATTCCTGCCAAATTTGTTTAAGTGAATGTTTAACTCAAGGACTGCCATGACTTCGGACAAGCTGATTTGCCAAGATCATTTTGTCGCCTCAAGTCTAGGGGAGGGCATTGAAATAAGAGTGCGCGAGCGGTTTGCCGAGCCGTCAGTTCGGTCAGCAAACCACAGCATCCCTCTCTTGATGGTCCATGGCGCCACCGTATCCAGCCTGTTGTGGGATCATCCTCTTCCTGACTGGTCTTGGATGAACCGCTTTGCAAGGGATGGCTTTCATGTTTATGCGCTCGATATCCGCGGCTACGGAGGCTCGAGCCGCCCCGCTGAGTTGGAGGTGACCAACCCAGAGGATTTCCCGCCTTACGCGCGCGCCGAGGATGTGCAGCAAGACATCGAGGATGTGATGGCCTTTATTGCCCAGCGACATCAGGTCGAGCGGGTTGATCTTTTGGGCGGGTCATGGGGCTCAATGACATGCGGACTTTTTGCCAGCACTGATCGCGCGAGGATGGTACGTAAGCTCGTTTTGTACGCGCCCATTTACGACGAAGGCCACACCAAAACCTCGTGGTGGCATGGTGCCGTAGATCCTCATCAGCAAGACCGTGTGAATCCCAAACTCGGTGCTTACCGTTGGGTCACGCGCGAGGGTTTGATCAGCCGATGGGATGAGGAAATCCCTTTTGAAGACAAGAGCGCTTGGAGATCCAACGCAGTATTCGACGCGTTGTTCAGCGCTTGTGTGCAAGAGGATACTGTGGCAGGATCTAAAAAGTCCAACGCCTTTAGAGCACCAAACGGCACGCTGGTTGATTTGTTCGGTGCCTACACTGGGCACCCAGTCTTTAATGCAAAGAACATCACTGTACCCACGTTGTTAATTCGTGGCGATCATGACGAGACCTCTTCTCGCATTGGTGCGCTAAAACTGTTTGATGAATTGGCCTCTCAACAAAAGGTCTACGTTGAAGTGGGTAATGGCGCGCATTTTGTGATTTTGGAAAAACAGGCACCGAAGGTGCACCAAGCGGTTGCCAGCTTTCTTGCTGAGAAGGATTAAGCCATGCGCAAGTAACGCGGTGAGACGACAGGGTTGACCGAGAGGATTGACCGGCAGGCTTGAACGACAATAAGACGGAGCTAACAACATGAGTGCAGATATCAGAGCGAATGAATATGACGTGATCGTCATTGGGGCTGGATTTGGGGGCATGTACGCGTTGCAACGCTTGCGGGCGCAAGGTTTTCGCGTTCGGGTGCTCGAGGCTGCCGATGGCGTGGGTGGTACGTGGTACTGGAACCGTTACCCCGGCGCGCGTTGTGACGTTGAGAGCCTGGAGTACTCCTATTCTTTTGATAATAGTTTGCAACAGGATTGGGATTGGCCAGAGCGATTTTCAGCGCAGCCAGACATCGAAAAGTACGCCAATCATGTCGCGGATCGACTCGATCTCAGGAAAGATATTCAGTTCAACACGCGAATCGAATCGGCTGAGTTTGACAATGACCAGGCACGATGGACGATTCGTTCAAAAGACGGTGAGACTTTTTTCTCTCAGTACCTCGTACTGGCTGTAGGGAACTTGTCGTTACCGCGTGTTCCAAACTTCAAAGGACTTGATCAATTCAAGGGCCGCTGGTTCCACACAGGGCAATGGCCGAAAGAAAATATCGACTTTACGGGCCGTACTGTGGGCGTGATTGGCACTGGATCGTCAGGCATTCAGTTGATTCCAATTGTGGCCAAGCAAGCCAAGCATTTGTATGTTTTTCAGCGCACCGCCAACTACAGTGTGCCGGCTATTAACCGCCCGCTTACCCCAGAGGTTGCTAAGGCCCACAAGCAAAGCTATACGCAATGGCGCGAAGAAGCGAGGAAAACGCCCTTTGGAATTGCAGGTCATGCACCTCCAGAGAAATTCGCTGGAGAAGATTCCCTTGAAGAAAGACGACGCTTGTTTGAACAGAAATGGCACACTGGCGGCAATATCAGCTTTTTGTATGCATACAAGGATCTGCTGACGAACGAAAAGGCCAATGCACTAGCCTGTGATTTCGTGCACGATAAGATTCGTGCAACGGTCAAAGATCCCAAAGTGGCTGAGTTACTGACGCCTAATGACCACCCGATCGGGACGAAACGCTTGTGTTTGGATACGGAATATTACGAGACGTATAACCGTGACAATGTTACGTTGGTCAATGTTCGGAAGTCTCCGATTGAAGAAATCACTGCTAACGGGTTGCGTACCTCGGAGCAGGCATACGCTGTGGATGACCTGATATTTGCTACCGGTTATGACGCGATGACTGGTGCGATCCTCGACATCAATATTTCAGTCAAAGGAGGCGCTGCTCTTCGCGATGCTTGGAAAGATGGTCCCAAGACTTACCTCGGTGTGATGGTCAATGGTTTTCCAAACATGGCCATTATCACGGGCCCAGGCAGCCCAAGCGTTAAAACTAATATGATTGCTGCGATCGAGCAGCACGTTGACTGGATTGCCGACTTGGTTAAACACCTGAGCACGAAAGGCAAAGCAACGTTTCAGGCAAATCCTGAGGCCCAGGATAAATGGGTGCAACATGTCAATGAAGTCGCCGACACCACTCTTTATCCCAAAGCGAATTCCTGGTACATCGGTGCGAACATTCCAGGTAAGCCTCGGGTATTTATGCCCTATGTCGCGGGCTTGGATAAGTACCGAAAGATTTGTGATGACGTCGCAGGTGAAGGTTATCGGGGTATTTCAATCACTTAAGTGAGTGAAAGGTGAGCCGCGTGAAATTTCACGTGCTCGCCAATATAGCTGGCAATGAAATAGTAGCTGTGGTCGTAGCCCGGGCGAAGATTTAACTGCAGCGAACAACCGGCTGCATGGCATGCTTCTCGCAAAAGATGGGGCTTGAGCTGCGTCTCCAGAAACTCGTCTCCCTCTCCCTGATCAACGAGTAAGGGTGGCGGCGGGTAGCCCGCTTGGATCAGGGAAACCGTGTCGTATTGTTTCCAAGACTGGCGATCTTCGCCGAGGTAGGCCGTGAACGCTTTAACGCCCCAAGGGACTTGGCTGGGTGCCACGATGGGGGAAAATGCCGAGGCACTGCGATAGCGGCCTGGGTTGCGCAGTGCGATGGTCAATGCGCCATGTCCGCCCATCGAGTGGCCGCTGATTGAACGAAGATTGTTGGCTGAAAAATGTGTCTCAATTAACGCAGGCAGCTCATCGACCACATAGTCGTGCATGCGATAGTGCTTGGCCCAGGGTTGCTGAGTCGCATTCAGATAAAAACCCGCGCCTTGACCGAGATCGTAGGCCGGGTCGTTGGCCACGTCAACGCCGCGCGGACTCGTATCTGGAGTGACGATGATGATATTGTGTTCCTCGGCATAGCGTTGAGCGCCGGCTTTGGTGATGAAATTCTGCTCGTTGCAGGTCAGACCCGAGAGCCAATACAGGACAGGACATTTTTGACTCTGCACGGCAACTTTTGGCAAGTAAATACCGAACTTCATTTCGCAGCCGAGGGTGGAGGAGGTGTGCTTCCACACCTCCTGTGAGCCGCCGAAACAAGCGTGTGTTTCTATCCGTTCCATATGGATGGGTTTCCTGTTGAGCCCTTCATTGACGATTGAACCGCATCGCGCCTAAATTGAATCGCGGGTTCAATAATGCACAACGCTTCGGATCGACTTGCCTGCGTGCATGAGATCAAAGGCTTCGTTGATTTCGTTCAGGGGCATCGTGTGCGTCACAAAGGGCTCAAGCTGGATCTTGCCGGCCATGGCGTCTTGCACCATGCCAGGCAGCTCTGAGCGGCCTTTGACGCCACCGAACGCCGTACCCAGCCAACGCCTGCCGGTGACCAGTTGAAAAGGGCGGGTCGAGATTTCCTGGCCGGATCCAGCGACGCCGATGATGACGGACTGGCCCCAACCGCGATGCGCGCATTCGAGCGCGGCGCGCATGACGTTGACGTTGCCGATGCATTCGAAACTGTGATCGACACCCCAGCCCGTCATGTCGATGATGACTTGTTGAATCGGCTTGTCGTGGTCTTTGGGGTTGACGCAATCGGTCGCGCCAAACACGCGGGCGAGATCGAATTTGTCTGGATTGGTGTCGATCGCGATGATTCGACCCGCTTTGGCAAGCGCGGCGCCTTGAACCACCGCCAAGCCGATGCCACCCAGACCGAAGACGGCGACGGTGTCACCTGGCTGAACTTTTGCCGTATTTTTGACAGCGCCAAGGCCTGTTGTGACACCGCAGCCGAGAAGGCAAACTTGCTCTGGATTGGCTTCAGGTGCGATCTTGGCGAGCGAGACCTCAGCCACCACCGTGTATTCGCTAAACGTTGAGCAGCCCATGTAGTGATAGAGCGGTTGTCCGTTGTAGCTAAAGCGGCTTGTGCCATCTGGCATCACGCCTTTGCCTTGGGTGGCGCGCACGGCCACGCAGAGATTTGTTTTGCCACTCTTGCAGAACAGGCATTCACCGCATTCGGCGGAGTAGAGCGGTATGACGTGGTCACCAGGCTTGACGCTTGTTACACCTTCGCCGACTTCGATCACGATTCCGGCACCCTCATGTCCCAGCACAACAGGAAACAGGCCTTCAGGATCGTCTCCGGAAAGTGTGAAGGCATCGGTATGGCAAACACCAGTGTGGGTGATTTTGACGAGGACTTCACCTTTGCGGGGTGGCGCGACGTCGATCTCGACGATCTCAAGTGGTTGTCCAGCGGCAAAGGCGACAGCGGCGCGTGATTTCATGATGATCCTTGGTGTAGAAATAGGGGTGAGTTCTTCGCGCAGATGGGTTTGAAGTATGTCAGTGCAGTATACAAAGTTACATTTTTTTGCACATGATGATGCATACAGACCACTTGTGTACGGTCTAATATTTAGTCCGGATCGTAAAACTCCCCTAATCTATTAGGACTAACACTGCCATGTTTCCATCAGACTTCGTCTATGAGTTTTTTACACTGCTGGTGATTCTTGATCCGATCGCGACAGTGCCTGTGTTTTTGGCGGTGACGTATGGCTTGCCTTGGCGCGAAGCGCTCAAGGTTGCCTTGGCGGCGCTGTCTGTTGCGTTTGGCATTTTGACGGCCTTCATTTTTCTAGGACTGGAGTTTCTGAAAGTTCTGGACATCCCGACCCCGTCATTCCAGCTGGCCGGCTCTTTTATTTTGTTTACCTTGGGTCTCAGCATGGTGACCGGGAAAATGCATGAAGAGATCGCAAAAATGCCTGCTAATGCGAGCATTATGGAGCGTTCGATTTATCCGCTCGCGATGCCCTCTATCGCAGGGGCAGGTGCGATTTTGACCGTGGTGATGCTGAGCGATAACAACGCGCGCGTGATGGCCGAGCAACTGCAAACAACGTTTGTCGTACTGTTGTGTTTGTCTATCCACCTTGCCACCTTCATGGCAGGCGGGTTAATCATTCGTTATGTCGGCATGATCGGCATTCAGGTGATCACACGCGTATTTGGTCTGATGATTTGCAGTATCGCGGTGTCGGGCATGGTGATTGCGATTAAGGAGAGTTTTGGTATTTGACTGAATGTGATCTTTCGATACGCCATTGGGTGTATTCTGGGCTATGCAGTTCAGGTAACACCTTCGCAGTTGTCTGCAAGAGAGAGATCACATGACTAACTTTATCGTATCTAATTTGAACAATGGTGGCGCAGGCTCTTTGCGTGCCGCCATTGAATCGGCAAATGCCAGTTCGGAGTCGGGTGTCACGGTCTCTTTTGAGGTGGCGGGGACCATTCATTTGACGTCCTCTTTGCCAGGCTTGAGCAAGTCTGTTTCCATTGATGCCACCACTGCGCCTGGCTATGGTGCGGATGGTGTGCCTGTCGTCACCATAGACTTTGGCGGGCATGCGGGGTTGAGTATTGGCATGGCCGCGACCGGCACCAGTTTGCTGGGCTTGGCAATGGGCAACGCAAGCAGTCATGGTCTGACGTTATTGGCAGGTGCAGTGACAATAGACAAGTGCTATGTGGGTCTGGCGGCTGATGGGACGGCACTAGGAAATGGGGGGGATGGGATTCGTATCGAGGCCACGTCCTCGAATAATAAAATTGGTTTGAACGACTCACAAGCCGCTGGCGTAGTGGGTAATGTGATCGCAGCGAATGCGCTCAATGGCATCACCATTGTGGGTGGCTCGGGTCATGTGTTGGTGGCGAATCGAATCGGTACCGATCCGACGGGCACGGACGACATGGGGAATGGTGCAAACGGAATTCACCTGACTGGCGGCACAACGGGTAATACGATTGGCGGCACGGTCTACGTCGACAGCACAACGGGGGCTGTCAATAATCCCACCGGCGACAAAGGGACCCAGACGCCTGTATTTGTTGTGCCACCGCTGGGCAACCAAGTTTCGGGTAACGGTCAACACGGCGTGTTGATTGATGGTCGTTCAGAGAGCAATGTGCTGAATGGCAATTTCATCGGTACGACAGCGAATGGTATTGCGGATTTGGGTAATGCAGGCGATGGCGTTCTGATCCTTAATTCTGACAATAACTCGCTGATTGGGTGTACGTTTGTCGATCAGCCATTTGTTTACTACAACGTCGTGAGTGGGAATGGCGGCAATGGTTTGCACATTACCAATTCCGATAATGTGATTGTCCAAGCCAACTTTTTTGGAGTCGGCGCGAATAACGCTTCAATCGTATCCAATGATGCCAATGGAATACTGATCGATGGAAATTCGGAGGGCACGCAGGTCGGTGGTGTGATTCCGCTGGGCAACGTGTCGGGTGGTAATGGTCTCAATGGCATATTTGTGACCGACACCGCGAGTGACTTCATTTCGTTTAATACTTTTGGCGGGTTGTTCGCTTTTCAGGGCGCGGCACCCAATGGTCAAAATGGCATCAAGATTGACTCGACTGGGGGTGGCAATGAACTGCGAACCAACGTGCTGTCGGGCAATCTGCAAAATGGTATTGAGATTAGCGGTCACGCGCGAGACGTGTTGATCGATCCCAATATCGCCGGTCTCAATACGGTCGGCAATGCGAAGCTCGCCAATGGAGGACATGGCTTACTGATTAGTGGGATGGCGCACGACATCACGGTGGGCGGCACTTATCCTTCCGTCATCCCACAAAACACCTTTTCAGGCAACACAGGCTACGGCGTCGTGATCTCGGATGCGGCCTACGACATTCGCGTTTTTAACTCAGCCATTGGCATCAGTGCGTCTGGCCGTTCTGCGCTTGGCAACACCGCTGGAGGCGTATTGCTTGCGAGCACAGGATCGGGCAATCAGATTGGCGGCATCACGGTAGATCCGAGCAATCCACAAGCGAATTACATCGCTGGCAATGACGGTAATGGCGTGACATTTGCCTATGGTTCGGCGGGACAGTCGCTCATCAGCAATGAGTTTGGCAAGGATCGGTCTGGTGAGCTCCCATTGCCAAATGGCGGTCAAGACATCGCCATGAATGGCACGATGGGAAACATCGTGCATACCAACATACTCGCATCCGGACTTGAAGTGACGTATGGCATGCAGCCGCAGGCGTTTTATTCGCAGCTCGAGTCGCTTTATATCGGCTACTTCGGACGTGCTGCCGACTCTGTGGGCTTTGACTATTGGGCGCAGGGTGGTGTGGCTCAGCTTCTTGCAGGGGCATCTGTACGCGATGTGATGGATCAAATGTCGGCATCATTCGCCGTGTCAGCAGAAAACGGTGTTTATGCCAGCTTGGTAAATGTGACGTTGGACCGCAATAATGCCGAACAAGTCGATTTGGCGACATCTTTTATCAACCAAACGTACCAGCAATTTTTCAGTCGTGTGCCAGACACGGAGGGGGTTAATTACTGGTTTAACGAGCTCTTTGATGGTGTGATGCCTTTTACGCAACTTGTCTACGCCATCGCTAACGCCGCTTTGGACAAAGATCAGGTTGTGTTGGCCAACAAGGTGGCGAGCGCGCTTTACTTTAACCAGATGTTGGACGCTGCAGGCAACGATGCACCTTCTCTCTTAGCGATGCAACAGGCTGTCAGGGGGGTGACCTCAGATACGACCTTGCTTGCGGCCAAGTTGTCGACCCAAGCCTACACTGGTGAGTCGCAGAATGCGCTGACCAATACAACGATTTTTGATGGTGGTACTTTTATCACTGGCGTGCGGGCGGAACACGATGGAAATGTGATTCTGACAGGCAATCAAACCATCGAGGGTTCGAGCAACACACAAGCGATCTTGTATCGCGGACCCATGAAGGATACGACGCTGGGCACGACCTATGCGCTCAATCCGCTTTTTGAGGGTCAAGAGGTGGTGAGTGCCACTTTTTATGGTCCTAACACCAGTGTGTTTGACGCCAGCATTGCGGTGGGTCAGGTGCGGGCAGTCGGTAGCTACGTGAATAATGCGAGCGAGGAAGTGCGCAATCACGGCATGATTTACGAGGGACGGCCTGACGGCGTGGGCGGCACGTGGAAGCAGATTGACGTACCGTCCTCGGCGGTCGGCGGACAGCAGGTCTGGAATACGATCCTCCACAGCACCATGGGCGATTTGGTTGTCGGGAACTATGACCTGTATGGTCAGGCTGGGTCGGGCAACGCATTTATCTACAACATGCGTACAGAGAGTTACACCATTCTGGATGCTGACTTTGGTGGTACAGACAACCTCACCACGTTGTACGGCATTTGGAAAGACGAGCACGTCGGCTCGCTCTACACCATCGTTGGTGGATCGAAGCACGGCATTGATGCAAATGAAGCGTTTATCGCGCATTACGATGCACTGACAGAGCGCTTTAGCGATATTCGCTATTACACCTTTGAGGGCCGCCCGGGACTGATCACCCATTTTGAAGGGATTACGGCTGTGCCTGGGGGCTATAACTTGGTCGCCACGACGGATGCAGGGGCGGCCTTTGCCAGCGTGACGACCGAGCCGGATGGCTCATTTAGTGATGCGCGCTGGACCTTGAATAATATGCCGGGTGCCACGTTGACGACGGGAAATTCGATTTTCCAGAATATTGTGATGGGTATTTACCAACAAGACGGAACCGTTGGTACGAACACCTATGCGGGCACGGTCGATCAGTCGTTTGTGTCGGATGCAGGTGGTTTGTTGATGCCGATAGGGGCATCCAACTTTACGTATTCGCAATCGGCGCTAGGCAGTACCGGGTCCGTGATCGTTGGTGCGACCAATGCAGGGAATGTGCTGGGCGGATCGATCGGCAACGATACGTTCCAAGGTGTGCGCTTGAGTAATCTAGCAGATACGATTTACACGGGCGGTGGCGCGGATCAGATCGTATTGTCAGAGGATCGTACGGTCTCCTCTCATATCGCCTTGTATGCGAGCAATATGACGCGGGATTTGTCTAAAGTCGTGGCAGGCGGTGTGCTGCCGAGTATCTCAGGCAGCATTGTGAATGCAGAGGACGTGCCTCAACTAGGTTGGTGGGGACAGGGGAGTGGCAAGCTTGGCGGTCCGATCTCGGACGCGGCTACCAATGCCGGCATGGGGACAGGTACGAGCGCCAGTTTGACGAATATTTATAACTTTCAGACAGGAACCGACCTGATCGAAGTCGACCGACTGGATGTCTCCCTGAGCGCGTTCAGCGATTTATTGCGTGATATGACGCCTGGCTCTGGGCCAAGTCTGGGTCAGGCTATTTTCAGTAACCCTCTGGCTCCGGGCGGTACCGTCACTGTATTCAATGCCAACGTACTGTTGTTTGATTCAGCGACAACATTCGAAAATGCCAGTGGGTTGGCAGCGACTTTAGCGAACGAACAGACGGATATCGAGTTTAATTTCATGCAAACGGATACCTTCAATCATTATCTTGTTGTCTATCAGGACACCACGGGTAGCGTTCGGATCGCCGACCTGAATATCCAGAGCGAGGCGGACTTTATGAATACTGCTGTTGTGGCAAATAAGACTGTCTCTGTGTCGGATATGGTTCGACTCGTGGACGTGTCGCTGGGTCAACTGTATGATGGCAATCTGCACTTTGTGAGTTGAATAACCATCTTGCTCAATGTGAAACTCTATGTATCGTCTTGTCTATGTCAGTGCCGCCACTGCTCCTTTTTCTAAATCCGACTTGCTAACGTTGTTGACCAAGGCAAGAGAAAAAAATGATGCATGCGGCATTACCGGGATGCTGCTCTACAAAGATGGCGATTTTTTACAATTGATCGAGGGTGAACACTCTGCGGTCAAAGCGCTGTTTGACATCATTAAATCGGATCCGCGTCACAGTGGAACGATTGTGGTCGAGGAGGAGGAGACCGACGAACGTTTGTTTGACAGTTGGTCTATGGGATTCCGAGACCTTTCCGATCCAGAGGTACAGAAGACCCCCGGATACTCGCAATACATGAACACACCACTCATCGCGGAACGCCTGGCAAATCACCCAAATGCGGCGTTGCAGTTGTTGTCGATGTTCAAGCCTCAGTATTAAGCCTAGGAACTGATTTCGATTTTTTCAGTTAATTGGTAGCCGACTTTCCAGATTGATTTAATCGTGGTCTCGGGCAGCCCGATCTGAGGGAGCTTCTTGTTTAACCGATGGACATAGACTGCCAAATTCGTTTTTCCTTTGTCCGTGGCATCGAGCCCTAACAAATCCATGAGCTGCCAGTACTCGAGCAAGCCATTGGGTGAGCTGATGAGGCCTTTGAACATTTTACATTCTGAAACGCCTAGGTTGATGGTGCCCAGGGTGTGGCTCAATTGCAGCTTTTGGACGTCTAGTATTGCGTGGTTCGATAGTTTTGTTTCCAAGGCTCTTCTGGCCACACTTTTGACCGCGGCGTTGAGCTCCTCGACGGATACCGGCTTTGGCAGGTATAGATCTGCACCACTTTCATAACCTAAAATTTTGTCTTGAACCTCGGCCCTGACAGTGAGCATGATGATTTGTAGCTGTTTGTAGGCAGCGCGATATCGCTTCGCGATGCTGATCCCATCTTCTCCGGGGAGATTCACATCCAGGATCAGCAAATCTATTTTGTGTTGGTTTGCATACTCATCCAAATCTTCAGCACAACTCCCAGCAAAGACGCAATAGCCTTGAGCAGTCAGATGCTGACTGAACATTTCTCTCAGAGCAAGATGGTCTTCGATGATCGCGATGCTGAATGAATTTGGCATATTGCCTTCTTTTTAAAAGTAGATGTTTAGAGTTTAGAGCTCTCGGGATCACAAGCTTGCAAAAGTTGAAACAGGCAGTGAGACCTCAAAGACGACACGGTCGTCAGATGGTTTGTACACGAGTTGTCCATTCAGTGTGAGCATGATTTTGTTAACCAAAAATAAACCAAGTCCAGAGCCTGTTTTTTGATAGGCGAGGGGCGCTCGGTAATACTTATCAAAAACTCTATCAGGATCTGGATATCCCGAGGTGCCGGGCGGATTGCTGACCTGTATGCAAGCGTGGGGCCGGCCATTGACCATTGAGGAAAACACGCTGACCAGTATCTTCTGCTTGTGATCACCATATTTGAGTGCATTATCGAACAAGTTAGTCAAAACGATATTGACGAGGTACTCATCGGATTGAATGAAATACTCTTCATTGATATTTATTTCAAATTGATCAGGTGAAAAGTTTTTTTCTATGGTGTTGCGGATCAGGTCGTTCAAACTAAATGCATTTGTATGCGTGGTCATGCTGTTGTGTTCAAATTTATCAGCCATGACACAACGATCAATAATATTTTGCATATCTTTGATGGCTTCGCCGATATGTTTTTTATATTTCTCTAATCCGTCTTCAGAGCCATGTGCGAGTAATAGTACAGAGAGTGGCGTTTTGAGCTCATGCGTCAGCATGGTGAGGAATTTCTCTTGTTCCATACGCTTGCTTTGTTCTGTTTGTGCGATTGCTTCAACTCGGCTGACCTCAGAGATACGCTCCTCCTTGAGCAATCGATAACGGTGTTGCAGGACAAGTAAAAAAATGAAGCCCGTCACCAGTCCGAACGTTAAGCCCGCAAAAGGCGCGGCATGAAAGTTATGCGTGATGCCAAGGAGTGGCAAGCTATTCACTAAGGCGACGAGTAAAACGATCCCGTTGACGAAGATCATCGTTCGTTTCGATATGACCGGTCTGTATTGTTGCTTCCAGTCGACGCCAAAAAATGGGATGGTGATGAGGCTAAAGGCCAGTATGGTGACGCCTAAAACATTAATGTTGAGGGCTCTCATCATATTGCCTGTCGCCAGCAAGCCAAGATTTAACGGGTACAGTAAAAGCATGGAGCAGAACAGCCAATGCACCCATTTTTTTATTCTGAATTCGCGGTTGAATCGATAGAAAAACAGAATGGAAATGAATACAAAGGTCAGAATAATGATGTTGCCGAGAAGATCGATAGACTTGGCGGATAAGGCAGGCGCTAAAAAAATGCGAAAGTAGCCCATGATGACTAGGGCATGCATGACCACAGACAGCTGATTGACTGCAAAAAAACCGACAAGGGAGTCACGATCAATCAGCCAAATGCCCAACGACCATAAGAACATCACGATCAATATGCCGAGCCAGATACCGAAGCTGATCTCCTGGATTCTCTCGGCGTCTAGAAACTCGTCCACGCTCATGGCGTCAATGGATGCCATGTGGGTACTGGTTGTTTGTATGCGCAGCCAAACATCCCTTTGGGCATGACCTGCCGGAATAATGAAGGTGTAGTTCAGGGACGGAAATTCACTGGCGATCCATGGAAAGTGGTCACCTACGGTTCTGACCCTTGGGGGCCTCTCAATGGGGTCATAAAGCCTGATGTCATCTAGGTAGCTTGGCTGAATGCGCAATATCAAACCATCAGTGAGTCCTTTGCTCTCGTGAGTGATCTCATGGGGGGCCGGATTGATGCGGAGTTTTATCCAATACGCAGAGCGTGTGTAGCCCTTGAAGTAGGTTGCATCGGCTGGCAGGAATTTTTGGTCTCTGACTTCCTCAAACGTCATCTGCCCTGTTTTGTCTTCGTAGATCGAGCGCGAGAGGATGTGCTGGCCACTCGCGAAGATGGCGGGACAGTACGCCACAAATAACAATAAGAACAAGCAGCGCGAAAGGGCTGTCATGGGCGGCAGTCAAAAATAAGGCGCATTGGAGACCCTGATGTTTGGTGGGTCGGCATTTATTAGGTGAATTTTCAGCGATGGTAGCACTTCACTTTGATGGAGCGGCATAGAAAATTTCAAAACTGTAAGAATTGGTAATCTTTCCCATCCCTGATTGGGATAGTATTTCTAATGGTTACCATTCGATATATTTTCAATAAAAACAATGACTTAAGTACCACTTAACTGGGTACTTAAGTGCTATTTAATTGGGATACTAATATTATTGATGATGGCTTTTGGTACTAATACACACTCACTCAGCCCACAAAATACAAATGTTTCAAACCAAGTCGAATAACCGCTTGAAATTTTCTGGCCCACTGGCATGGAGTGGCATTCTTTTGACCTTGGTGCTGGTTGGCGGGTGTTCGATTGTCCCTAAGCCGATCAGCCAAGAGGATCAAAAAACCTTGTTGGATCAGGATCGAATCAATACCTACAAGGATGTAGAAGTCGTTGGGGTCACGATGCCTCTCTCTGAGGCCGTGGCGCGAGGCTTGAAATACAACCTCGAGTACCGCGCCAAGATGATGGAGCAAGCGATTGCTCTGGGCACTCTGGATGTTTCGCGTTATGACATGTTACCGAAGGTCTTGGCCAATGCGGGATACAACTATCGAAATAATTATTTCATTACTGAGGCAACCGGTGCCTATTCAGGCAATCCTTCTCTGAGTGAACCATTTGTAAACTCATCCAAAGACTATGGCGTAGCTGGTTTGGCGCTTAGCTGGAACCTCCTGGATTTTGGGGTGAGTTATTACGCGGCAAAACAGAACGCGGACTCAGTGTTGGTGGCCTCAGAGCGTCGTCGTCGCACGATGCATCTCCTCGTACAAGATATACAAACTGCCTATCTACGCGCAGCAAGCGCTCAAAAGTTGAAGGACGGTTTACGCAACACAATCTCGCAAGCGAATAAGGCGATCCGAAACTCAAAGGCTAATAGTAGGGACAGTATTGCTAATCCTCTGGAGACGCTGAGGTATCAAAAGTCTTTGTTGGATAACGTCAAAATCCTGCAAACCATTGATCAGGAGCTGTCGACCGCGATGGTTGAGCTCAATCAGCTGATCAACTTGCCGGCCAACACGACCTATATCTTGGACGATCCAGAAAAGATACTTGCGCCGAATTCCTATGCAAAGACTCAAATTGAAGAGTTTGAAGTCCGTGCGTTGGCGCATAACGCAGACATGAAGGAGAGTATCTATAAAGCGCGAATCGCTGTTCTTGAAACACGCAAGTCACTTTTGCGCCTTTTGCCTGGTTTGAGTTTTAACTATGGGCCACAAACCAGTAATAACGCTTACTACATTAATAAAAACTGGGTAGAGGGTGCCGCGCAGGTCAGCTTTAACCTCTGGAATCTGTTGATGGCTCCGCAGGTCAAGCGCAATGCTGAGGCAAATGAAGAGCTTGCTAATCAGCGCCGCATGATGGCACAGATGGCAGTGATTAGTCAGGTGTATCTGGCTAAGCAGCAACTGGCGTACACGCAGGAGCTTTACGAAAGATCGGTCGAGATTGATCAGGTTGATTTCAAGATTGCCCGAATCATTTCTGAGCGTTTTCGTGAAGGAGATGCCAGTGAGGCGGAAAAAGTTGCCGCTGACGCGTCCTCTATTCTCAGCCGTTTGCGTAAATATCAAGCTCTTTCGCAAATGTACACCGCAAGTGGTCGACTCCAGGCGACGGCTGGGCTTGAGCCCGATGTCGGCAGTGTCACGGACGTTTCTCTGAATGAGTTGTCAGATGTGATGAAAAAGACGTTTCAACGTTGGAACGCAGGTGAACTCCCCCCTTTGATCCTGGCTGAGGCCAAGGCGTCACCATGAGGCGAGGATCAAGAGGTCTCACGTGAATACTCGACTTGTCGCAATTATTACGGTGGTAATTTTGGCGGCATTGGCCTTGGTGGAGTGGCGACCATGGGCTAAGAGGGGTGTGGATGCAACGGGTGTCAACGCAGCTTCACTCGTTGAACGTTCAGGTGAGTCGCGTGGTGAGGTGACAACAGTCCCTCCTGTTGTGGTGGCGGCTACTGCTCCTAAAAATACACCCCGCCAGTTAGTGTCATCTGTCGTCGTTGCAGAAAAATCTGAAGCCCCCAAGCAGGCAATCAGAGCCCAATTGAGTCCCGTACAGTTCACGTCGATTGTGTCCGAGATCAACGGGAAAATATCTGAATTATCTGTTCGCGAAGGTGAGACGTTTTCAAGAGGACAGTTGATTGTTTCGTTTGACTGCGCTCTGCAAGAAGCACAGCTGCAAAAAGTCAAAGCCCAGATGCAGATCGCTCAGCGTAAATACGACACGAATCGCAAGCTCCTGGATCGTGGCGCCGTGAGCAAAGTTGAGACGGAAAACTCTGCCTCGGAGCTCGACAGGGCGAGCGCAGAAGTCAAAGAGCTGACGATTCTTTTGAGTAAGTGCCGCATCGAGGCACCCTATAAAGGCAAGGTCGTTGAGCAAAAGGTGCGCGCTCTGCAGTTTGTTCAAGCAGGCCAGCCGTTGATGGAGATTTTGGACAACTCCTTGATGGAGCTTGAGTTTATCGCTCCCTCAGCCTGGATGTCCTGGATCAAGCCAGGTGAAAAATTTCAAATCAGTATCGACGAGACGAATAAAAGCTATCCAGCGCAAGTGACGCGTATCGGCGCCAAGATAGATTCGGTCAGTCAGACCGTCAAAGTAGCCGCAGTGATTGATGGTGAATTTCCAGAGCTGAGCCCAGGCATGAGCGGGACAGTGCACATCGAAGCAGCGCTGAAATAAATAGGACGAAAATCATGGCTAATCTTGAATCATCACGCTCACGCAAGTGGAGATCACGCTCCAAGCTCAAGCTGATTGCACTCGAGCCACGGATGCTGTTTGACGGTGCTGCGGTCGCGACTGCGGATGCAGTGATGCCAGAGCCGGTTGCGCCCGTTGCTGAGAGTAGCTTGGCGCCGGTTACTGCGGTTGAGCAGCAGATGAGCTCGGTTTCAGAGGCGGTTGATACGACATCGGGCACGGAAGCCACACTCGCGGAACAGGTCGTAAGCGAATCGCTTGCGACAGATCCGGTTGAGCCTTCGACAGTGTTCGACATCGCGACTGACGAAGTGACGGCCACCTTTGCAGACGCACAACTTGAGTCGCAGCGACTGATCGTTGATTTTCTTTCGCAGCCAGATGCCGTTGAGCAGCTATTTAATCACTTTAGTGGTGGCCTGTCAGAGATGACGCCGGAGTGGCGAACGTCAGCCGAAGACTTTATAGCGAAGGTTTTGTCCGGCGAATTGGTTGTTCGTGTGGAATTGCAATCACATGCTGAAATGGAGGGATTGTTCGGCGCGTTTGCGGCTAAGGGCACAGATGGTCAGGCGACCATTTATCTAAATGAGGGCTGGGTTGCGAGTGCGGCGACAACGGAAGGGATTGAGCGCGTCCTGATCGAGGAATTTGGACATTTCGCAGACTACGCGATTAACGGTAGCGTTGATTCAAAGGGTGATGAGGGCGAGTCGTTTGCTCTGGATGTGTTGAATGCCTCGATTACTACAGAGGAAAGTTTAAGGATCGCTGCAGAAGATGACCTGCATACGTTGACGATAGATGGGCAGGTTGTGCAGACCGAGGGTGCGTCGATTGCTTTTGCTGCGGTTTATCAAGGGACGCCTTCTGCTGCTAGCCAAGAGGCAAACTTACTTGCGAATTTGCAAGTGTTTAATGGAACGAATTTTAACTTTACATCCACCGATCCGAATGCGCCGTATTTTTCAGGGAATAACGTCGCTGGTTACTTGAACTATACGGATTCAAGCGGAGTCCGACAGCAGATTGCAGGTGTGATCAGTCGACTCTTTAAGACAGGTAGCAAAGTAGAGGGTGTTTATTTTTATTATGCGGGCACTACACCTACGATTGGGGATGAGCCGATCGGAGTAGAGAAAGCGTATGCCCTTGTTTTCAACAAAAGTTACTTCGCAGCTGGTGGGACCTACGGCACGAGTAGTGATCCAGTTGATACTGCGCTGAACTCATTCATTGTGCCGAATAGTGCACCGGATGCAGTGAATGATGTCAAAGAAATTGTCTTGTCGGACGCAGGTGCTGGATCGACCTCCGGTAATGTTTTAAGTAACGATACGGATGCAAACAACGATACTTTAACAGTTACAAGTTTTTCCATTGCGGGTCAGGGTGGTTCGTTTGTTATTGGCACCCCTTATAGTATTTCTGGCGTTGGTGCCTTCACTCTTTCTGCCAACGGCAATTACACGTTTGTGGCTACAAATGGTGTTTCTGGGGTTGTGCCTGTTATTACATACACAATCAGTGACGGAAACGGCGGAACGGATACTGCAACATTAGCGATTACAGTTTATCCAGCTAATCGCGCACCTGTCGCTGTTGATGATTATCGGTCAATTCAGTTTGTTTCGGGTGGCACGATAAGCGGTACGGTTGCAGCAAAAACTTCTCTAATATCGAATGACAGTGATCCAGATAATGATGTTGTGACAGTGACGCAGGCGAGTACGGGTTCCGTGTTGAGCGGGACGCCATCTTCTATTACTGGAGGGACTACAAGCCTGACAACGGAAGCCAATACATATTTAAGTTTTCAGTTTGATCTATCGGCGAGTCAACAAAACCAAATCCCGCAAGCTGGAACGCTTGTCTCTTTTAGTGGTGACGGTGTCCCAGCAGGAGCCACCTTCAAAGAGATTTCAGTTTCTGGAAGCGGCACAAAGCGTTATACCGTAGAAATACAAACTACAACTCCCGCATATTTCACCGCAGGGTCAACCATAACTATCACTGGAGTGAGTGGTAGTCTAACTGTCATAAACCCGACTAATATTTCAAATCAATATATCTCCTTGAGTGATACTGAGGCTAGTGCGTTGAGTGTTGGTACAACGCTTAGCGGCTCTGGATACTCTGGAACAGTTCAGGCAATTACCAACGTTACAGGCGATAGATCAATCGTTCAGCTTAGCACTGCATTTACGGGTAATGCTCCAACCGATCTCTCCTACACGGTGCCTGCCGAGGTGACACTCACTGGAACTTACGGAACACTTCGAATAAACAATAGCGGAGAATATACCTACACGCTAACTGCTTCCAGCCCGCCGAATGGATCAGTAGATAGTTTTTCATACAAGATATCGGATCCTGACTCAGCAACAGACACTGGTGTTTTGAACATTACTATTCTGACGAGTGCGGTAACTCCCGTAGCGGTCACGGGTACAACCGTGAATGAGGCCTCCGGTTATGTACTGTTTACTGTGACAGGAACTTCTGGTCAAAAGGTCAGGCTTGATTTGGCTGAGTCTGGTGTAGGTGCTGGCTACGCAGATCTGGGTGCTGACCTAGTAGATTCGCTGCAATATTACGATGGTACAAATTGGCAGTCATATTCAGACAGTACGTTGACGCTCGGTGTTAGTGGGAAATTATTTGTTCGCGCAGCATTGCTTCAAGACAAGATCAGCGAGAGTAGTGAATTGATTCCTACAGAATCAATTCGTTTAAATGTTATCAACGCGGATGATTCTGTTTCATCTGCACTGTCATACATTGTTGATGACGGAACAGGAGTTCTCTATAACTCAGACACTTTTGCAAGCGGCGTTCCTGCAACGGCAATAGGTACACTGGACGATGATCGACCCCTGTCAGTAAGCAGCATCAATGTCAACGAGGCTTCACCTTATGCTGTATTTGAAGTTTCAGGAGTTGTTGGTCAGAAAATCGGTGGACTTTCAGTAACGGGCGCGACAGCAACACTAGGTTCGGATTTCAACTCTACACTTCAGTATTTCGATGGTTCAAATTGGCAAAGCTTTGTGGCCGGAACTACAGCGATTCCTGTTGGCGGTAAGTTGTTGGTTAGGGTCGGTGTCATTAACGATGGTTTAGCGATCAACGCAGGGCTGTATGAAGGCGCCGAGACTTTTGTCCTGAATGCATCAAATACAGGCGGTACTTCCTACACCGGTATCGCTGCGATTGTGGATGATGGCTCAGGCACTATTTATAAATCGACTGATGGTACGGAAGATCTAGTCGCAGCTAAAGATCGAGATTCTTCTGTTACGGTGACTTCGTTAGGTGATGTAAATGAGGCATCAACCTATGCGTTCTTTACTGTAAAAGGTAATGCTGGTGTTCCGTTGATGCTTTCTGTCAACAACATTTCATCCGAGCTTGAGTTAGTGGCAGGTGCTACGAATGAGGCAACGATTGAGTATTGGAATGGAGCGGCTTGGGTTCTTTACACATATAACGAAACCACAGGAACCGGTGACAAGCCAACCCCATTGAATGATTTGGTTGATGGGGAGCCAAGCGGAAGTGGCACCTTTACTGTTCGTGTGAAGATTGTCTCTGAGTCTGATTCTATATATGAACCAAGCGAGACTTTTGAGTTGGTTGCAACGACTATTGCGACTGGTACAACGCTGACGCAGTCATCCTCTGCTACCACTGCTATCAAAGACGATGGTAACGGTAAAATTTTTAATGCCGCCGACGGAAGTGAAAACACGGATGCGGTTAAGGATGATGACCGTGCGCTGAGCGTCAATAGCTTTAGTGTGAATGAAGGTTCACCGTATGCGGTGTTTACGGTCAGCGGCGTGGCGGGTCAGTTAACGACGCTAAGCCTGAGCAACGTGACGACGACGGGTCTGAGCGGATTGGAGTATTACGACCCGACGAACGCGGATGTGTTAATCAACGGTGGCTGGGTGACTTACACCAGCGGCGCTGTGGCGCTGGATGCGAATGGCAAGTTGTTGGTGCGCACAGCGCTGACGACGGAGCAGGAAACCGCGATCGACAATGGCGAGACGTTCAAGCTGGTGGCGACGAACACGGGTGGTACGGCGGCCGAGGGTGTGGCGACGGTCAAGGATGACGGCACGGGTGGTTACTTTGCGGCCGATGATACGGATGGCATTTCGACGCTGCCACTGAACGTGGTGCTCGATGATGACTTCATTCCGATAGCTGTTAATAATGATTACACAACCCTAGAGGATACGACTCTAACTAATAAGAATTTGATTACGGACGATAACAATGTAGACCTGCTGGGTGAGCAAGATTCAAATCCAGTTGATTTAACTAGTCTTTCCCTTGCCTCAGTTAATAACGTTGCATTTGGATCTTTAACGTCAAGTACAAATAGTGACTATCTATCATCCGATGGATGGAAACAATTGTCGTTGCAATATGGTGCAGCTTATTTAAAGTCAGATGGATCTTTTGTCTACACACCTAGCCCTGATTTGTTTGGTTTGGAATCTTTTACTTATACCATTACCAATGGGCTGCGTGAGTCTAGTGAGGCAACAGTAACCATTGAAGTCAATTCAGTTAACGATGTTCCTCGTATTACTGTACCCGATACCTCATCACAACCGCTTACTGTTGCTGAAGACTTCACCCTGTCTTTCACTGGAGCAACACTAATTTCTGTTGGTGATGTGGATGGAACAGTAACATCTGTTAATGTTTCTGTTCAGAATGGAACGTTAAATACTACGCTGGAGACAACCGGAGCATCTATTACAAGTGGTGCTAATAGC
>JAURZO010000157.1 GCA_030653405.1 Zwartia sp. | reverse complement strand
CCTCAAGAGCGCTATCTATGGGTCTGAGGGTGATCCGACTCATTGACCCAGAAGCTCAAGTACAAAACTTTCTTGTGAGTTTGCCTGAAAAGGAAATGTCCCCCACTGCGAGCGTTGCAAAAACTGTCCTGATCGAAGTAGTAAAAAAGCTCGTTCAGGAAGGAAAGTGGGATGCCACGGTGTTAACTAAAAGTTAAGACGCAGTTGGTTTTTAATGAGGGACCAGTAAACTCATTTGTTCTTTTTACCACGTTGCCATTCCTCGAGCGTTGGAATGACCATTTCAAAGTTATCTTGAGCACGTGTGAACTGACGCCCATACATTCGGCCAACAGGACGGTATACATCCAAATCGATATGGTTGGTTTTGGGATCGTAGAGACCATCGCGGACATGCATCATCACCACTTTCCCAATAGCAATTTTTCGAAAAGGAGAAAGCTCGATGAGTGCGATTTTTTCGCATTCAAAAGCGATCGGTGCTTCAACAATTCTTTTTGGACGGACGACACTTGAAGCAGTCAGAGTCAACCCAGCCTCCTCGACTTCCGAAATGCCACTCGGAAAATCGATTGCACACACATTCATGGCTTGAGCGATAGGTTCGTCGATCATGTGGATCACGAATTGACCATTATTACTGATATTGATCGTCGTATCTTTAAGTGAGCGATCGTGACGTTTTGACTCTAGCCCCAAGACCATCACGGGCGGATTGTCACCCATACAATTGAAAAAACTGTAGGGTGCAGCGTTATCACCAAACTCCTCCGAGAAGGTCGTGACCAGGGCGATCGGCCTAGGCACGACAGTCGCCACCAGCAACTTATACTGCTCTGCTGGTGGCAAGGCATTGATATCAATTTGCATTTATGACAGCCTGTATTAGGTTACGTAGACAATTCCAGGGCTTCTGTTTGTTTAAAAATTTTTAATTAGAAGTGGAAATGCCTGCGTTCTTGATCACAACACCCCAGCGGTCATACTCTTTCTTGATATAGGCTTGGGAGTCTTCGGGCTTGCCGAACACCAACTGCGCCCCTCCTGTCTCAAGCCGCTTTTGAGCATCAGTACCGGTGAGAGACTTCACCAACGCTTTATTCAAAAAATCCACGACTTCTTTAGGTGTTTTTGAAGGCACCATTGGCATGTACCAGAGTGATGAAATCATCTTTGGATAGCCAAGTTCAGCGAAAGTCGGCAGGTCGGGAGCCAAGCTATTACGTTGTGTGCTAACAGCGGCAATGGCGCGAAGCTTTCCACTCTTGATGTGTGGCATCAACGATGGAAAGCCGTCAAACATAATATCGACTTGCCCACTCGCCACATCCACCACTGCTGGTGCTGAACCCTTGTAAGGCACATGTATCATTTTGACGCCCGCCTCCGTCATAAATAACTCAGCGGTCAAATGCGGGGCACTCCCAGAGCCAGGCGTTGCAAAGCTCATCTGTCCGTTTTTCTTTTTAGCTAATTCAATCAGCTCTTTTACATCCTTGACAGGCAAATTCGCATTCACTGCGAGAACCAAAGAAAACTCAGCGACAACACCCAGCGACATAAAGTCTTTAAAGGGGTCGTAAGGTGTCTTTGTATAGAAGTGCGGCCCAATCCCATGGGTCGAAATCGCACCTTGCAGAATTGTGTAGCCATCTGCAGGGGCCTTTGCCACGTATGCGGTCGCAATCGTCCCGCTCGCGCCCGCCTTATTTTCAATCAAAACAGGCTGTCCAACCTCTTTGGATAATGCCTCCCCAAAGGTACGCGCCACAAAATCAGCGGCACCACCGGGCGGGACCGTCACAACGAAATTGATTGGCTTATCGGGATAGCGGCTTTGACTGTGTGCCGAGAATGGCAGCATGGACAAAGGCACAGCCAACGCAACTGCAGCGCTGGCGACTGATTTCAAAAATGTTCGGGTACGCATAGTCATTCGTTCCTGAGAAAAATAATCACGATATTGAATAAGATCAAAAAATTAACTTGAATGAGTCCGATTCCTGATGACTGCCTAACGATTACTGATCTTTACTGCCCGGCACAATGCCATCGGGCAAACTATTGATGTGATCGTATATTTCACCAGGCGTCGTGAGCCAGATATCGTCACGATGCTTAAGGATATGTTGCATCACCCGGCGCAACTGTCGCAAACGATAGGGCTGACCGAGAATAAAACTGTGCAACACGATGCTCATTACTAAAGGCCGCCGCGCTGACTCCTCAAGCATTTCGTCAAACTGGTCAATTAAGTTCTCACAATAGAGCTGTGCGGGCGTACGCCTTGAAACGCACTCAATCGAGTCATTCAGATCGTGGGAATAGGGAATTGAAAGAAGCCGACCGTGTTTGGTACGAAACCAGACAGGCTGATCATCGAGTGGCCAGTCCATCATGTATTTGAAGCCCTGCTCTTTCAACAGATCAGGCGAATCATAAGTTTGAGAGATATAAGGTGCAAGCCATCCTTTAGGCGCGACGCCCTCATGCTTGAGAATAGTCTGGGCAGCCTCTCGAATACATGCCCTCTCTTGTTCAAGGCTCATGTCTACCTGACGCTCCGAATTGGTGCGTCCATGTCCGACGATCTCATCGCCGCGTCGACTAAAGGCCGCGATCATCTCTGGGCAATAATCGTAGAGCTCAGTGTTCACTAAGAGTGCATAGGGGAAATTCAGATCATTGGCGAGCTCAAGCAAGCGCCATGCGCCCACCCGGTTTCCATAGTCTCTCCAGGCAAAGCTGCGCGAATTCGGTTGAGGATGCGGGACGGCGTAGTCATTACCCATGCCCTCTCCAAAAGCAAAATGCTCAACATTCAGACTGAAGTGGATCGCCAATCGCTTGCCACCTGGCCAGCTATAGTCTGGACGATCAATGATGGGGGAATAATCATAGCGATTGTGAGATTTCAACATTTGAACAAGACTCCTATAGACTTGAAAAAGTGATGTAATGACATCGATAGTATCCTCAAACTCATTGGAAAATCCATGAAAATAAAGTTGGCTGAAAATTTCAGGGCTGTCTTTTACGCGCCCTTCTATGCCACGCACGCTTTGGGTCTATTCAAACAAGAAGGGGTAGAGATTGAGCTGATTGACTCACCTTCTCCTGGCAGTGGCATCGCCGATATGCTTGCTGGAAAAATCGATGTCGTTTGGGGTGGTCCGCTTAGAGTGATCAAACAGCGCGACCAAGAGGAAGACTCTGAAAACGCCTTAGTCGCCTTTTGTGAAGTCGTGGGAAAGGATCCCTTTTTTATCGTTGGACCTACATCAGAACGCGCCTTTCAACTCAAGGATCTGTCAGGTCATTGTTTAGGCGTTGTCACTGAAGTCCCAACGCCATGGCTTTGTCTGCAGCAAGACTTGAGAGACGCCGGAGTCTCAATCGACTCCATCACCATTAACGCCAGCAACACGATGGGGGAAAATTTAGCGGCGCTGCAAACTGGCGAAATTGATTATGCCCAGTACTTTGAGCCTTTTGTTTCACAAACAATCGCCTCTGGCGCAGGTGTGGTTTTACATGCAGCGAATAGTCGTGGCCCGACGGCTTACACAACATTCATTTCCACTAGAAAAATCATTACTCAAAAACAGGCTGCCTTTGAGGCAATGATTCGTGCGATTGAAAAAATGGGGCCTTGGATCCAAGCACATACAGGTCAAGAGCTTGCGACAGTCATCGCCCCTTATTATCCTCATGTCTCGGTTGAAATACTGACTCAAGCGATGGATCGCTACAAGGAAGCCGGAATTTGGTTCTGCAAGCAAACCATATCGCGCGTGGGTTTCGAACGGTTAAAAGTCAGCATGCTAAATGGTGGCTTTATTTCTAGCAATCCGACTTACGAAATCTGTATCGCTCAATTTTCACAGGAGAAACTTTGATCTAACTGCCAATTAATGGGAAAATCTTACTTAGACGAGCATCTTTCAGCCTATAAATTCATACGGTTACCATGATGTCTACGCCTCCCATTAATCAGCCATTTCTCAACTCAACATGAAATTCGCCTGTACTTTTAAATGGCAGCGAGAAGCACTGCTCAGCACATTTTTTCTATGTGTCTCATCAAGCGTTCAAGCCTCCAATGGTTCAAGCGACACCGCAAACCAAAACTGGCTCGGCACAGCTTGGTCGCATGTCCAAGATACTTGGCGAGATGGGGAAATTGAGGTGTATGTCCCTTTTTGGTCCTATCACCTACCCTTTGCCTACACACCCTCTCAACGTGCGGAGTACACGGAATATCCAGCTGGTATAGGCTTGGGCAAAGGGCGCATGAATAAAAGTGGTAACTGGGAAGGCATCTATGCAATGGGTTTTCGAGACTCCCATGGTGACCCATCTTATATGGTGGGTTATGGCTGGATTCCCATGTGGAATATTGGAAAAAGCGAAGTCAAAGTTGGTGCGGGACTGACAGGTTTTTTAATGTCGCGCCGCGACTACTGGAATGGCGTGCCTTTCCCTGGACTACTGCCAGTCGCGTCGGTCAGCTATAAAAAAGCAAGTATCCAGGCCGCTTACGTACCTGGCGGACAAGGCAATGGCAATGTCATTTTTATGTGGGGTAAGTTTGGGTTTTAAGTAATCCGGCAGAAACAATAGAATATAAATTAATTTCGTCCCTGTTTTGGAGCCCTCTGCGGTGCGAAATATGGCTTCGGTATGGGCGCAGAATAAAGCTTCAAAAGCTGTGGCGGTCTCGCTTGTCGGGAGACTGAGAGCAGCTCTAATTTACCTAAAGTTTGAGCACTCAAAAATAGTGTCGCCGCCGCTGAGCCACCATCGAATCCGCTTTCAACATTTGGTGTTGATTTAGTAAGGACACCAATCATTGCAAATGGCACTATAGGCTCCGCATCAAAACCACCATACAGAGTATCTTTTTGCAGCGTGACTGGTGAAGCATTGTCAGTCAAAAAAGGCGTAATGGGAATAATTGTGAGTACTACAATATTTTTTACGTTAGGAATATCTGGTGAGGCTGGGGTGATAGGGATAATATCCGCGAATGTTTTAGCTGTGGTGTTAACTATGTAGTTGCTTGCATCTGCCCCTGTTAATGCGATACCGGTTACGTTGACTGTTTTATCAGTACCCACATACATATCCGTAAAATTTGCCGTTAAATTGTGAAGTACAACAATATCGCCCGCTAAAGGTGATGCTGCCAAAGTGACAATATCTGATGTTGTTGCATCAAATACTTTGTTGGTTCCAGTTGCACTCACTTCGAGTGCTGCAGCAGTAATGGTTGCTGTTGTAACTGCAGTCGTATTTGGTATGTAATTTTCAGCATCTGCGCCAGTCAAGGTAATTCCTGTAACGGTGACTGACTTATCTGTCCCCACATTCTTGTCAAAAAAGTTAGCGTCAGTTTTATGTAGAACAAGCATGTCTCCTGCCAAGGGCGTCGCTGACAGCGTCACCGAATCGGTCGTCGTGGCATCGTAGACTTTATCGGTCCCTGTAGCCGTTACCACTAGGGGGGCAGCGATAATATCAGCCGTCGTCACCGCCGTCGCATTTGCGGTGTAGTTTCCGGCATCGGTGCCTGACAGGCTAATCCCCGAGACGTTGATCGTCTTATCTACACCGACGTTCTTATCTGTAAAGTCGGCCGTGGTGCTGGCAAGCATCACCGTATCGCCTGTTATTGGCGTAGCTGTGAGCATAATTGAGTCCGTGACTGTGGTGTCATACACCTTATCGACGCCGGTCGCGCTCACAATTAGGGGTGCAGGTGTAATGTCGGCGGTCGTGACTGCGGTCTCGTTGAAAGTGTAATTTCCCGCATCAGCGCCATCTAAGCTAATCCCCGAAACGTTGATGGTCTTATCCACACCGACGTTCTTGTCCAGATAGTCCGCCGTCGTATTGGCGAGCGTCACCGTATCACCGGCCAACGGGGTTGCGGCGAGCGTGACCGTTCCCGTGACGGTTGTG
This sequence comes from Zwartia sp., assembly GCA_030653405.1. Lineage (GTDB taxonomy): Bacteria > Pseudomonadota > Gammaproteobacteria > Burkholderiales > Burkholderiaceae_B > Zwartia. Next base: position 87 of record JAURZO010000157.1, on the reverse strand, counting down.
TCGTAGACCTTGTCGATGCCGGTCGCCGTGACGGTGAGAGGCGCAGGTGTGATATCGGCGGTCGTGGCTGTCGTGGTGTTGGCGGTG
>JAURZO010000152.1 GCA_030653405.1 Zwartia sp. | reverse complement strand
ACCGCTCAAAACCTGACCTTGCCGTCCGGCAGCGCAAAGATCGACGATGTCGAATTCAACATCTCGCTGAATTCAGCCCCCGCGACCATCGCCGAACTCAACAACATTCCGATCCGTACGGTCAATGGCGCGACGACCTTTATGCGTGAGGTCGCCCACGTGCGCGATGGTTTCTCTCCGCAGATCAATATCGTCCGACAGAACGGAGAGCGCGGTCTGATTTTGACCGCGCTTAAAAACGGTGGCGCCTCGACACTCGATATTGTCAGAGAGGTTAAAGAAAAAGTCCCCTCTATCGTGCCTTTGCTTCCAGAGGGCATCGATGTCAGGCTGCTGGGAGATCAATCCATTTTTGTGGAAAAAGCGCTGGCGAGTGTGATTCACGAAATTTTAATCGCAGGCGGCCTCACTGCGTTAATGCTGCTGCTCTTTTTGGGCAACTGGCGCACCACCTCGATTATCGCCATATCGATACCTTTGTCGATTTTCACCTCGCTCATCGCGCTCCAACTGCTCGGCGAAACGATCAATATCATGACGCTTGGCGGCTTGGCCTTGGCTGTGGGTATTTTGGTGGACGATGCGACCGTCACGATTGAAAATATCGAACGACACATCCACATGGGCAAAGACCTGTACCAGGCCGTGCTCGATGGTGCTGGTGAAATCGCCATCCCAACGTTTGTGGCCACGCTGTCGATCTGTATCGTATTCGTGCCGATGTTTTTTCTGGGCGGTGTCGCGCGCTATTTGTTCGTGCCTTTGGCCGAAGCTGTGATTTTCGCCATGCTTGCCTCCTACATACTGTCGCGTACGCTGGTGCCAACACTTGCCTATCTGATGCTCAAAGATGTCGGCAAACCTGGTCGGATTGGTCGTTGGATCCATTACGTACACGTTGGCTTTAACGCCCGCTTCGAGAACTTCCGCGCAAGTTATGTGCTGTTGCTTGGCCACCTGCTGGTAAATCGCAAAAAATTTATTGCCGGCTTTTTAACTTTTTGTCTGTTGTCTTGCGGCATCTTTTTATTACTCGGACGCGATCTGTTTCCCTTTGTAGATACCAGTCAGATCAAGCTTCACATGCGTGCGCCAACAGGCACGCGCGTTGAGCGTACGGCGATTCTCGCCGACGAAGTTCAAAAAGTCATTCGCGAGGTCATCCCTGAAAAGGATCTGGACGGTATCCTGGATAACGTTGGACTGCCTAATAGCGGTATCAACCTGTCGTACAGCAGTTCGGGCACGATCGGCTCCTTTGACGCGGACATCATGATTTCGCTCAAACCCGGACATCGGCCGAGCCAGGAGTATATGGAGGAGCTACTCCCCATTCTGCGTGAACGTTTTCCGGGCGTAGAGTTTTTTTATCAATCCGCAGATATCGTGGCGCAAATTTTGAACTTCGGCACGCCCGCTGCAATCGATGTCCAGATCATTGGCAACAACTATGCTGCGAATCATCAGTTCGCCGCCTCTATCGTCAATAAAATAGCGGCAATTCCTGGCGCCGCCGATGTGCATATCCATCAACGCCTGGATCAACCCTCGATTGCTCTCAAGATGGACCGCACGATGATGCAAGGCATCGGTCTGACCCCGTCGGATCTCGCTCAGAACGTGTTGTTACCTTTATCGGGAAGCGCGCAGACGACCTCATCTTTCTGGCTCAATCCTGCCAACAACATCAGCTACGCGATTCAGGCGCAAACACCGCAATACAACATCGACTCTCTCGACGATCTGCTCAGACTCCCAGTCGGACCTGCCAACGCAGCGGCCTCGGCAGCCTCGGCGGCGACGAATGCCGCCACTAACCGCGGCACACAGCTCATTGGCAATCTGGTGACCTCCTCGCCCACGAGCGAATTCGCGATTCTGACGCGCTACAACATCCGCCCCTCGATCAATATCTATGCAAACGTCCGTGGACGCGACTTGGCGGCCGTGGCGATGGATATTCAAGCGGTCATGGATGAGGCGCGCCCTAGGCTGCCACGCGGCAGCAGCATCAGCATGCGGGGTCAGGTTGAAACGATGCATCAATCCTACATCGGTCTCGCGATCGGACTCGTGGGTGCCATCGTGCTGGTGTATCTTTTGATTGTGGTGAACTTCCAGTCCTGGCTGGATCCTTTTATCATCATCACGGCCTTGATCGCGGCGTTGGCAGGTATCGCATGGATGTTAATGATTACAAGAACCAACCTGAGCGTACCCGCCCTGACTGGCGCGATCATGACAATGGGCGTCGGCACGGCCAATAGCGTGCTGATCATCTCTTTCGCGAGAGAGCGTCTGCGCGATGGTTTTTCACCCTTGGCGGCCGCGCTTGAAGCCGGTGCCACACGCCTGCGCCCTGTACTCATGACGGCGCTTGCCATGATTATCGGCATGATCCCGATGGCAATTGGTCTGGGGCAAGGCTCCGAACAAAATGCGCCGCTCGGTAGAACGGTGATCGGTGGCTTGTTGCTCGCCACCGTGTCCACCCTTTTGTTCGTTCCTGTTCTTTTCGCAAGTCTGCACGGCTGGTTAGAGAGTCGCCGCGCACCAAAGGAAGCACTAGCATGAAGGATACGCTCCACAATTCGCAAGGTCTCCCACTCGGTCACCCGGACAATGCTGAGTCAGGTATCAAGCTCAAAAGAACACTTCGCAAATTCTGGCTGGTTGCCTTCATTGTGTTTTCGTTAATGTGTTTGGGCCTTGCCACTGCGTTGTTTGACAGGTGGTCCTTCGCCGAGGTGTTGGCCAAACGCGCAGAGGACAACGGCTTGATGCATGTACTCGTCGTCAAGCCCACCGCTCCCGATAAAAATAGTCCGAATATGCGACTGGTCCTGCCAGGCACCCTGCGCGGGATCAATGAAGCGCAGATCCATGCACGCGTGACCGGCTATGTGAAGCAGTGGTTCAAAGATATTGGCGACACCGCGAAACAGGGCGAGACGCTCGCGCTGATCGACACCCCTGAGATCAACCGGCAAGTTGAAGAAGCGACCGCAAACTTCAAACTCGCTAAAACGGTGTATGACCGTTGGAAGCGACTGCGCGCGGAGGATGCAGTCTCACAACAAGAGATGGACGAAAAAACCGGCATTTACCGACAAAGCGAAGCGGTGCTCAATCGACTGCGTCAATTACAAAGCTTTGGAACCGTCGTCGCCCCTTTCGAAGGACGCATCACGCGCCGTAACATCAATCTCGGTGACTTGGTGAACGCCGGCAACGTTGGTAGCGCTCAGGCGATGTTCAACATGGCGCGCACGGACCAGTTGAGCGTCTACATATACTTGCCGCAGGATCGCGCCTCTCAGATCAAGGTGGGCGATGAAGTCTCTGTCTACCAAACCAATGCGCCGGACAAAATCATCAAGGGTCGCATTGCCCGCACCTCGGGCGCGATCGATATCAATACGCGCACGCTTCAGGTTGAAGTTGAGATTCCGAACGAAAACAACGCACTGCTGCCTGGTGCCTATGTCGAGGTCGCGATGCAAATCGCGTTGGGTAACAGCCTGATTGTCCCAACAAACACCTTGATCTTCGGCTCGGGCGGCCCCTACATTGCTGTTGTTAAAGACAACAGGGCAGAAAAGAAGAAAGTCACACTTGGTATCGACTTCGGTACACAAGTAGAAATTCGCAGTGGTTTGACGCGCGACGATGTGATTATTCTGAACCCGATGGATTCACTCGTGAACGGTCAGGCAGTGATCACGCAGGAAGCCGCACCTCGCCCTGCCAACCAGAGACGCGGGTCTTGATCGCCACATGAAATCACGTCTTGCCCTTGCTCTGCTCGTAGTCATTTGTGCGGGATGCGCGCCGATTGGACCGGACTATGAGCGTCCAATCGTGGATTTCCCGGAAAACTGGAAGTCGCTCCCCAGCGCAAACCCCGCGTTATGGAAACCCGCCACACCTGCCGATGGCGCACCAAAAGATATGTGGTGGAAGGCGTTTGGCGACCCGGTTCTGAATCAGTTGATGGACACTTGCCTGGCCAACAACAATACGCTGAGCGCCTCGCTGGCCCGTCTTGACCAAGCCATTGCACAAAGCGAAGCCCGCAGTTCGGCGCTCGTTCCTACCGTGAATATTGGCGCAGTCGGTTCACGCACTCAAACCTCTGAAAATCGGCCAGGTGCCAGCTACAGCTCCATCAATCAGGGCACCACTCAAAATAATTTCCGCCCAGTCGCAGTCATGACCTACGAAATTGACTGGCTAGGCAAGGTGCGCCGAGAAGTTGAGGCGGCCAAAAGTACCGCAGAGCAAGCGGCAGCCGACACCGCAAACGTCAAACTCCTGCTGACCGCACAACTCGCGAATGCCTATTTTTTATTGAGACAGTACGACGAAGAAATCCGGGTCCTCTCTGGTATCGTCCAAATACAAGACAAACTGTTGGCGTTGATTAAAAAGCGTTATGACATGGGCGCAGCAGGTCGCACCGAGCTGTCTCAACAGATGGCACTGACCCAGTCAAGTGGCGCACAACTCGAACTCCTGAAGTCCCTGCGCAATGTGCAAGAAAATCTGATTGCAACGCTGACCGGGACACCCGCTTCAGCTTTTAGTCTGGCTCCTGGCGCCCTTCCCTCAAACGTTCCCGCCTTTCCTCTCGAAGTCCCGTCTACTTTGCTTGAACGACGTCCAGACGTTGCAGCCGCAGAACGCGCCATGGTGGCGGCCAATGCGCAGATTGGCGTCGCCAAAGCGGCCTATTTCCCGACGCTCAATATCGCACCCGCCTTTATTGGCGGAGAAAGCACCCTGCTCAGTGCCTTGTTTAACGCCCCCTCCTTGATCTGGTCGCTTGGTTTAAGTGCGACACAAACATTGTTTGATGGTGGTCGTATCAGTGCCAACTATCGTTTTGCTCAGGCTGGTTATCGTCTGACGCTTGCGAACTATCGCCAGTCGGTCATGGTCGCGTTGCAAGAAACGCAAGATGCCATGAGCGCGATCCAGCAGCTTGACCGGGCGCGTGCCATGCAAGATGAAGCCGTCAAGAACCTCAATCGCGCCTTTCAAATCAGCGCGATCCGCTACAGAGAGGGCTTGGATACTGCGCAGACGCTCGCCCTGATCCAGCAAAATCAGCTGACTGCGCAACGTGTTAAGTGGCAGTTACATGGCGGTCAATTCATTGCAAGCGTGGCACTTGTCAAAGCGCTTGGCGGAGGGTGGGAGGGCTTGGCTCCGATCCCCTCCGCTAGTAAGCAAGAGTAAAAATTGATCAGTTCTTTTGTAGTGTCTGTAAATTTTTCTGATCGAGTCTGGTGATATTGCCCTGAGTCAAATTCTTGGTCATGATGTCAACCGGCCGGCCATCCAACGTCATTTTGGCGGCAGGCGCATTCCCCAATATGAGTGCGGCTACGCTCGACGCCGGCACTTCAAGATGCTGCCCTTGTTTATAGATACGCTCCTCTTTTTTGCCATCCGAGGTTTGCAGAGATACCCAGCAGTCTGCATTGAAATCAATACGCATCAAGGACGGACCCCCTGCCGCAACTGACTGAGCGTTTTTTGCAGCGGCAGCCGTTGGACTCGCGGGTGCTGAGATGGATGACTGGGATGAAGCACCCGAAGCAGGTGTAGAAGCGGGTGTAGAAGCGGGTGTAGAAGCAGGTGTCGATGCAGATGTGGACGCAGACACCGTCGCAGAACCTGTCGCGGATGTCGTAGCGGCCTGATTAGACGCACCGGAACTCATCTGCGAAACAGAGGAACTTGCCCCGCCAGCCACGGATGCGGGTGGCATCACCACCACGCTGGTGGTCGTAGTGAAGTCGGTCTTGCCAGGCTGACTGGTCGTCGCCTCAGATTGAGAGGCGGTTTGTCCCGGCGTAGTCGTCGCAACTTGATCTTCACCGCCCTTGAAAGGCCAACCCTCTGAAATCGCAAGCGCGATGGCGCCGACGATCAAAACGCCTATAGCCAAATACATGAATCTCGGACGACGTGCGGCGTAAGTATGAGCGCTCGTCGGTGCGGACGCAGAGAGGTGCAACTGCGCAACACCCGCCGCAGGAGATGCACCCATCCCTGCCACGGAAAAACCTTCAACCTGTTTCAGCAAATCTGAAACTGCGGGGTCATTATCCAGATTCAAATACAAAACGTAGCTTTTGATTGCTTGAATGTAGCGACGTTCGTGATGAAAACTCTCGGCCTGACCTGCTTCGATCGCGAGAAACTGCAGCTTTGAAAGCATCAGTCGGCGTGCGACATCCGCGCCATCTTTTTGCTGGTTCAGCCGGGCACGCTGCAAGTGCTCGCCAAGCGACACGCGCAATGCCTTGGCGGAGCCACTCTGCTCAACGCTTTTCTCAGCATTACGCTCAACGTTCTTTTCAACGTTTTCCATACATCAGCCAAGCTCCTGTGCAAGGAGTTTTGAAATATAACCCTCGGGGCGATCCAACTCGTGCAGCACCGTGTAGTGATTCAGTCCTGGCAACACGTGTAAACCAACCTGACAACCCTGCGCCTTCAAGTGTGCGGCCATACGTTCAGACTCACCAATCCAGTCAGTCGGTTCAGCGCCCCCCACAATCACTTCATAGGCGACGTTGGCCGCAAACGGATGACGAATCGGGCTCAACGCATGAACATCTGAAGGTTTTAACCTGATTTCTTCGTTTACCGAAATCTGCAGAACAGGCTCGACGTCAAATACGCCGCTGATCAGAAAAGCTTTTTTGATCATGTGCTGTTTAAGCTCAAAGGCGGTACCCGTCTGCGCCAAGGTCGCGGCAATGATGTGCGCGCCTGCCGAATGACCTGACACATAAATCCGGGAGGGATCGATTTGCCAGCCAGCAGCCTGCTTGGCAACCCACTCCAAGCCGCGCTTGGTTTGAGCCACAATCTGCTGAACCGTCACGGCTGGACACAAATCGTAGTTCATCACGACGACCGAGCAGTCAAGCGGCAGGATGCCGTTAACCACGAAGCTGTAATCTTTTTTATCACGGGCCCGCCAATAACCACCGTGAAAAAACACCATCAAAGGACGATTCGGTTTGCCACAATAAAAGAAATCAGCATTTTCGAGTGGGCCCTCACCAAAACGCAAATCATATTGACCGACATATTTCTGACGGGATTGCTCACTGAGGGTCGCACCGAGCTCGGTAAACCGTGCCAGCTCTTCGGGTGTCACGGTAGTGCGTGGGTTGTATTGCTTCTCTATTGCTTCATTCATGACGCATTTCTCCAGCATTTCTTTGTTCTCACATCATGGAGGTATTTAACGACGCATCATGATGGTTTTGCACATCATAGGCTAGGGCGCCGTCTTATTCCAGCCACCACCCAGTGCTTTGAACAAATCAACCCCGGCTTGCAGGCGTAAAGCACGATTTAATACGAAGGCAAGGTTCGCTTCATTCTGGACACGCTGGGCCTCAAGCACATTTAAATAGTCGACGTAGCCTGCCTCATAACGCACGGACGCTAACTCCTGCGCCCTGGTGGCCGCCTTGACCTGCTCTGTCAGATAAAGCTCGGTCTGCAAGGTCTGATGGACGGATACCAAGGCATCGCTCACCTCACCAAACGCGTTTCTGACCACTTTGACATAATTACCCAACACTTCCTGCTGTTGCGCCTTGGCAAAGTCCAGACGGGCAGTCAGGGAGCCGCCAGAGAAGATCGGCTGCAGCAAACCAAGTCCGGCAGACCAGACCGTGCTCTGGCCAGTGAGAAAAGCGCTGAAATCCACGCTTTGCGCACCCAACAACCCAGTCAGAGAAAAGGTCGGGAAAAAGTTGGCGGTCGCCACACCAATCCGGGCATTGGCTGCTGTGAGTTCTTGCTCAACCCGATTCACATCCGGACGGCTTTCCATCAAGGTAGAGGGTACGCCGACTGGCGGAATCGGCGGGATCGGCAAACCACGCAAATCGACTGGGGCGAGTGAAAGTTGCAGTTGACCCGTCAAAATACCAAGTTGATTTTGCACAATGGCACGACGACGCGTCAACTCGGAAAGACTGGCCTCAGAGGCGGCTTTGGCCGCACGCGCCTGGTTCACATCGATCGGTGACACCAGCCCGCCCTCAAGCTTGGCCTGCGCAACACGCAATGAGTCTTCACGGGTCTTGACGGAGTTTGTCGTAACAGCGATCTGAGCATCCAGCGCACGCAACCCCAGATAGGTATTCGCCACGAGAGCCGAGATCGTCAAACGCACACTATCTTGCTCATACTGACTCGCCGTCGCGACCGCTGTCGCCGCCTCGATGTTGCGACGAACACGACCCCAGACATCGATTTCATAGGAGGTCACCAGACCAACCTGTGAAGTATTGGTCTGAAATCCCACACCCGAGGCACTCACGGCGGTACCAGAGGAGGCACGCACGCCTGAGGCGGTCATGTTGAGGGTTGGATAAAGCGATGCGCCAGCCTGTCGTGCCAAGGCTTCGGCCTGCGCCAGACGCGCCACGGCTACCTGTATATCCGCATTGTTCTTTTGTGCGGCTGCGATCAAGTCATTGAGCGCGGGATCATTAAAAAGCGTCCACCACTCGACGAGCGCGACAGGATTTTTTTCAACTGCCGCGGGGAAGGTCTCCGGCAAGGCTATTTCAGGACGTTGATAATCAGGCCCGAGCAAACAACCACTCAAACTGGCAGACAGCAACAACACTGACGCCAAGCGAACCCATCCTCGGCCACGCGGACGTAAAGTTGGCACATCGGAGGATGACGGTGAAAGTGAAGGGGACAGTGACGGCGCATTGTTAGCAAAAAATTGAGGTTGGCTCATGACTCTTTTTGCTCCTCAGACTTTTTGTTTTGTCTGCGAGACAACCATGTAAAGAACATCGGCACAAAGATGGTCGCGATAAACGTCGAGGCGAGCATGCCGCCAAACACGCCTGTACCCATTGAACGTCTGGCGGCCGCGCCCGCGCCTGACGAAATCACCAGTGGGAACACGCCCAGAATAAAGGCCAGCGAGGTCATCACAATGGGTCTAAAACGCTGTCTTGCCGCAGTCAATGCCGCATCCATCGTGCTCATGCCTTGTGCGCGTTTTTGCGATGCAAACTCCACCACTAAAATCGCATTCTTGGCAGAAAGCCCAATCAAGACCAACAAACCAATCTGAAAGTAAATATCATTCGGCATGGAGCGCAGCAGGACCGCAGCTAACGCGCCAAACAGCGCGAAAGGTACCGCTAACAACACCGCGAGCGGCAACGACCAACGTTCATACTGAGCGGCGAGAATTAAAAAGACCATCACAAGACCGAAAAGGAACGCCAAACCCGAGGCATCTCCTGTACGGATTTGCTGATAAGCCTGACCCGCCCACGCCAGCTCGTAGCCCGCAGGAAGTGTCGCGCGCGCGATGTCTTCAACAATCTGAATCGCCTCGCCTGAGCTCAAACCCTGAATGCCGCTACCGAGAACTTTTGCCGCCAGAAAACCATTAAAGCGCTCAAGTTGTTCGGGGCCGACAATTTGTTTGACTGAAATCAGTGCCGAAACAGGAACCATGCTGCCATTATTGGCGCGCACATAGATCTGGCCCAGATCGGTGGGCTCAGTCCGATATTGTGAGTCCGCCTGCATTTGCACGCGATAGGTCCGCCCATTCAAATTGAAATCGTTGACATACAACGAGCCCATCGTCGCCTGCAAACTCAAATACACATCTGCGACGGGAATACCTAATGACAGTGCCTTGGCCTCATCAACTTCGACATACAGCTGAGGCGCCGTTGGTCTGAAGAAGGTGTTGATCCCGGTCAGCTTGGGCTGTTTTTTGAGCTCTTCAGTGAAGTTACTCACCACCTCGGCGAGCTGAGGGACAGAAGGCTCGCCTTTGGACTGTACATAAAACTCAAAGCCACCTGCGGATCCTAAGCCACGGATAGGAGGTGGATTGAACACGAGCGCCATACCATCGGGCATACCCATCCCGATCCCGGAGAATTTTTTCGCGAGATCTTCAGATGAAGTCGCACGCTCATCCCAGTCTTTGAGAGGAATAAAAATCGTGCCGGCATTCGCTTTATTACCACCACCGATAATGTCCCGTCCGGCAATCACAAACACCCGCGCGACGCTTGGATCCTGCACAATCGTCTTTTGAAATGAATCACCCGCTTGCTGTGTGCGCTGCAAACTGGCGCCATCAGGCAACACCAAGGCACTGATCAGATAGCCTTGGTCCTCAGCCGGCACAAAGCCACCCGGCACCATGCGAAACATGACAAAACATCCCACCAGAATCGCGCCAAAGACAGAGGCGCCAATCACCCTGTGATGCAGCGTTTTATCGACAAGCTTGGTGTACTGATTCGTCAGCGCCGCAAAACTGCGGTTAAACCAGCGAAAGCCTTTAGGCTCGTGCATGCCGGGCTTAAGCAGTACCGCGCACAAAGCAGGTGTCAACGTCAGAGCAACAACTCCGGACAGGATCACTGCCAGCGCCACTGTCACAGCAAACTGCTGGTAAAGCGTACCGGCAATACCCCCAAGAAAAGCCACAGGGATAAAAACGGCGGATAGCACCAGTACGATCGCCACCACGGCGCCCGACACCTCGCGCATCGCCTCGTAAGCAGCCTCTTTGGGCGACAAGCCGCGCTCAGCCATCAAGCGCTCGACGTTCTCAAGCACGACAATCGCATCGTCCACCACAATACCAATTGACAACACCATCGCGAACAACGTCAGGGTATTGATCGAAAAGCCAAACACCCATAAACCCGCAAAGGTTCCGATCAGAGAAACGGGCACAGCGATCAAGGGAATAAGGGTCGCACGCCAGTTCTGCAAAAACAGAAACACCACCAGCGCCACCAGCACCATCGCTTCAAAGAGTGTCTTAATCACTTCATTGATCGATGCCGTCACAAATTTCGTTGTGTCAAAAGGAATCACATATTCAATACCGGCCGGGAATTTTTTCTGCAGCTCTTCCATTTTGTTGCGCACGCTCTCAGCCACACTCAGCGCATTCGCACCCGACTGCAGATAAGCCGCGACCAAGGCAACAGGTTTGCCGACGAGTCTTGTTTCGGCGTCGTAGTCGGCGGCACCAAGCTCGATGCGGGCGATATCTTTGAGCCTCAGCGTGCCACTCGCGCCTTCAGACCGAAGCACAATGTCACCAAACTCTTCAGGCGTGACCAGCCGCCCCTTGGCCGTCACCGTATAGACCAACTGTTGACCTTGAGGAGCAGGCTCTTGACCAATTTTGCCCGCTACGTTTTGCTTGTTTTGAGCGCTAATAGCGGCCGCGACATCGGGTGCGGTAATGCCGAGTTGGGCCATCCGGTCAGGCATGAGCCAAATACGCATCGAGTAATCCTTGGCCCCCAAGATCTGGGCATCGCCCACACCTGGCAGGCGCTTGATCTCGTCCACGATATTGACCAGCGCGTAATTCGACAGATACAGGTTGGAGAACGCATCGGTTGGTGACGTGATCGCCGTCACAAGCAAAATATCGTTTGAACGCTTTTGAGCCGTGACACCGAACTGACGCACGATATCCGGCAAGCGTGGCTCTGCGATCTTGACGCGGTTATTGACGTTCACGGTCGCCGTGTCAATGTTGGTGCCGACCTCGAAGGTCGCGGTAATGACAAGCGAGCCATTGGACTGTGCGGAGGAGTTGAAATAAAGAAGATTTTCAACACCAGACAACTGTTCCTCAATCGGGCCGGCGACGGTACGCGTGAGCGTCTCTGTCGAGGCACCAGGATAGTTGGCCGTAATGATCACTGTGGGTGGCGCGATTTGCGGATACTGCGCCACCGGCAAACCTCGCGCGGCCATCAGCCCCGCAATCACAATGGTGATGGAGATCACCGCCGAAAAGATCGGACGGCCAATAAAAAAACTGGATAAACTCATCGTCCGTCCTTTCCACTCGCTGCGTCAGCAGAGGCAGGTGCAGAAGGGGACGCGCTCGAGGCTGGAGGTGGATTCAACGGGACGAGATTAGGCTTGACCGTCGCACCAGGACGAATCTTGATAATCTGATCGGTCACGACACGATCTCCGTTCTTGAGCCCTGACAACACGATCCAATTCTTCCCGGACCACTTGCCAACCTTGATGGGTGTGGGGATCACTTTATTTTCAGGACCCACTGTCCACACCATAAAGCCCCGCTCGCTCTGGATCACAGCGGCTTGTGGCACCAAAAATACATTTTCCTGCATACCGGTCGTGACGCGAATTCTCAAAAACTGTCCGGGTAGGATCTCGCTTTTTGGATTGGGAAACTCAGCGCGCATCTGCTGTGTACCCAGTTTGGGATCGATAAAGGTCGATTGAAAGTTGAGCTTGCCCTTCTCTGCATAGACCTGCCCATTTGGTAATAACAGTTCGACACTGCTGTTTTGGGTTGGATCGAGACGTCCACCCGGCAGTTGCGCCGTATCACTGGTCGAGAGTCCGAAACGCACCCAGATGGGATTGATCTGATAGATGGAGGTCAACAGACCGGCGTCTCCCGTGCTGGAAATCAGATTGCCTTCGGAGCGCAAGGAACGGCCGGTGATGCCGCTGACCGGGGCTGTCACTGTTGTCCAGTCGAGATTAAGCTGTGCCGTTTTAAGCGTCGCCTGCGCAATTTCATTGACTGAAGTCGCGTCATCAAACTCTTTGCGACTGACGGCTTGCTTGCTAAAAAGAAGTTTCAGGCGCTCCGCTTCACGAGCGGTCTGTTTAGCGCGTGCCTGCGCTTCTTCAAGGGTAATCTTAAAAGGCTGAGGATCAATTTGAAAAAGAGGCTGCCCGGCTTCTACACGACTACCCTCTTCGTAGAGGCGTTTAAGGAGTATGCCGTTCACACGGGCACGCACCTCAGTTTCCTTGGCGCCTTCGGCCTGAGCTGTGATTTCGAGCACATTCGGAATGTTCGTGGACTTGGCCTCGATCACAGAAACCGGTAACGGGCCCTGAGGTCCAGCAGGTTGCGCGACAGCGCTTGCGGCCAAACTCAACCACAGAGTCGCCAAGCCCACCCTCAGCATGTCACTCAATCGTTCCCCAACTACCCGTTGTATGCCCTTCGCTTGAAAATTACTCACCGCTTTATTCAGCACTGCACCAATCATCAGGAGTTCCCACATATCCACTCAATCTTTCGATTCTATACGGGTAAACCCAAATATCGTAAAGATCCAGATGAAAATTCGTTGAAATAGACGGTTTGGACCCAATTAAGACCGAAATCAGTACTCATTAAGTTCTTATTTAGTAGTTAACCATCACTAAAACATATCTAAATAGGCTACAAATGTTTGCAAATCGCCTCGGTCACTTCGGTGCAGGAAGCCTGTCCTCCTAAATCCCTCGGAATCGCCTGACCCTCTGACAAGGTCAGCTCGACTGCTTGCTCAATACGACCTGCCGCCTCAATCAGGCTCGCATCTTGATGACGATCGCCAAGCCATCGCAACATAAATGAACCAGACAGAATCGTCGCCAGCGGACTCGCGATGTTCTGACCCGCGATGTCGGGCGCCGAACCGTGCGCCCCTTGAAACAACGCATGGTGATCGCCGAGCTCGCCGGAGGGCGCAATCCCCATCCCACCCACTGTGGCGGCCCCGAGGTCGGAGATAATGTCGCCAAACATGTTTTCCGCCACAATCACGTCATAAAACTCGGGACGTTTCACCAAGTGCACAGTGATGGCATCCGCATAAGCGTAATCAATCGCCACGTCTGGATAGCTCTGTGCGACTTCATCGCAGATTGATCTAAAAAAAGCGTAGCTGCGCAAGATGTTTGCCTTATCGCACACGGTCATGCGCCGCTTTTTATCCGAAGGCGCACCGTTGCGCTTACGTGACAATTCAAACGCGAAACGCGCGATGCGTTCAACGCCCTTGCGCGTGAGCACCAAGGTATCGGTGGCCACCTCGCCACGCAGCAACACACCGGCGCCACGACTGGCATACAGACCTTCGGTGTTTTCACGCACGATCACATAGTCGATGTCGCCAGCCTGTCGGTTTTTCAAAGGCGAAAAGTCGCCTTGATACAAACGAATCGGTCTCACATTCGCGTAAAGATCGAGCTTGAAACGCAGCTGGAGATGCAGATCGTTCCCGACCTCGGTGCCATCGGGATAGGTCACATCGGGCAAGCCCGCCGCGCCATGCAACATGGCGTGTGAGGTCTGACATGCCGCGTAGGTTTCATCAGGCAACACAAAGCCAGATTTCACATAATGAGAGGCTCCGCCAGGAAACTGATTGAAATCCATGACGCCTGCACCTAACGCCTCTTTGAGCACGGTCACGGTGGCTTGACACACCTCGGGGCCGATGCCATCGCCTTCGATGGTTGCAATCTGGTATTTGGCCATGTTTTTTGAGTCTCCAATGCAGTGAATGTGGGCGAAGCCCTGAGGTCTTGAGCCGGTCTTTATTCGCCTAGTATATGTTTACAATGCCTGATCATTTGAGCCCGCTCAACGAACTGCTTTTTCTATAGGAAGCCACATGGCCATCAAGATCGATTACGTCTCAGATATCGCCTGTCCTTGGTGCGCCGTTGGTCTCGGCGGTCTGGAGATGGCACTGAAAAACATTGGCGATGAGATCCCGGTTGAGATTCATTTTCAGCCCTTTGAGCTCAATCCCGATATGCCGCCCGGTGGGCAAGAGGTCTTTGAGCATCTCACGCAAAAGTACGGAAAAACCAAGGCTGAGGTCCGAGTCACGCAGGACAACATCAAAGCGCGGGCCGCTGAGGTCGGTTTTCCCTTTCATCCCGAGGGACGCAAGCACGTCTACAACACCTTTGATGCGCATCGCCTCATTCATTGGGCGGGATTTGAGCATGGTCCGGCCGCTCAGCACCGCATGAAACGCGAGTTACTGGTGACTTATTTCACACTCGCTGTCGATTTGGATGATCAGAACAATTTGCTTGAGGCCGTTGAGCGCGCAGGACTGGACACCGCGCGCGCAAGAGAAATATTAGCGACCGAAGAGTACAAAGCCGAAGTGCGTGCCCAGCAACAGAAATACACCAGCATGGGGATTCACTCCGTGCCCTCAATCATCATCAATGATCAGTATTTATTGCAAGGGGCACAGCCTGCTGAAGCTTTTGAGCAAGCGCTACGCCAAGTTGCTGCCGAAAATAAGTAATTTTTTTCTCAATCTGTTTGATTGAGCGAATTTGATTCACTCTTTATGAAAAACAGCCCGAACAACGCTTTCGGGCACTACAGGATGGAGACATTGCATGGACTTACAACTTAACAATCGTGTCGCACTCGTCACAGGCGGTTCGCAAGGCATCGGCAAAGCGGTCGCAATGAAATTCGCCGAAGAAGGCGCAACGGTGGTGATCGCCGCGCGCGGTCAGGCACTGCTCGACGAAGTCGCGGCACAGATTCGCGCTGCCGGTGGCAAAGTCACTGCGATTGCCGCTGACGTCTCCCAAGACGCCGAATGCACGCGACTCGTACAAGAAGTGCTCAAGGCTCATGGTCGTCTCGATATTTTGATCAACAATGCCGGCACCTCCGCGACCGGCGAGTTTGAATCGGTGACCGATGACAAGTGGCAGGCCGATTTTGATTTGAAACTCTTTGCAGCGATCCGTCTGACACGTCTGGCGATCCCCGAAATGAAAAAGAACAACTGGGGCCGCATTATTAATGTCACCAATATTGGGGCTAAACAGCCTAAAGAAAAATCTATGCCGACGACCGTGACACGCGCGGCAGGTCTGGCGATGACGAAAGCGCTCTCAAAAGAATTCGCACCCAACAACATTTTGGTCAATAGCGTTTGTATTGGCCTGATCAAAGCCGGGCAGCATGAGCGCAAGGCCGAAAAAGCCGGGATCCCCGTCGAACAGATGTATGAAACCATGGGCAAAACGATTCCACTGGGTCGAGTCGGCCGGGCCGAAGAAGTCGCAAACGTAGTGACGTTCCTCGCTTCCGAAGGCGGCAGCTATGTGACGGGTAGCAGCGTCAACCTGGACGGCGGCTTATCCGCAGTCATGTAACCCACGGAGCACCTTTTATGTCCGCACTCACCTCTACCGTCAAAGCCATGGTGTTCGATACGTTCGGATCCGTGGTGGACTGGCGTGGCAGTATCACCCGTGACCTGACCCGCTGGGGTCAGGAAAATGGTTTTCAAGCAGACTGGACCGCTTTTGCCGTCAAATGGCGCGGCATGTACCAGCCTTCAATGGAAGCTGTGCGCAGCGGCAAGCGCCCATGGACCATTCTGGATGTCTTGCATCGCGAATCGCTCGAGATCCTGATTAAAGAATTCGGTCTGGACGCGATGACCGAAGCGCAGCGCGACCATGTCAACAAAGTCTGGCACCGGCTCGATGGTTGGCCCGATGCCGTGGGTGGCTTGTCGCGACTCAAAAGCAAATACATCATCGCACCGCTCTCGAATGGCAACATTTCTTTGCTGACCGATATCGCCAAATACACTGGTTTGCCCTGGGATCTCAATCTCTCGACCGAGGTCTTTCGTTGCTACAAACCTCAGCCACAATCGTATCTGGGCGTTTGCTCGGCGCTGCAACTCGAACCGGGCGAAGTCATGATGTGTGCCGCGCACAACGATGACTTGCTCGCAGCACGCAAGGCCGGACTCAAAACAGCGTTTTGGCCACGTCCGACCGAGCATGGTCCCGAGCAGAAAACCAATCTGGTCGCGGCCGAAGACTGGGACATCGTTGCCAAAGACATACGAGATCTGGCTACTCAGATGGGTGTTTAGAGTTTAAGTCCGCTTAGCGCCAGACTTGCTGATCAAGCGTGATCTGGCCTTTTTCCGAAGACACAAAGAGCTCGCTGTCTTGTACGTTGACGTTCACAGTCATTGCGCGCGCCGCCCATGTGGCGAGCTCTCTGGTCTGCTCGGAAGGCAGGCAAATCACTCTCAGATTCCGGGTGCGCGCCAGTTTGTTTTGCACTGAGTCCCACCAAATTTTGCTGGTGTGCCCGCCATAGCAATAAATAATGACCTCGGTGGCACGTCCGCAAGCTTTGAGGATACGACGCTCATCAGGCTGACCGACCTCGATCCAGAGATCAATCGCGCCAGTCAAATCTTTGCGCCACAAATCGGGCTCATCCGCATCGCTTAGCCCTTTGGTAAACACCAAATCCTCCTGTGCATTGAGCGCGAACGCCATGAGACGCACCATCATTCTTTCTTCCGTTTCGGAAGGATGGCGTGCCAGTGTCAAGGCATGGCTCTGGTAGTAGTGACGATCAGAGTCCGCCACATTGAGTTCAGCTTTATATATCGTTGCGCGCAGAGCCATAAGAAGTTTTAAAGTGCGATCTTGCAAGATCACGTTATGAAAGGAAGTTCTGGATTATCCTTGATTACTAACTTTTAAGTGAATGTTCATGACAAACCCACATATCGATGCCATTGCCCAGACCTTGCTGACAGCTCGCCGCACCCAGACTCCGGCCGATGCGTCCCCTTTTGAAGGCCAGCTCGAGAGCGTGGAGCAAGCCCTGGAGGTTCAACGCATCGTCCTGGAGGCGTTAGCGCCCCAGCAAACCCCCATTTCTCGTCACTGGAAGTCTGGCGGCCCCTCCAGAACCGCTGAAATCCTCAATACGCCGTTGCTCGACTCCGGCATCTGGAAAAGTCCCGCTCAGGCAGGTGTGCATCCCTTTAACCTCAGGCTCATTGAGGCAGAAATCGCTTTTAAAACCAAGCACGCCGTGACAGCGGCACAGGCTGCCGAGATGACGCAGGAACAAGGCCACGCCCTGATTGAGGCCTTCACCGTCACCATCGAAGTGGTTGACTCACGGTGGATCCAAGGCAATGACACACCTGCCCTGCTTAAACTGGCCGATATGCAGTCACACGGCACCCTGGTGGTTGGTCAATGGCTGCCCTACGGTGAGCAAGAGGCGCATCGCAACTGGAGCAAGCAACGTTGCACTGTCAAAATCGGCCATCAGCCCACACTAGAGTTTGTCGGCACGCATTCGATGCATGACCCTCGCTGGGTGATCCCTGCCTGGGTTCGTCATGCGACTGCCGGCGACAAGGTCTTGCCGGCGGGCGCTATTGTCACGACTGGCAGCTGGTCCGGCGTTCCCGCCGCAGCTGCGGGCGACCTGGTCGTCGTTCAGTTTGATGGTATCGGTACCGTTTCCGTGCAGCTTTAAACGCAGACTCGAACCACAGCCTGATCATCCGCTAAAAAACACCCCTCTGGCGCGGCAGTTCCCCAAAAACCGACCGCTGCCATGCCGACCTCTTGAAAATTTGTGTATCGTTGCGATCTATGATCCACATGACCGAACTACGCCTGCCTCTCGAGCATACTGAACAAGAGCTGCGGGCCGCCATTATTGAACGTCTGGCCATTGCGCCAGCGGAGTTGCTCTCGTTCGAGATTTTTAAACGCAGCCATGATGCCCGCAAGAAAAGTGCACTCTCGTTTATTTATACCGTTGACGTCCATGTCACACACCCCGATGCTCTGCTGAAAAAGTTCAGCGCAGATCCACATATTCGTCCAACACCCGACACGGCTTACAAGTTTGTCGTCCCGCCTATTGAACACGAGACAACAC
>JAURZO010000151.1 GCA_030653405.1 Zwartia sp. | reverse complement strand
AAACGTCAGCATTTTTGAGTTTCCCGACGGTCTGACCCTGTCCCTCGTTGCCAAATCCGAATCAGGCCGCTTTACGGACGGCAAACTGGTGATGCAAAAAGTCGTCGAAAATCACATCGCACCCTCGCTTGAACGCGTACTCGCCGATGCCAAAGTCACCTCAGAGCCCTCTGTCACCATCACCAACTCGCCAGAGCGCAGCTTTGATACATCGCTGACTGCGGAGCGCCTGGTTGCGCGTATCCTCACCCCTGAGCGCATGTCCTTAGTCGCGCTCTATGACTACATTCAGTATCTCGAACGTAACCAACTGCAAGCTGACCGCCAGACTGTGGCGATCTGGCGCAAGCTCGCCTACCCTTTTACCCTGTTGGTCATGTTGACAATCGCCGCACCGATCAGTTTTATGCAGACAAGACGCGGCGGTGTTGGCGCCAAGGTGTTCCTGGGGATCCTGCTTGGCACGGGATTTTTCATGCTGAATCAGCTGGCGCTCAACGTCAGCTTGCTTTACAACTGGTCCCCTGTGGTCACGGCGCTATTTCCAAATATCGGCGCGATGATACTCGCTTTAGCAGCGGTCTTTACGATGGAAAATCGCAATGCGATCGCCGTGCGTCAGCGCTCGGGTTCGTTTTGGAAGAAGTCACCGATATGAGTATGCCTAGTATCTGGATGATCGGTGATATTCAAGGTTGCTGCGCATCCTTGGATGCATTGCTTGCACTGCCTGACATCGCCGACGATTCCGGGGCACACTTTTGGTTTGCGGGTGATCTCGTCAATCGGGGCCCCGAGTCCCTGACAACACTCCGTCGCATCATGTCGCTCGGCGACCGTGCGACGGCCGTGCTGGGTAATCACGATCTGCACCTGTTGGCGATGGCGGCAGGCGTGCGTCGGTCGGGCAAAAAAGACACCCTCGAAGAAGTCCTGAAGGCACCAGATGCGCAAGAAATCATCGACTGGCTGCGCTCTCGACCGCTCGCGCATTGCGACTATGGTCATTTGCTGGTGCACGCCGGCGTACTGCCGCAATGGGATGCGGAAAAAACACTGGCGCTCGCCGACGAGGTGCAGACCGCTTTACGTAGCAACAGTTGGAAAAAGCATCTTGAACAGATGTATGGCAACAGTCCTGATCAGTGGGATGAAGGCCTCACGGGTCCCGACCGTTTGCGCGTCATTATCAATGCGCTCACCAGACTGCGTATGTGTGACCGTCAAGGAAAAATGGCGCTCAGCATCAAAACAGAACCCTCCGCGCAAGACAAATCCCTGGTGCCTTGGTTCAATCTGCCCAAACGTGCAACTCGAGATGTCACCGTAGTCTTTGGGCACTGGTCGACGCTCGGGCTCAAGCTCGACAGCGATGTGATCTGTCTCGACAGCGGCTGCTTGTGGGGTGGCCATCTGACGGCAGTCCGTCTGCAAGATCATGCCGTGCTTCAGGTCCCGTGCGAGCAAATGCTCGACCCGCTCGACGACTGACCTGATTACCCTGATACTCAGATACTCAGATTGAAGTTTTGCCTTGTTTATACCAGTTGGTCAATAGCGCGTTGACTGGCTCGACCGCCTCGTAATTCACCCAATGCCCCACATCAGGCAAAATCACTCCGTGGCGACGAGGCTGTTCGGCAACCAGATGGGTCATCAGGTACTCGGGCGTGCACGTGATGTCATGCTCCCCCCAAATCAAGAAGGTCTCGCCGCTGTAATCGTCGAGGGCAGGTCCAAGTAAACCCCGACCAGAAATGCCGCGGCTGCGAAAACGGGTATTGATACACGAGTAGGTGTGAATACCCAGGGCAAAAGGATCGATTTGCTCATCCGCATAAATCATGTGCGCCCACAAATTAAAGCGCATGGCCTCAAGAAGCTCTTCATCTGTCTCGGCGCGCTTCCAATTCACGAGCTTGCCACGTTCGCGGCGTGGACCACCATGACCACCCGGACCAAGCAATGACAAGCGACGGACTGGCAATCCTTTGGCCGCGACGTTGGCCGAGACCAAGCCACCAAAAGAGAAACCTGCCAAATCGAAAGGCGTTGTGGGACCAAACAACTGTGTCAGACAGTCAGCGGTCACATCGACCATCGTTGGAAAGTCATCAAAATAGGGATTACTCGAATCACCATAGCCCGCCAAATTGGGTATCCAAAGCGAAAAGTCCTTGGACAGCGCGTCAATATTGCGTGCCCAGTGCAGCCAGCTACCATGGCCACCGTGAATCAGGACCAGCGGCTCGCCCTCGCCAAACTGCCGCCAGACCACCTGATGCTCGCCGGAGTCGACAACATGACGGATTGCGCGTTTTTCGTATTCAGCTATCCATTCGAGGGTGTGCTGATTCACGGGGCTCGGCATGGCGATATTCCTGATTGAGTATGCGTTGAAAAGTAAACTTGAAAGATATTATCCCAAGGGACGAGTGCATCAAACTCAGGAAAATTGTGTACAGTGCCAAGTCTCCTCGCTTTTTCCAGCGCTTTTTCATCGCTTTTTTCATCGTTTAAGAGCTTGAATATGATTATTGATTGCCACGGCCACTTCACCACGACCCCACCACAGGTTGCCAAGTTTCGCGCAGACCAGATCGCCGAATTCCAACGCACCGGCAAGGCACCGACGACGCCTCCGCCTGCGGTGTCTGATGACGAAATCCGTCACGGTATCGACAACAATCAACTGCGCATCATGAAAGAGCGCGGCGTGGATATGACGATCTTTTCGCCCAAGGCGGTTGCGATGGATCACCACATGGGTAACGAAGACACGAACGTTGTCTGGGCGCGCTACAACAACGAGCTGATCAACCGTGTGTGCAAGCTCTATCCCGATCATTTCATCGGCGTCTGTCAGCTGCCCCAAGCCGCTGGTGTTGCGCCCGGCAAACGCGTCATCCAGGAACTTGAGCGCTGCGTGAATGAGTTTGGCTTTATCGGTGCCAACATCAATCCAGATCCTACTGGCGGACGCTGGAGCGACCCACCACTTTGGGACAAGGACTGGTGGTATCCCCTGTATGAAAAAATGGTCGAGCTGGATGTGCCCGCCATGATTCACGTCAGCGGTTCATGCAACCCGCACTTCAACGCCGTCGCGACGCACTACATCAACGGCGACACGACTGCTTTTGTTCAGTTCATGACCTCAGATATTTTCAAAGACTTCCCCACTTTGAAGTTCATCATCCCGCATGGTGGTGGCGCGGCGCCCTATCACTGGGGTCGCTATCGCGGCATGGCCATAGACATGGGCATTCCCTCGCTCGAGGAAAAGGTGCTCAACAACGTCTTCTTTGATACGTGCGTCTATCATCAGCCCGGCATTGATTTGCTGTTGCGCGTCCTGCCCAATAAAAATATTCTGTTCGCCTCGGAAACAGTCGGCGCTGTTCAGGGGATCGACCCCTTGACCAACTTTTACTTCGATGACACGCGTCGATATATTGATGCCTCGCCTTCGGCCAACGACGCGCAGAAAAAACAGATTTTCGCGAGCAACGCGCTGGGCGTTTATTCACGCTTGCGTGCGCACCCTCGCTGCCAGAGCTGCTAGGCGGGACGTCGCACCAGAACGTCGGAACACCCTCCAACCCCTAGCGCGTCGCGTCGCTCGTCACGTCCGGGCGCTCGCGACGCAACACCACATCTCTGATCACTTGATGGGCTCGACGACCGAGCTCAGCTCGCGTCGGAGGGGGAATCAATGACAAATCCTCATCGCGCAGCGCTTGCTCAGACGAAGCAGGCTCAGCCTGAACAGCGTTCTGCGCAGGCCATATCGGCGGCTAAAACTCGATATCGATCCGCACACCCGTTCCCCCCAGCACTCTCCAGACGTTTTGCAATAAATTTTCTTCACCAACGAACGCAGCAAAATCACTGCGTCGATCATGGTGAAAAAAAAGTAGTGCGACAGGCTGTATTGGGACGATGGCACGACGCGCGGGCTCCAGGAGGTTGGCGTAAAACGGCAGTAGATCGTAGCCGGGTGAGGTTGTCCCCTCTGGAAATAAGCCAACAACCTGACCAAACTCGAACTTGTCCTGCATCGCGCGACCCACTTTTTGAACAGCATGGCGAGAGGCGCGCTCAATGAAAATCGTGTCGGCACCTGCAACCAATAACCCCAAAAGTGGCCAGCGGCGAATTTCACTTTTAGCGATAAACACGGCAGGTCGCACCTGATTCAGGGCAAAAATATCCAACCAGGAAACATGATTGATCACCCACAAGGCTGGACCCGTCTGGATCGGATTTCCTGTGTGGCGCACCTGGATACCGCATAGTTTCAACAGGACTCCGGACCACCAACGCTTAAGGCTCAACCGTCTGGCGCGCCGCACTAACGGGAAAATCAACGCCAATACCAATAGTCCGAAACAAACCCACGCGAGGGCCAACAGTGTTCTAAATGTGAACCGAAGGATTTTCAATTGACTCATCCCCTTAATTGGGTCTTTGCCACACAATCTGGCCGTGCACGAGCGTTGTCAGCACCTGCCCGGGAAGCTCCATGCCATTAAATGGTGTGTGCTTACTCTGACTGACCAACACGTTCGGATCAACAAGCCAATATGCGTCAGGATCGACAATGCAGAGATCTGCGGGCGCACCCAGGCTGAGTTCACCTGCGTGCCTGGCGAGCGAAGACAGCGCCGCGAGTAGACGTCCAGGCCCACTCGTGACACGCGCGAGCGCCTCCAGTAAAGGCACACGTGCTTCTTGCGCCCACTTCAGCGTGAGCGAGAGCAATAACTCAACACCCGAGGCACCGGTCTGCGCTTGAGCAAACGGGCGTCTCTTGCCATGCGTGTCCACCAGCGTGTGATCCGAACAGACCGCATCAATGGTGCCGTCAATCAACGCCAGGCGTATAGCCTCTCGGTCCCGCTGACTGCGCAACGGTGGATCCAACCGAAACTGGGTGTCGTAATAGCCGATGTCCACATCAACCAGATGCGCCTGACTCGCGGCGACATCACACGTGACAGGCATGCCTTCTTTTTTGGCGGCTCGCACCAATGCAACCCCCTCGGCTGAAGACACACGACAGAGATGGAGGCGTACCCCAGTCGCCCGCTGCAAAGCGAACAAGGTGTGTAAAGCAATGGTCTCGGCCTCAACCGGCACACCCACCAGACCAAGGCGCGTGCCATAGGCGCCGCTTGCAACAACACCGTCGCGCGACAGCCAGGGATCTTGTGCGCGCAACCAAAGCGAGTAATCAAATGTTTTTGCATACTGCATGGCCTGCAGGAGGACGGCTGTATCAAAGAGCGGTTGATTACCTTGCGAAAACGCCACACAACCGGCCTCGGCCAACGCGCCCATCTTGCTGACCATCTCCCCTTGCAAGCCTTGCGTCATCGCGCCTAATGGGTATGCGTGGACCTGCACGAGCGCCTCAATCCTCTGCTGCATTGACTGAATCAATCCAGGCGAATCAAAGCCCGCTTCTGGTTCTGGCGTCAGCACAAGACTTGTGATGCCTCCAGCCAAGGCCGCACGGAGCTCAAGCTCGAGAGCTTCGTGCTGTTGTTCAGCTTGACAGGGCATTCGCGCACAGAGATCCACTAAGCCTGGCAACACCAGCATGCCACGGGCATCAATGACGCGCTCCGCTCTGAATCCCTCAGGCTCCTGGCCCAGGCCAAGGATTTTCCCCTGGGAAATGTAGAGATCCAGACAAGCATCCACACCATTGGCCGGATCAATCACGCGACCGTGTGCAATATGAATATTCATCGCTGCGCACCCACCACGAGGCTGAGCGCCGCCATGCGGACGGCAGTACCGATATCACTAGCTGGGGTGGGCCATGCCTCGCCCGGTTCGCCAAGGACAATTCGACGCATTTGACCCGTCAGACCGGTCTGCATCAAGAGACAATCAGGCTTGGCATAGGCAAGCATGTCCATATCCAACCCTTCGCGCTCAGCGTAATCCTGCACGGAAAGGCGCAGCGATGCGGGTAGACGTTCATGTTGATCTGGCAATGCGAGCACTACATCCGCATCCCGAAGCCCATCGCTCATCTTTGTGCACACACGTACCCCCAATTGCTCCAGACCTTTGGGCATCAGCGTCAGAGGGCCCACCACACGGACTTCCGCGACACCCAGCGTGGTCAAGGCATGAATGGTGGAGCGCGCCTCTCTTGAATGCAACACATCGCCCGTCAGCGCCACGGTCAGGTTGGACAAATCATTTTTAAGATGACGGATCGTAAAGACATTCGCAAGCGCCTGCGTCGGATCTGCATGAGTGCCATCGCCCGCATTGATGACATGCATCGCGGGAGCAAGTGTCTGAGTCACCATATAGGGTGCACCACTCTGCGGGTGACTCAGCACAAGCACGTCTCCTGCGGCAGTATGAAGGTCTGCAAGCATCTCAAACAAGGCATCGCTTGTCTTGGAGGTCACATTTTCAACCTCGAGGTGCACGATTTGCGCCGACAACCGACTCGCCGCAGCGTCAAAAGATTGGCGGATGCGTGCCGAATCATCAAAAAACAGACTAAAGACCCGTCGACCAGACAACGAAGCCGCGTCTGCGTGAACCACCTCTGCGGACCCCGGCAGATAATCCTGAGTAAGATCCAGTAGACGATTAAGAATACGTGGTGGCAGACCTTCTGTTGTCAGCAGATGATTCAGTGCGCCCTGTCGGTTGAGTTGGGGGTTTCGCATTCAGTGGGGTGGCTCAAATCACTCAGTCAACGCGTCAAAGTAGCGTTGCAAGATGATAGCGGCGGCCACCGCATCATCCGGATCATTTCCCGTAATTTTTTGTGCCTGAACGCTTGAGCCTCGCTCATCGACCAACACCACGGGTATGCCAAAGCGACCCTCGAGTTGCCGGGCAAAACGACGACAGTGCTGGCTGGCGTACTGCTCGCCCCCATCCGTCGCCAGCGCAAGCCCCACCACAAGCCTCTCGGGTTGCCAACGTTCGAGCAACACGCTGATTCTGGAAAATCGTCCATCCCGGGTGGGTTCGAGAATAATGTCCAGGGGACGCGCCTGACGCAACAAGGTGTTGCCGATCGCGACACCTAGTTTTTTAGCGCCATAATCAAACGCCAGCAGGGTTTCTTCAGGCATGGCCCGCCGCACCCGTCAGCATTACCGGATCGATACCGAGTAATTTGAGGGCGGCTGCATAGCGCTCCTGAGGCGGCGTATCAAAAATAATGTCCTGCTGCGCCGCCACGCTGAGCCAGGCATTTTGAGCCAACTCGTTTTCCAACTGTCCAGCGCCCCACCCCGCATAGCCAAGTGTGACAAACAGTTGTTCAGGCCCATGGCCGCCCGCCACGGCCTCCAGCACATCGCGAGAGGTGGTGAGCGCCATGTTACCCAGTTTGATACTCGAACTGTACGCACCAGCGGGTGAATGCAAGACAAAGCCTCGATCGGTCTGAACAGGACCACCAAAAAAGACGGCCGGATTCAGACCCGGGGCGATTTCAAGCTTGAGATCGATCTGCTCGAGCAAACCCGCGAGACTCAGATCGGTGGGCCGATTAATCACCAGTCCTAAGGCACCTTTGGGACTGTGCTCACAGAGATAAATAACCGTGCCCGCCAGATCTCCCGACACCATGCCAGGCATCGCCATCAAGAACTGATTGGACAGGTCATCAACCGTTTCCGGCGTGCGCAGCGATTCATCCATAGGCTGAGTTCAAATCTCCATTAATTCAAAGTCTTCTTTGCGGGCGCCGCATTCCGGGCACACCCAGTTAGGGGGTACGTCTTCCCAGCGGGTGCCGGCAGGAATCCCTTCCTCGGGAAGTCCTGTTTCTTCGTCATAAATCCAGCCGCAAATTAAACACATCCAAGTACGCATCATGCTCTCTTATGTTGGAACCCGTCCGCCCCAAAGGAAAAGGGCAGGTAAAACAGGTCATCTCTTACAATGGGGTCAATCTTACCGAAACCAACCCTAACGTGCCTACACATCGCCTGTCTTTTTGACATGAATCAACCGTTTGAAACACCCGTCACACTGATTTTTGCCCCCTTTGATCCAACGGGATCGGACGGTTTGCCTGCGGACGCGATTACCTGCGCAGCCCTGGGAGGCCATGCAATCTGCGCTCTGACAGCGGTCACTATTCAAGATAGCGCAAAAAGCGAGTCTGTTCTGCCGTGCTCAGCCGAGCAAATCGACGACCAAGCCCGCTGCGTACTCGAAGACATTCCGGTTCAGGCAATCAAAGTAGGGGCATTATCGTCAGTGGAGTCCGTCAGCGCAGTCGCACAGATCGTAGCCGACTACAGCCAGGTGCCGCTGGTGCTCCATCTCGGCGCGCAAGAAATCAATACTGAGGAGCCCACTGAAGAAGAAGAGGAGGTCGATGACCTGGTTGGTGCCGTGATCGAACTGCTGGTGCCGCAAGCACATATCGTGGTGATCGAGGCGCGCCGTTTATCCCAGTGGATCACCGAAGAGGTCCTTGAGGCCTTCGGCCACACCAGTACGGCTCAGGCATTTCAATCGATTGGTGCGCAGTGGGTGCTCATCACCAGCGTGCAGCAGCGCCCGGGCCAATACGCCAACGTGCTCACAGGACCAGAAAACGAAACAATTTCCTGGCCCTGTGCTGCCTCGCCGGAACGCACGCGTGACTCGGCGGGCCTCATCGCGACTGCATTAGCCAGCCTGCTTGCCCGCGGACTCAGCGTGCCAAAGGCGGCCGAACAGGCGTGCGCCCACGCCGGGCAGGCGCTCTTGCAATCTTTTCAACCGGGCATGGGCCATCTGATTGCCCGTCGCATCCCGGTTGCGCCATAGGTCAAGCCACGACATTCATATGCAAACCGCCCTCAAATTCCCCCCTGGCTTATACGGCGTCACCCCCGACTGGGATGATGTCGACCGCCTTGAAAAAGCCGTACGCGCCGCCGCACGTGGCGGCATGCGAGCACTGCAACTGCGTCACAAAACAGCCGAACCTGGGTTGCGCCGGCGGCTCGCCCAAACCCTACTCCAAGTCTGCCAAGAACTCGATGTGGTCTTCTTGATCAACGATGACTGGCGACTCGCGCTCGAGATCGGTGCGCACGGTGTTCACGTCGGTCAGCATGATGATGCGCCCGCTCTGGTTCGCCAAGAAATTGGTCCGGACATGCTGTTGGGCGTGTCTTGCTATGCCGATCCGCAGCGCGCGCAACAGCTGCTTGAACACCGAGTCGCCTATATCGCTTTTGGAGCGATGTTTCCTTCAGCCACTAAACCGCTGGCGCCCACTGCGCCACTTGAGGTGCTGGCTGCGGGACAAAAGCTCTGTCAGGCTATTGCTGCGCCACGACCCGCCGTCGTTGCCATCGGCGGCATCGGCATCAAACAAGCCAGCACCCTGGCCGCGGCGGGCGCCGATAGCATTGCCGTGGTCGGCAGCCTGTTTATGGCGCACGACATCGAAGCCGCAGCGCGCGCCTTAGCAGCCCCCTTTGCACAGACGTCTACTTTTTATTCATCTTCTTCTCCTGTCTGAACGGAGTATTTTCTATGTCACGCAACGTTGAACTTTTCGAACGCGCCTGTCGCAGCATTCCTGGTGGCGTCAACTCTCCGGTTCGGGCCTTCCGCTCGGTCGGCGGCACGCCCCGCTTTGTCGCACGTGCACAGGGACCGTACTTCTGGGATGCCGATGACAAGCGCTACATCGACTATATCGGCTCCTGGGGACCCGCCATTCTTGGTCATGCACATCCTGAGGTGGTCAAGGCGGTTCAAGACGCAGCCGTCCACGGACTGTCATATGGTGCCCCCACAGAAACAGAAATCATCATCGCCGAGATGCTGATCGAGCGCATGCCTTCAATCGAACAAGTGCGGCTCGTGAGTTCGGGCACTGAGGCGACCATGACAGCGATTCGTCTGGCCAGAGGTGCCACTGGTCGCAATAAAATCATCAAGTTCGAAGGCTGTTATCACGGCCACGCCGATAGTCTGCTTGTCAAAGCGGGCTCTGGTCTGTTGACCTTTGGCAACCCGACCTCGGCTGGCGTGCCCCCCGAGTTTGTCGCCCACACGATCGTGCTCGACTACAACGACATCGAAGGCGTCAAAGCGGCCTTTGCACAACATGGCAAAGAGATCGCCTGCATCATTGTCGAGCCGATCGCAGGCAACATGAACATGGTCAAGCCCATTGCCGGATTTCTTGAAACACTCCGCAGCGAGTGCACGGCGCACGGCGCTTTGCTGATTTTTGATGAGGTGATGACCGGATTTCGGGTCGGCCCCCAAGGCGTACAAGGTCTGACGGGTGTCAAACCCGACATCACGACGCTGGCCAAGGTGATCGGCGGCGGCATGCCCATTGGCGCCTTTGGTGGCAGTGCTGAAGTCATGAAAAACATCGCTCCTCTGGGCGGCGTTTATCAGGCTGGTACGCTTTCGGGTAACCCCGTCGCGGTCGCCGCGGGCATCACCACGCTCAAGCTGCTCTCGAAACCGGGCTTTTACGAAGCACTCGATAAGCAAACGCGCGCGCTCACCAAAGGTCTGACCGAACGCGCGCATGCGCACGGCATTCCTTTTAGTGCCGATAGCGAAGGAGGGATGTTTGGCGTGTATTTTTCAAACAAAATTCCAACCACCTTAGCGGACGTCTCAGCCAGCAACATCGACATGTTCAAAGTGTTCTTCCATGCGATGCTTGATGAGGGTGTGTATTTCGCACCCTCTGCCTACGAGGCAGGATTCGTCTCCTCGACACATGATGATGGCGTGATTGCCGCCACCATCGAGGCGGCCGACAAGGTGTTTGCCCGTCTCGCCAAGGGCTAAGCTTTACAAGGCCTGATCTGGGTACGTACTGAGCTCACACGCCCAAGTAGCGCGTCCAGAGACTTCGATCGGCATCGAGCTCTCTTGACGTGCCTTGCCAGACCACGCGGCCACGCTCGAGAATAATGTGGCGATTAGCCAGTTTCAACAGGCGTTCGACGTATTTGTCGATCACCAGAATCGTCTGGCCGCTCTCACGCAGGCGCGCCAGGCACTGCCAGATTTCCTCTCGCACCAGCGGCGCCAAGCCCTCGGTCGCCTCATCCAGAATCAGTAGTTTTGGATTCGTGACCAGTGCTCGTCCGATCGCAAGCATTTGTTGCTCCCCACCGGATAATTGATTACCCATGTTGCGGGCACGCTCGCGTAAGCGGGGAAACATCTCGAACACGCGATCAACATCCCAAGGCGTTTTAATCTCCGGATTACGGTGTGCCACAAACGCGGTCAAGTGCTCCCTTACATTCAAGTTGGGAAAACATTGTCGCCCTTCCGGGACAATCGCCAGACCCAAGCGAGCAATACGATCCGGCTCCCAACCTGCAATATTCTGCCCTTCAAAACTCAAGGTTCCCGCGGACAGAGGCAATTGTCCAAACAAGGTCCTCACCAGCGTTGTTTTCCCCATACCATTGCGCCCAAGCAAGGCGATCACCTCACCGCGCGAAATGTCTAGCGAAACATCAAATAAGACTTGGCTCAGGCCATAGCCGCTCTGAAGATGTTGAGCCTGCAGCATCACGACTGCTCCTCGCCGAGATAGGCCTGTCGCACACCAGAGTGGTTGCGAATGTCCTCTGGCGACCCGGTTGCAATGATGCGCCCATAGACGAGAACAGAGATCCGATCCGCCAGACGAAAAACGGCTTGCATATCGTGCTCGACCAACAGCATTGTGGTGCGCCCTCTCATTGAGCTAATCAGCTCAGTGAGCTTGAGCGTTTCATCAGGCCCCATCCCCGCCATCGGCTCATCTAACAAAAGCACAGAAGGTCTGGACGCTAACGCCAGCGCAAACTCCAGCTTGCGTTGCTCGCCGTGCGGTAGCGTCCCTGCGACAGACGACCACAATTCAGGCGCAATCGCACACTCTTGCGCCAGACGCTCGGCGGCTTCGTGCAATGAGGCCTCAAGCGCTCTCGGGCGCCAAAAACTAAAACTCGAGCCGGAGCAAGCCTGCGCCGCAAGCAGAAGATTTTCGAAAACAGTGGATTGTTTAAAAATATTGGTAATCTGATAAGAACGCGACAGGCCGGCTGCGACGCGCTGATGCAAGCCCGCGTGCGTCACATCATGGCCGTTAATTTCGAGCTTTCCGCTATCCGCCGGGACAGACCCGGAGAGCAAATGAATCAAGGTCGATTTGCCAGCGCCATTGGGCCCAATCAATGCGTGTATCTCACCTGGAATCAAATCCAGTGAGACCTGATCACAGGCTACCAGGGCGCCATAGCGCTTCGTCAATTGTTGCGCATGCAGTGCGAGATCTGTCATTACGCCCGCCCCTGTTTGACTGCATTTGCTCGACCCCGCGACGCGACCGAGTCCCAGACTCCGGCAAGCCCACGCGGGGCAAACAACACGATCGCAAGCAACAGCACCCCAAGAGGCAAATGCCAATAGTCGGTGTACAAGCGCAACACCTCCTCAAGCCAGAGCATGACCGCTGCGCCGACTAAGCCGCCATAGCGCAGCCCGATGCCACCGACGATGACCATGATGATCAAATTAGCCGAGGCCGTCCAATGCATCAAAGAAGGCGAGACGAACTGGTTGTGTTGCGCAAGCAAGGCGCCCGCCAAGCCCGCCATCGCACCTGCGATCACAAAAGCCAGCAGCTTGATGCGAAACACCGGATAGCCAAGAGCCTCCATCCGCGCTTCGTTTTCACGGATCCCTTGGAGGGCCTGACCAAAGCGGGCTTGGATCAGACGATTCAGCCACCATAAGCATGCGACCACAATAACAAGCACCACGTAATAAAACGTCTTGTCATCCGCCAAGTTCAAGCCGGGAAACTGCGCCGGTCCAGACAGATTGATGCCGTCTTCGCCACCGTACTGTCGTAACGATATAAAAAGGTAAAACACCATCTGGGCAAAGGCCAGCGTGATCATGATGAAATACACACCCCGCGTACGCAGCGAAATGATCCCGATCACAAAGGCCAGTGCGCCCGCCACGGCAATCGCGACCGGCCAGGCCACCAACGCCTGCGAGATTCCTTGCACCGAAAGGATCGCCACCACATACGCGCCCGCACCAAAAAATGCTGCATGCCCGAGCGCCACCATACCGCCATAGCCCAAAATAAAATTCAAACTCGTGGCGGCCAATGCAAAAATCAATACTCGGCGAACAAACGAAACATAAAACTCAAGATTCAGTGCGGGCGCGACCAAAGGAAATAGCACCAACAGGACGAGACCCAGCAAGGTTGGCACCATCGAACGCAGCACAGACGGGGTTGAGGCAACTTGCATGCTTAACCGCGCGCCGGAAAGAGACCGGAGGGTCTGAACACCAACACAACCGCCATCAAGATGTAAATGGATAGCGCAGCCAGCGTGGGGCCGACGCTTGAAGCGACGGCCGGTGAGAAAAATAATTTGAGTAGCGCAGGCAAGAAAGCCCGACCCGCCGTATCGACAAAACCGACCAACAACGCGCCCACAAAAGCGCCGCGCATCGATCCAATCCCGCCGATCACGATGCAAACCAGCACCAGAATCAGGATTTGCTCACCCATACCCGTCTGGATGGCCGTCACTGGCCCCAGCAATGCCCCTGCCAGAGCCGCCAGCATCGCACCCAGTACAAAGACGCCCAGAAAAAGCAAGGGCACACGCACACCCATGAGGGTCGCCATTTGTCGATTGGAGGCACCTGCGCGCACCAGCACGCCCGCTCGGGTGCGCGTGACAAAAAGATAGAGACCGAGTGCGGCAGCCAACCCGACCGCAATAATCAACAAGCGATAGGCAGGATAAAGCAGGTCAGGCAGGAGCTGAACGGGGCCAGAAAGCGCAGGGGGCATACTCATCATCATGGGCGCTGGGCCCCAGATCATTTTCACGACATCATTGGCAATCAGAATGACCGCGAACGTGCCGAGCACCTGTGCGAGATGATCACGAACCACCAACCGCCTGATCAGCACGAGTTCGAGTACCAAGCCCACAGCACCCGTCACAAGCGCTGCGACCAGGACAGCCGCCAGAAATGAGTTGGTCGCCTGCATGGTCTGCGCAGCCACATAGGCGCCCGCCATGTAAAGCGAGCCATGCGCCACATTCAGGATATCAAGAATCCCGAATACCAGCGTCAAACCCGCCGCGATCAGAAACAACATCAGACCGAACTGCAGCCCATTGAGCAACTGCTCGGCGATCAGTGTCGAGCTCATACCCACACACTCTTATTTTTTGCACTCACCCACATACACATCCTGGTAGGACTCGAACACCTTGCCGACCAATTTGTTCGTAATTTGTCCATCGGGTGCTTTCTCGATCACACGCACGTAATAAGGCTGAATCGGGAAG
>JAURZO010000150.1 GCA_030653405.1 Zwartia sp. | reverse complement strand
GCCGCTCAACTGAAACCCTCGCACTGATTGATCAGGCGAGCAGCACGAATGACGTGTGCATGGACTGCTATCCCTACGTCGCCTCGTCCACCGTGCTGCGTCAGGATGCTGTGGAACAGGCATCGCGCACACTGATCGCGTGGTCCACGGCAAAACCGGAAACAGCAGGTCGCTATGTGGACGAACTTCTCAAGGAACAAGACTTGGGCTTGACTGAATATTTACAGTCCCTTCAACCCGCAGGTGCTATTTATTTTTCGATGGATGAGGCCGATGTCGAACGCATCATGGCGCACCCAGAGACCATGATTGGTTCTGATGGGCTCCCTCACGATACCTTTCCACATCCACGTTTGTGGGGCGCGTTTCCACGCGTCTTGGGACACTACACGCGAGACCGCAAAATCTTCCCGCTAGAAACCGCGATCTACAAAATGACTGGCTTGCCTGCTACAAAATTTGGTCTGAAAAATCGCGGACGCATCGCTGTCGGTTATGCCGCAGACCTCGTTGTCTTCGATCCTGAACAAGTTCGCGACTGCGCGACGTTTGCAGATCCAAAGCGTCCTGCTGCCGGCATTCAGCGCGTCTATGTCAACGGGATTGCTAGCTGGCGCAATGGCGCCACAACCGGCGCCCATGCTGGACAAGTAGTCAGACGCGCTTAAACGCTCTCAAGTTAACAAGATTTCCTGGGTCATGCGCTCGCGCAAACGATCCATGAAGCCCAGGCATTCTTCTAACTGACTGATCTCGATATATTCGTTAGGCTTGTGAGCCACCGCGATGTCACCAGGACCGATCACCACGCAGGGAATGCCTGCTTGGTTCAGCCAACCCGCATCGGTTGCGAAAGAAACACGCCCAAGCAAATTATTACGCGCCAGCGACGTGCCAAGATATGTAATCGGTGCGTTCTCAGCCGTCGAGAGAGGTGCCGAGTTTGAAATCGTTTCAAAAGAAATATCAGCCTCCGCGGAGAACTTGCGCATCTCGACTTTGAGTGCTTCGGCATGCTCTTGAACTTGTCGGATCAACTCATCAGAGTTTCCTTGCGGCAAGGTTCTGCAATCAAAAATAAACTCACAGTCTTTGGCCACGATATTGGGTGCCGTTCCACCATGAATCACGCCTGTCTGCATCGTTCCATGGGGGATTTTGAACATCGGATCAAAGGGGCCTTCTTTTTGGATTTGCAAAGCCATCGTACGGATTTTTTCGACCAGACGCGCTGCGTATTCAATCGCGCTGACTGCTTCAGGTGCCATGGACGAATGGGCCTCTAATCCGCGGACTCGGCACCGTGTCACGCGCATCCCCTTGTGACCTGTCATCACTTGCATGCCTGTGGGCTCTCCTACGAAACAACCCGCAGGCTGAATCCCGGCAGAAGCCAGATCGCGGATCAGCGTACGCACACCGATACATCCCACCTCCTCATCGTAGGTCAAACCAATATTCAGTGGCTGCTTGAGATTGCTGTTCAAAAAGGCCGGCACCATCGCCAGTGAGGCGGCGATAAAACCCTTCATGTCGACCGCGCCACGACCATAAATGCGACCATCCGCGATGTGCGCTTTGAAAGGATTAGTATCCCAAGCCTGACCATCCACAGGGACCACATCCGTATGTCCGCATAAAACAATACCGCGTGCCTTGGGATCACCAATCGTCGCGAACAAATTTGCCTTGCGCTGCTCGGCATCGTAAGACAGGCGAACCGGGATACCCAAGGACTGCAAATGGTCACGCACATACTCAATTAAGCCAAGATTCGACTCACGACTGGTGGTGTCAAATCCGACAAGCGTCTCGAGCAACTTGACCGTGTTTTGTAGCGTGCTGGAATGGTTCATTGGAGTGGTTCGCAATAAGGTAAAGCATTTTTATAACACCACTGCCGGCAATCTCCTCGCCTAATCCCTTGCGAATGAGTTAAAAAGAAACAATCAGCACCCTTTCAGACATCACCTTTTTCACGCGCAATGACAGGTCAACCGATGAACGCCAAAATCATGACCGGGGATGGAGTCGCAATATATTCCAACCCCGTCGCCAGTCCCCCCGAGGAACAATATGGTGCATTCAGAGCATCCATTTTGCACAAAGAGGGCTTTGACGCCGCTCAAAAAGAGATTTCTGGCTGGCCCGGCTATCAAGCTACTGCCCTGCATTGTTTGCCAAATTTATCTAAAAAATTGGGTGTCGCGGCGCTTTATTACAAAGACGAGAGCACCCGTTTTGGCCTTAAAAGTTTTAAGGCGCTTGGTGGTGCCTATGCCGTCTTCCGTTTGATCCAGCAGGCGATTGCGGCTAAACATCATGGCCACTTGCCAACCCCCGAGGAAATTCTCTCCGGCAAATACGCAGATATCATTTCAACCATGACAGTCACCTGTGCGACCGATGGCAATCACGGTCGCTCGGTCGCCTGGGGCGCACAGTTATTTGGCTGCCGTTGCGTCATATACATCCATGCGACGGTCAGCGAAGGTCGGCGCGCAGCCATCGCGCACTACGGCGCAGAAGTCATTCGCGTGCAGGGCAATTATGACGATTCAGTGCATCACGCAGCGGTGCAAGCCGCTGAGCATGGATGGACCGTCGTTTCAGACACCACCTACGAAGGCTATCGCGATATTCCCATCGATGTGATGCACGGCTACGGCGTGATGTCTCGTGAAATGATCGAGCAGCTCGATCAACCGCCCACACACGTTCTAGTCCAGGCGGGTGTCGGTGCCTTGGCGGCTTCTGTTTGCGCGGCGTTCTGGCAGTCATGGGGCTCCCATCGTCCTCTCTTTGTCATTATCGAACCCGAACGTGCGGACTGCTTCTTTCAAAGCGGTCAGGTGGGTCATCCCGTTGCGGTTTTAGGCGATCTTGATACTGTCATGGCGGGCCTGGCATGTGGCGAGGTCTCACCCGTCGCCTGGGATATTTTGAAACACGGGATCAACGTCTATGCCACGCTCTCCGATGCCCATGCGCTCGAGGCCATGCGTGTTTTTGCAAATCCTCTCGGTGATGATCCAAAAATCGTATCAGGTGAAACTGGCAGCACAGGTCTGGGACTGTTGCGCGCAGCCCAGTCCAACAACACGATCTGGAACGCGCTTGGATTAAATGCACACTCGCGCGTACTGCTGATCGGTAGCGAAGGTGACACTGACCCTACTATTTATAAAGAAGTCGTCGGACGCACCGCTCAAGAAGTGCTTGCTTAAAGTGCTTGCTTGAAAAGCACTTTAAAAATCAACGCAACCAGCCACTCGACCTATCATATTGACTTGCCTTATTTCAGGAGCCCGTCTATGTCTCGTATCGTTACCGTTGGTGCTGCGCAATTAGGACCCATCCAGCGTGCGCACTCTCGCAAAGAGGTCGTGGCGCGACTCATTCATCTCCTTGAACAAGGCGCGCGCCACGGATGCAATCTCGTGGTGTTTCCAGAATTAGCCTTAACCACTTTTTTCCCCCGCTGGTACTTTGAGACGCAAGAAGAAATCGATCTTTTTTTCGAAACCGATATGCCGGGCCCTGACACGCAAGCGCTTTTTGATGCGGCCCGTCGTTTGAAGGTGAGCTTTTATCTCGGCTATGCCGAACTCACGCAAGAAAAGGGTCGCACCAGACGCTTTAATACCTCAATTTTGGTGGATGCCTCGGGTGAAATCATTGGCAAGTATCGCAAAGTGCATTTACCTGGACATGCAGAACACGAGCCTTGGCGTCAGTTTCAGCATTTGGAAAAACGTTACTTTGAAACCGGAAACTTAGGCTTTCCGGTCTTTCGCGCCTTTGGCGGCATTATCGGTATGGCGGTGTGCAACGATCGACGCTGGCCCGAAACCTATCGCGTCATGGGGCTGCAGGGCGTTGAAATGATTTTGATTGGCTACAACACACCTGTTCATAATCCCCCCGCGCCGGAGCACGACAACCTGTCACACTTTCATAACGAACTCGTGATGCAGTCAGGTGCCTACCAAAATGGCACGTGGGTCGTGGGTGTCGGCAAGGGAGGCCGCGAAGAAGGTGTCGATCAAATCGGCAATTCGATCATCGTCGCACCTTCGGGTGAGATTATCGGCGCATGCAGTACGCTTGGCGACGAGCTCGCCATCGCGCGCTGTGACCTTGATTTGACGCTGTCTTATAAAAATTCAGTCTTCAATTTCGCCAAGCACAGAGAGCCTCACGCCTACACCATGATCGTCGAACGCAAAGGCGCCATCATCTCTGTTTAGTCAGAGAAGATAGCGCCTAAAGTGGCTCAAGCATTGGGCGCAAGTGCAAGCTTGCGCCCATCCATTCAAGCATGCGCGGAAGGCAAAGTGAGCTCGGCCCAGCGCGCGACGCGTAACAGGTGCGCATCTTGCTTATAGGCGGCCACCAGTTGCAATCCCATCGGCAGTCCTTTTGCGGAGCGCGCGATCGGCACGGTGATTGCGGGTAGCCCCAAAAAGCTCCAGAGCGCACAGAAAGTCGTGTCACCGGTGTAATGCAAGCCTTCGGGTGCACCGCCTGTTGCAGGTATGGTCAATACCGCATCAAACCCCTTAAATTGATTGATCGCATCATGTCGAAGCGCACGTTGAGTCGCACGCGCTTGCAAATACTCGAGCGCAGTGCGTTGACGACCATTTTTCACCAGAGTTGTAATCGACTCGCACAGCAAGGCCGCATGATGTGTCTCATGCTCATGGTGAATTTCGGCCGCATCGCACTCGAGCAAGCACTGGAGCAAGTCAATGCCCTTCCAGTACGCCTCTGGCAATGAGAATTCCTCGACAATCGCACCATGTTGGCGCATCACAGCGACTGCCGCTGCCATCGCGTCATTTTGTTCGGGCAGCACCAGATGATCAAAGGGCGTCTTGAGCCATGCCAGACGGGGTGCGCTGACAGGAATCAAACCTTGCTGCGCATCCATCGGAACGCTTGGCAGCACAATCGCATCTGGCTCTTCTACTGTGCGATTACGCAACGCATTCAACGCATAGGCCACATCATTGACCGAGCGCGCTAAAAATCCAACATGATCAAGAGAGCCCGATAAAGGAAAGACACCTGCTCGCGGCATCGCGCCAAAGCTCGCTTTCATTCCCACGACACCACAAAACGCTGCGGGACGAATCACCGATCCGACTGTTTGTGTTCCCAAGGCCAGCGGGACGATTCCAGCTGCCACCGCAGCTGCAGAACCGCTTGAGGAACCACCTGGCGTGTGTGCGCGATTCCAGTAATTGACCGTCGGACCAGGCTGTCGAAACGCAAACTCAGTGGTGACCGTCTTACCAAAGACGAGTCCACCGAGCTGCCTGATTTTCTGCACAACAGGCGCATCGTAATCAAGCATCTGATCCGCATAGATCGGGGAGCCATTGGTTGTCGGCAAATCCCGCGTTGCCACCAAATCCTTGACACCCACAGGAATCCCGGCCCATTCACCTCCGTCGGTTTGCTGCAACAACTGGTCCAGCGGTGTGCGCGAAACGAAAGCATGCAGCCAAGGCTCGATCTCCTCTGCGCGCGCATAACACTGCTTGACGTAGTCTTTCGGGTCCAGAGTACCGGCTGCGATCGCACGCGTGGCAGCAAACAAACCAAGAGGGAGTTGGGACATGGTTAAACCTGTGAGGAAGTGATCAAAACTTGTTATGGTGACGAGTACAACTAAATCACAACGACTTTACTAGACTCTAATTTCGATGGCTAGTAAGATTTTCAATTAATCCGTCCCATGTTGGAGCACTCATCTTGTTTGTTGTTATCAACACCGCGAAGCGCAAATTTCTTCAGACACTGCTCGCGTCTCTCGCACTCACAAGTTCCTGCGCCTTGGCTCAAACAGGTTCCATCAAACTCATGGTGGGTTTCCCGCCTGGTGGCGGCACGGATGCGATCGCACGCGTCCTGGGCGAACAACTCAGCCAAGTGCTCAGCACACCCGTCATCATTGAAAATCGCGCAGGTGCTGGCGGTCAGATCGCCGCTCAGGCATTAAAAACAGCGCCTGCCGATGGTTCGGTTTTGTTCCTGTCGCATGATCACACCATTTCGATCTTGCCACTGGTCAGCAAGACAGCCGGCTTTATCCCCACCAAAGATTTTGTTCCTGTCGCAGGCTTTGCTAGCTTTGCAAATGGCGTCGCGCTTTCAGGTGAGGTGCCGCAGGCATCGCTTGTGACGTTCATGCAAGCTGTTCGCGACCAACAAAAAGGCAAAGCGGCGATTGGTGTACCAGCTCCCCAGTCTGTCCCAGAGTTTTTAGTGAAGGTGCTGGCGGCCCATTACAAGCTTGATCTCATCGCCGTGCCGTATCGCGGCAGTGCCCCCATGATCGCCGATATGCTGGGCAAGCAAATACCCGCTGGCGTCGCCTCAGTGCCTGACTTCATTGAGTTTCAAAAGGCTGGCAAAGTCAGCATGGTAGCGGTGATGGGCGACAAGCGCCAAGCCATCCTGCCCGACACACCCACTTTCGCAGAGCTGGGTATTAAAGGGTTTGAGGACTTGCCCTACTACGGAATATTTGCACCCGCTGGAACGCCTGTGAGCACGCTTGAACGTTACAGCGACGCGCTCAAAAAAATACTCGAGATGCCACAAGTCCAACAGCGACTCGTCAGCCTCGGGCTGACCGTTGAATACATGACAAGCCAAACCCTCGCCCAACGCGAACAAGCCTATTCAAAAAACTGGGCTCGCATCATTGCAGAGAGTGGATTTGTTGCGCAATAGCCAAACCTCCAGCTCATGGCGCACGAGCATCCCCCTTCCCTTGCTTCTGATCATTAAGGGCTGGCAATCCACTTAGTTGTAGCTCTCCGTCCAAGGCATCAATGACCCGCAGGATATTCTCCAATCGCAAGGTGGGCTTACCCGCCTCAAGATCGACGATGAAGCGCACACCCACACCAGCAGCCAACGCTAATTGCGACTGTGTCAGTCCAATATGCTTACGGGTTGCTCGTAAGGCATCGCCTAATTGTTGTGCTGATCGAATAGATATCATGACGTATATATTTCCCGATCGGGAAATTATCCGCCGAAACCATCAAAAACTCAACTAAATTTCCCGATCGGGAAATTTAGTGTGGTTATTATTATTTTTGTAAATATATTTCCCGATCGGGAAATATCATATTTTGCAGGTCATGCAAACAAAATGTGAGCCACTTCACTTGTCAAGCGGATTACCCATCGCGGCATTGGCCTCTTGTGCTTTAGCAGGTCCCCGCAAAAAGCGCGCAATGCCAACCGCGACCAGCACACCGATTAAAGACCCGCAAGGATAGATCCAGTACGTTGAGAAATCGCCACGTGCGAAATCCGGTCCAAAAGCTCTTGCCGGATTAAAGGCAGCTCCATCAAAGGGTCCACCCATGGTACCCATCGCCATCACATAAGCACCGACTGCGAGAGGCACCGAACTTCCGAGAAGTTTGGGGCCATCAGTCATCCCCAAAATCAACAACACCATACCAAACGTCAAAATCGCTTCAAAAATCACAGCCTGATAATGCATGTCTGGCTGGGGTACTGTTGCGGCAAGGTTGCCACCTGTCCCAAACAATGCGGCCGCAGTAACTGAACCCACAGCGGCCGCAGTAAATTGCACCACGATATAGCAAAACGCCATAGGAAAACCCATGTCGCCACGTAGCGCAAAACCAAGCGTCATTGCAGGGTTGAAATGAGAAGAAATATCACCCAGAAAATACACCGCAGCCGTCAACCACAAAGCGGCAATCGCCGATAGGATGAAAGCGTATTGGTAAGGCGCAAGATCTCCACCGCCATAACCCGCGAGAATCGCGGCCCCACCTGATAACACAAACGTTAATCCTGAGGTCCCGATAAACTCAGAGACTAGTCTTCTGGCACGATGGTCATTGCTTTTCCAGTCAGCGTAAAAACGAGTGCCAACCTGCTGTTGCAACGCCTGACGTCCTGTAAGGTTAGTCTGTTGAGTTTTTGAGTCCAAGATTTGTATAACCAATTAAACGTTAACGAAGTGGGGCTATTTCAGGCGACAACTTAAGCATTAAGCCTTTTTTGCGGGGATATCCGCCGAGCCGGGCTTAGTCATGTTGATCGGCACCACCACGCGGTCGTACAACGCTTCGTCAACACCACAAGCCAACGCTGCAGCTTTGAGCGTCGTGTTGTGATCAATCGCGTAATGCGCAATCACGGAGGCCTTATCGTAACCAATCACAGGCGACAACGCCGTCACCATCATGACGGAGTTATCGATATTGGCTTTGAGTTGGGCTTCGTTGACCACAGCACCTTCGATCATGAATTCACGGAAGTGATCCGACATGTCAGCCATGATCAATGCGGAATGCAAATAGTTGCTGATAATGATCGGACGGAAAGCATTCAGTTCGAAATTACCCTCGGATCCACCCATTTGCACGGCAACGTCTGAACCCATGATCTGGATACACACCATCAACATCGCTTCGGCTTGGGTAGGATTGACCTTGCCTGGCATGATCGAAGAGCCAGGCTCATTGGACGGAAACGTCATTTCCATCAGACCTGTCCGTGGACCCGAGCCGAGCCAACGCATATCGTTGGCGATCTTAAACAATGTGACCGCGGCAGTCTTGAGGGCCGCGTGCGCACGAACCATGCGATCCAGCGTCCCTTGGGCAGTGAACTTGTTGTCGGCTGTTTTGATTGCAAAACCTGTCAGGGTCGTCAACTCTGCAGCAACCTCATCACCAAAGCCCACTGGCGAATTCAGACCTGTACCGACGGCAGTACCTCCCATCGCAACCTGAAGCAAACCTTGTGTCGCGTATTCCACATCCACAATCGCGTCGTTCAACGCGCCCACGTAACCCGACCACTCTTGACCCACCGTCAAAGGTGTCGCATCCTCCAAGTGAGTACGACCGATTTTTACAATGTTTGCCCACAGCTTAGACTTGACATCCAGCGCATCACGCAAACGCTTCAAAGCCGGAATAGTTTTTTCCGTTGCCATTTTGTAGGCAGCAATATGCATCGCTGTCGGAAACGTGTCGTTGCTCGACTGCCCCATGTTGACATGGTCATTGGGATGAACAGGCTTGTAGATTCCTTTTTTACCCCCTAAGATTTCATTCGCTCGGTTGGCGATC
>JAURZO010000137.1 GCA_030653405.1 Zwartia sp. | reverse complement strand
GACAAATAGCCGCGGTCAAACTGCATGCCTTCAACGACATCAAGTTCGTTGTCGAGTGACTTGCCGTCTTCGACAGTGATCACGCCTTCTTTACCGACTTTGTCCATTGCGTCAGCAATGATCTGGCCGATCGAGAAGTCGCTGTTTGCCGAGATCGAACCGACTTGAGCGATTTCTTTGGTTGTGGTGCATGGCTTGGAGAGCTTCTTGAGCTCGGCCACTGCAGCGATCACAGCTTTGTCGATACCGCGCTTGAGGTCCATCGGATTGATGCCGGCAGCCACGTACTTGAGGCCTTCAACAACAATCGACTGAGCCAACACTGTTGCAGTCGTTGTACCGTCACCAGCGTTGTCAGAGGTCTTGGAAGCGACTTCCTTGACCAGCTGTGCGCCGATGTTTTCAAATTTGTCTTTGAGTTCGATTTCTTTAGCGACCGACACGCCGTCTTTAGTGACGGTTGGGGCACCGAAAGAGCGCTCGAGCACAACGTTACGACCCTTTGGGCCGAGTGTTGTTTTCACTGCATTGGCGAGAATATTTACGCCACGAACGATGCGCACGCGTGCGTCATCGCCGAATAGAACTTGCTTGGCAGCCATTTATCTTTCCTTCTCGTGTTCTGTTTACTGGACAACCGCGAGGATTTCTTCCTCACGGATGACGAGGACTTCATCGCCGTCGACTTTAACTGTCTGACCGGCATACTTGCCGAACAAGACTTTGTCGCCAACTTTGACGTCCATCTTCAGGACTTTGCCATCTTCGGTTTGTTTGCCGGGACCAACAGCTATCACTTCACCCTGATCGGGCTTTTCAGCGGCGCTCTCAGGGATAACGATGCCCGAGGCAGTTTTGCGCTCGTTGTCCAGGCGTTTGACGATCACGCGATCGTGCAGGGGACGCAGGGCCATGTAGAACTCCTGTTATAAGTATTAATGGTTGTTAGAAGACTTCGGGAGGATTGTTAGCACTCGCCTTAGTTGAGTGCTAATTATAGAGGTTGTTTCTGGGATTTCAAGTGTGGGATATCATTTTTAGGATATTCAAGGGTCAAATTCTGCCTCAGCGGTAAGCGGAGCGTTTAGTTTTGCTGAGCAAAACATCAATCGCTCCACTCCTCTGCAACAAGGCTGCCCTCATTCGGGAAGTTTCCTCAACTTGCAGGAAAATGGGGCGCTTTGAATTTTGCTCAGCAAAATCAAACGCCCCAGCTTTCCGGAACAAGATGCA
>JAURZO010000134.1 GCA_030653405.1 Zwartia sp. | reverse complement strand
TTGTCACGCCATCATCGTCCATCCACCAGGCGGCATTGCAGGCGGGGATCGGCTTGAGGTTTTATTGCATAGCTCTGCACAGAGCCACGGCTTGGTGACCACCCCGTCAGCAGCCAAATGGTATGGCTCGGATGCTCGCTCGACCGCTTTTCAAAAAATCGAGATGACGCTTGAGGGCGCCCTGGAGTGGTTGCCACAAGAAACGATTGTGTTTGATCGTGCTTTTGTCGAGTCTGACATTACGATCAAAGCCTCCAAGGACGGGGCGATGGTGGGCTGGGATCATTTGATCTTTGGTCGCAAAGCCTCGGGTGAGTCGTTTAAAACAGGACGCTTTGCGCAATCACTGCGTGTGATGTTTCCGGAGGGGCTCAGTTGGCATGATCGGCTGGTCTTAAACGGAGAGGATGCGTTATTCAGCTCGCCAATTGGTTTGAGAGGGCATCATGCATTCGCGACGATCTGGGCAATCTTGCCCGGCACCCAGACCTGGACCGAGGCTGCGATGCTAACGATGCGCGAGCAAAGCCCGGAGGTCGCCTGGACGGTATTGCATCCACGCTTGCTGGTGGGTCGCGCATTAACGGATCCCATGAGATTGAAGAGTTTGTTGGAACACGCCTGGGTGGGCTTGAGGCCGATCGTACTTGGTCGAGCCGCTGTTGCCCCCCGGCTCTGGGCAACCTGATATGAGGAGTTTTAGATGGATTTGACGCCACGCGAGAAAGACAAGCTGTTGATCTTTACGGCCGCCTTGTTGGCGGAGCGACGACTCGCACGCGGTTTGAAACTGAATGTGCCTGAGGCGATTGCATTCATTACGGCCGCCATCATGGAAGGCGCACGTGATGGTAAAACGGTCGCCGCCTTGATGGCCGAGGGGCGTAATATTTTGACGCGAGATCAGGTGATGGAAGGCATCCCCGAAATGATTCCCGACATTCAGGTCGAGGCGACGTTTCCCGATGGCACCAAGCTTGTCACCGTGCATCAACCCATCCAATAAGGACATGTCATGCAACATCAACGAATGATTCCAGGACAAATGCTGGTGCAGGACGGTGATATCGAGCTCAATGTCGGACGCGCGGTGCAGAGTATCCAGGTCGCCAATACGGGCGATCGCCCCGTGCAGATTGGTTCACATTTTCATTTCGCCGAGACCAATGCTGCGTTGCACTTTGATCGTGCCGCAGCACGAGGCTTTCGGCTGAATATCCCGGCTGGGACCGCCATTCGATTTGAGCCTGGTCAGGAGCGTGTGGTGGAGTTGGTCGCACTCAGTGGCGATCGCATCGTGTATGGTTTTTCAGGTGCAGTCATGGGGAGTCTCGATCAATGAAAATCTCAAGACAAGCCTATGCAGAGATGTTCGGTCCCACCACGGGTGATCGTGTGCGTCTGGCGGACACCGCGCTATTTGCGCAGGTGGAGAAGGATTTCACCATTTATGGCGAAGAGGTTAAATTCGGCGGTGGCAAAGTGATCCGCGACGGTATGGGTCA
Source organism: Zwartia sp. (assembly GCA_030653405.1). GTDB lineage: Bacteria > Pseudomonadota > Gammaproteobacteria > Burkholderiales > Burkholderiaceae_B > Zwartia. The sequence goes on along the minus strand of JAURZO010000134.1, from coordinate 21,424 downwards.
ATCTCAGCGCATGAGTAAAGACTGCGTGGATACCGTCTTGACGAACGCCTTGATTATTGATTACTGGGGCATCGTCAAAGCCGATATCGGCATCAAAGGCGGTCGGATCTCGGGTATCGGCAAAGCCGGCAATCCGGACATTCAACCAGGCGTGACGATTGTGATCGGACCCGCCACAGAAGTGATCGCGGCCGAAGGCATGATCGTGACGGCGGGCGGCGTCGATAGCCACATTCATTTCATTTGCCCTCAACAGATCGAAGAAGCGCTTTGCTCTGGTGTGACCACCATGATTGGTGGCGGGACGGGACCGGCGACAGGTACGTTTGCAACGACGGTCACGCCAGGTCCCTGGCATCTGGCGCGCATGTTGCAATCACTCGAAGGCTATCCCGTCAACATCGGACTACTGGGCAAAGGCAACGTGTCTTTGCCAGGCCCGTTACTCGAGCAGATCGAAGCGGGTGCGGTCGGGCTCAAGCTGCACGAAGACTGGGGCAGCACGCCCGCGGCGATCGATAACTGTCTGACCGTGGCGGATGCCACCGATACGCAGGTTGCGATTCATACTGATACGCTCAATGAGTCCGGCTTTGTTGAGGCGACCTTGGCGGCGATTAACGGACGTGTGATTCATACCTATCACACCGAGGGTGCGGGGGGCGGTCATGCGCCCGACATCATCCGGGTGTGTGGCGAGTCAAACGTGTTGCCTTCGTCGACCAATCCGACTCGCCCTTATACCGTCAATACGCTGGATGAGCATCTGGATATGTTGATGGTCTGTCATCACCTCGATGCCTCGATCGCAGAGGACATTGCCTTTGCGGAAAGCCGTATCCGTCGCGAGACGATCGCGGCTGAGGATATCTTGCATGACATCGGTGCGTTTTCGATGATCTCTTCTGACAGCCAGGCAATGGGCCGTGTGGGGGAGGTGATCATGCGCACCTGGCAGACGGCACACAAAATGCGCGAGCAGCGCGGTTCAATGAGCGAGCCGGGATTTTCCGACCCCTCCGCCAGTGATAATGCCCGCATCAAACGCTACATCGCCAAATACACCATTAACCCCGCGTTGACACATGGCATGGCGCACGAGATCGGTTCGATCGAGGTCGGCAAATGGGCAGATCTGGTGTTGTGGCGTCCAGCCTTTTTTGGTGTAAAGCCCTCGACCATCATCAAGGGCGGACAGATCGCGATGGCGGCGATGGGCGATCCAAATGCTTCTATCCCCACGCCACAGCCCGTGCATTTCAGGCCGCAGTTTGGTGCATCGCAGCGCGGGATTGAAAATAGTTGCATTACCTTTTTGTCCGGTGTCTCGGTTGAGCGTGGCTTGCCTGATGCTCTGGGTTTGCGGCGTCAGATCGCAACGGTCCATGGCACGCGCACCGTGAGTAAGGCAGATATGAAACTCAATGCCGCGACACCCAAAATCACCGTGAGCCCTGAGAATTACAAGGTCTATGCCGATGGTGTGTTGCTTGATTGTCCGCCGGCCGTGAGCTTACCCATGGCGCAACGTTACTTTTTATTTTAGGAGTCCTGATGGCGATTATGTTGACGACGCGTCGCGCCGCAAATGATCCCGATGTCATGGCACAGTCTGCCGCCGCACCCTCGCCGTGGCCGCAGCCTTGGCCCGTGCTTGAGCTGACACTGCAAGACCGACAGCGTTCGCGTTTAGCCGCCATGCTCCCCAATGGCCGAGCCGTCGCCGTGATCCTTGCGCGCGGTGAACAGATGCAGCACGGCGATGTGTTGTGTGGGGAGCAAGGCGAACGTGTCTTGGTGCAAGCTGCAGCCGAGGATCTGATGCGGTTTCGGGCTAATAGCCCGTTTGAATTGATGCGCATTGTTTATCACCTGGCCAATCGCCATGTGCGCGCGATGTTGCAACCCGATGCCGTGTTGATCGAGCCCGATCAGGTGTTGGCCGAGATGGTGCGCAGGCTAGGCGGCAAGGTCGATCAAGTGCACGAGGCTTTCTTGCCCGAAGGTGGCGCCTACGCGCCTGGCGCGGGTCATCATCATCATGAACACACAAGCGAATGCGGTGCCGAGTCTCATGATGAGGCGATGGGGCAACTAGGTGAACAACTTTCTATTGCCGCGCATGCTCGAACCAAAACTTAACGCGCTGTTATCAGCGTTGCATCTGGCCAGTCCCGCGCTGCCCGTGGGTGGTTTTGCGTATTCGCAGGGGCTCGAGCAAGCGATTGAAGACCGCTGGGTGACGGATGTCGAGCAGGCCTATGTGTGGATCCGCGATGTCATGCTGTTGAACCTGGCGCGCCAGGAGCTACCGTGGTGGTTGCGTTGTTATGACGCGGCGCAAGCGGCGCAGTGGGAGGTGTTGATCGAAGCGAATCAACAACTCAGCGCCTTGCGCGAAACCGCCGAGTTTCGTCTTGAGTCTTTGCAAATGGGTTACTCAATGGCCAAGCTGTTTGAGCAGTGGCCCGGTGCACACGTGCTTGCCCGGTTGCGTGCTCAACGCGCAGGAGATGACGTGACAGGCTTGGCCTCGACTCAGGATGCTGCGCCAGAGTCAGCGGCGATTGCTTGGTCTTATCCCGCAGCCTATGCGGCGCTCGCGGCGACCACGGGTGTCGACCAGGACACGGCACTCGCAGCGTATTTATGGAGTTGGGTCGAAAATCAAGTGTTAGCCGCGATGAAAACCGTGCCGTTGGGACAAATCGAAGGCCAACAACTTTTGCATCGACTGAAACAGGATATTGGTGCGGCGTGTGTCGTGGCCAAGTCTGTCGATCCTCTGCAAGCCGGCTCGGCTGCACTGGGTCTGGCACAGGTCAGTGCGCGCCACGAGACGCAGTACAGTCGATTATTTAGAAGTTAACGAACAATATCAGTACAACATCAGCACAATATCAGCACAATATCAGCACAACGTCTGAACAACATCTGATCAGAATTAGAACCGAATCAGTTTAAAGAGGAACAGGATGCAAAACTCAAACCCACTGCGTGTCGGGATCGGCGGTCCAGTCGGTTCAGGTAAGACGACGCTCGTAGAAGTCTTGTGCAAAAAAATGCGCGATCAGTACAAGCTTGCTGTAGTCACGAACGACATCTACACCAAAGAAGATGAACGACTCTTGGTGGCGGCCGAGGCCTTGTCCGCGGATCGCATCATGGGAGTGGAGACGGGTGGTTGCCCCCATACTGCCATTCGTGAAGACGCTTCGATCAATCTCGAAGCGATCGACCGGATGCAAAAACGCTTTCCTGATCTGGATTTGATTTTTATCGAGTCCGGTGGTGATAATCTGGCCGCAACTTTTAGCCCTGACTTGTCGGACCTCACCATCTATGTGATTGACGTCGCGGGTGGCGAAAAAATCCCGCGCAAAGGCGGACCCGGCATCACCCGCAGTGATTTGCTCGTGATCAACAAAACGGATCTCGCACCTTATGTCGGTGCGAATCTGGACGTGATGCGTCATGACACGGCGCGCATGCGGGTGGATCGCCCCTGGGTCATGACAAACTTAAAAACCGGTGAGGGCCTCGACGAGGTCATCCGCTTTATTGAAAAAGCGGGCTGCCTGAAAACCAGCGCTTGAGCGCCGCGCGGAGACTCACGATGAGGTTCTCACCTAAGCGCTTGTCACTTCTGCGCGAGCCGAATCCAGCCGTCATCGATCCACTCGGCCAGCATCTCTAGCGCCTCAGCGGAGAGCTTGCGTGCACTCGGGTCGGTGCCAGCTAGCTCTCTCGCATCCGCGAGTTTGCGCAGACCTGGCTCGGCCTTAACCGGCGCAGTCTCTCCATTGATAAAAAGTTGCTGGTCGCGATAGAGCATCCTCGTGCGCCGGTCCAGTACCCAGTGCGTGTAGGGTTCGCTCTGCGCGCGCTGGTCCTCATCCAGGTCGTCTGCATCGGTCCAGTCGTGCCCACTGACCTCTGAGCCATCACCAAGCTGCACGGAGGTATCCTCGGCGAGTTCAGGTGGGCACTCAAAAACAGCATGTTGGTTTGGTTCGGTCAGCCAACAACCTAAAAAGCGCGTGGCCAACGCACGGTCAAAGCGAATTTTGCTGGCAGCGGCAATCGCCGCCTCAGTTAGTCGCTCAGGGATTTCCGCAGGATTGGCCACTGCAGTCTGACCAGAATCCCGATAGAACTTACTCAGGTTGGGGCCGGGCAGGGCAGGTTCGCCGTAAGGACCGCTTGCGACGCCAGCGCGTGCGAGGATTTGGTCCATCGCCGCCTCCAGCATGCCACGCGCCAGCGCTGCTTCATCAGGCGCACGAAAACCAATCGAAATCGTCATGCAGTCATCAAGCGCGATACCATCGTGGGCGGCTTGGGGCGGCAAGTACAGCATGTCACCAGGCTCAAGCACAAACTCTTGCTCAGGTTCAAAATTTTGCAGAATTTTGAGAGGCAGTCCTGGCACCAGTGACAGATCTTTTTGCTGACCGAATTTCCAGACACGACGACCTTGTGCCTGCAAGAGAAACACATCGTAACTATCAAAGTGAGGGCCCACGCCACCGCCTTGTGTCGCCATGCTGATCATCAGATCGTCCAGGCGCGCATCGGGCACAAAGCGGAACTGGTTCATCAGCGCACATGCATCATCGTCATGGATATCGACGCTCTGCACAAGCAGCGTCCAGTTCTGTTCAGACATTTTGGGCAGTCTGCTGAAGGGGCCGACCTCCATATTCCATTCGCCTTTTTCTTGCCAGACGAGTCTGGATTCGACATCCTCGCGACGACACATTTTTTTCAAGGTCGCCATGGAGACGGGAGGTTTGAAATTTTTGAATGCCTGTCGGACCAGGAGCGGTTTACGCTGCCAGTACGTTTTCATGAACTGAGAAGGCGTCAGTCCGCCCAATAGAGCGAGGGGGTGATCGGGATGCATGCTAAGACCTAAGGTAATAAATTTTTAAGTTGATAAAGCGCGTCAAGCGCTTCACGCGGACTCAGTGTGTCGGGGTCGAGTTCGTTGACAGCCTGTTGGAGCGCGGCCTGCGCCTGGGCAAGATCGGTCGCAATCTGCGTGACGCTTTCTGACGAGGCGATCTCGGCGAATAGGCCGAGTTGTGGTGTGGGTGCGCCCTGTGACTCCAGGCGCTCGAGCTCTCGCGTCGCATGGCGAATCACCGCAGCGGGCACGCCGGCCCGTTGCGCGACTTGGATACCGTAGCTGCGACTGGCTGGACCGTCTTTGACCTCGTGTAAAAAAACGATCCCGGAGGGAGATTCGGCTGCGGCCAAATGAACGTTGGCGGTATTGGACTGCTCGTTGGGCATCCGGGTGATTTCGAAATAGTGCGTGGCAAACAGCGTCAACGCTCGATTGTGCGTCACCAGACGCTGCGCAATCGCCCAAGCCAGGGCCAGACCATCATAGGTCGATGTGCCACGTCCGATTTCATCCATCAGCACCAGGCTGTGGGCTGAACTGGAGGACAAAATAGCGGCAGCTTCGATCATCTCCATCATGAACGTCGAGCGGCCACCCGCCAAGTCATCCGCAGCACCAATCCGCGTAAAAATCCGATCAAGCGGGCCGACCGAGGCCGCGCGTGCCGGCACAAAACTGCCAATCCGGGCCAGCAGGGCGATCAGCGCGACCTGGCGCATATAGGTGGATTTGCCGCCCATATTGGGGCCTGTGATGACGAGCAACGCACGGTGCGGGTTGAGGCTGCAACTGTTGGGTGTAAAGCGCTCAATGGAACGTTCAACCACTGGATGACGACCGGCCGTGATCTCAATCGCGGTCTGTTCGAGCAAGGTGGGTGCGACCCAGTCGTGATGCTGCGCGTGGTGTGCCAGCGCGACTAAGACGTCGAGCTCGGCACAGGCCGTCGCACATTGCGAAAGCGCTTGGGCCATGGGTAAAATTTGCTGCAAGAGCTGTTCAAACAACCACTTTTCGCGGGCCAACGAACGATCCTGAGCGGAGAGGACTTTGTCTTCCCAAGTTTTGAGCTCAGGTGTGATGTAACGCTCTGCGTTTTTCAGCGTTTGGCGGCGTCGATAGTCCTCGGGAACCTTGTCTGACTGGGCGCGACTGACCTCAATAAAAAAGCCATGCACACGATTGAACTCGACGCGCAGTGTCGAAATCCCTGTGCGTGCCCGTTCGCGGGCTTCGAGCTCGAGCAGGTAGGTGCCGTTATCTGTCGAAATCCCACGCAGCTCGTCTAGCTCGGCATCGTAGCCTGCGGCAATCACGCCGCCATCGCGCACCATCACTGCGGGCTCTGGATCGATTGCGCTTGCGAGTAAAGCCTGCAGGCCGGGCGGGGGAATTAAACGTGCGGAGATTTCATTCAGACGCACGCAACCGGGCTCGATCGTTGAGAGCTGCTCTTGCAACTCCGGGAGCGCCGCGAGTGCGTCGCGCAGGCTGGCGAGCTCGCGTGGCCGCACGGACAGGAGCGCGATCCGGGTCGCGATTCGTTCGATATCGGGCAAAGCGTTGAGAGAGGCGCGCAGGGTCTCAAGCAGAGGCGTTGCATGTAACAACTCGGCGCGCTGGTCGCTGGCTTGCATGAGGCTGGCGACTGCTTGCTGGCGGGCCAGCACCGGGGCGTTGTCGCGCAGAGGGTGATGCAGCCAACGTCGCAACAAGCGCGCGCCCATCGGTGTGCGGCAACCATCGAGAATTGAAAACAGTGTGGGGGCTTCTTCGCCTGACAAGGTGCGTGTGAGCTCGAGATTGCGACGCGTCGCCGGGTCCATCAACACGTATTGACTCGCGCGATCTGCGCTGAGCGACTGAATGTGCGAGAGCCCTTGCGACTGCGTGCGCGCGGCATAGCGCAGCAGTGCACCTGCCGCGCAGATCGCGACCGGCAAGTCCTCTATGTCAAACCCAGACAACGATTGTGTTTTGAAATGCGCCAGCAAGTGGGCTTGTGCCTGCTCGGCCTCAAAGTGCCAGGGAGGCACCCGTGCTGTCGCGCAGGCCAGACTGATGTCGAGCGTCGTGTCATCTGCATAAATCACCTCCGCGGGCTCGATCCGGTGCAATTCCGAGTCGAGTGCTTCGGGTGCGCATTCGGCGAGCTTGAACTCACCGCTTGCCAAGTTGAGCCAGGCAAGCCCGACCCGGGGTGTTTTGCTGCCTTTACGAGGCAAAAATACTGAGGCGACGCAGCGGTCTGACTTAGCGGGCAAGAGTGCTTCGTCAGTGAGGGTGCCGGGCGTGACAATGCGCACAATTTGGCGGTCAACCGGACCCTTGCTTGTTGCGGGATCACCGATTTGTTCACATATGGCAACGGACACGCCCGCCGCGACCAGCTTAGCCAGATATTGCTCGACAGCATGAAAGGGGACACCTGCCATCGGAATAGGGGTGCCGTTGGAGGTGCCGCGCCGTGTCAACGTGAGGTTGAGCAAGCGCGCACCACGCTCGGCATCCTCGTAAAACATTTCATAAAAATCGCCCATGCGGTAGAGCAGCAACAGCGGACCGGCCTCAGCTTTTAGACGCAGGTATTGCTGCATCATCGGCGTGTGCTGTTCCGTGTTTTGGGTCTTTGATGCGTTGTCTTGCATAGAGTTTTGGGGCGATACCGTGCGAAACAGCGAATCCGTAAGTGTAAGCCACCAAGGCACGAGACTTCTCTATAATCATCGCAATAAAATGTGTCTATCAGACAAGGTATGCAGAGATGATTTCTAAAATTGTGCCTGATTTGCAGGCAGCCATGGCGGGCATTCAGGATGGCTCGACCGTTCTGATTGGCGGCTTCGGCGGTGCGGGTCAGCCCCACGAGCTGATTGATGGCTTGATCGCGCAAGGTGCGCGTGAGCTCACGATCGTATGTAACAACGCCGGTTCCGGTGATACAGGGATCGCTGCGTTGTTGGCCTCAGGCCAAGTGCGCAAGATCATTTGTTCATTCCCCCGCCAAGCTGACTCCTATGTGTTTGACGGGCTTTACCGTGCGGGCAAGCTCGAGCTTGAGCTTGTGCCCCAGGGCACGCTTGCCGAGCGTATTCGCGCCGGTGGTGCAGGGATTGGCGGATTTTTTACCCGCACGGCGGTGGGGACTCAACTTGCCGAAGGCAAAGAAGTGCGCACGATCGAGGGTCAGGATTATGTTCTGGAGGGTCCGATCAAAGCCGATGTCGCGGTGATCCGCGCGCACCGTGCCGATCGCTGGGGCAACCTGGTGTATCGCAAAACGGCACGTAATTTCTGTCCCGTGATGGCGACCGCCGCCAAGCTCACCATTGCACAGGTCAGTGAGATTGTCGAACTCGGCGAGCTCGACCCAGAGGCGATTGTGACGCCTGGTGTGTATGTCAAACGCGTTGTGCGCATTCCAGCGAAAGGTTAAGCAATGAAACGAATCTCCAGAGACGAGATCGCCGCACGCGTGGCGCGCGACATTCCCGAAGGCGCTGTTGTCAACCTCGGTATCGGTCTGCCGACCAAGGTTGCCAATTACCTGCCCCAAGACAAAGATATTTTTCTCCAGAGCGAAAATGGCGTGCTGGGCATGGGCCCCGCACCTGCGGCTGGCGAAGAAGACTGGGATCTTATTAATGCTGGTAAGCAGCCCGTCACTCTTTTAACGGGCGGAAGTTATTTTCATCACGCGGATTCGTTTGCGATGATGCGTGGCGGCCATCTTGATATATGCGTGCTGGGTGCATTCCAAGTCGCGGTCAACGGTGATCTGGCGAACTGGTCGACCGGTGAGCCTGATGCGATTCCCGCCGTCGGCGGTGCGATGGATTTGGCAGTCGGTGCGAAAGATGTATTTGTCATGATGGAGCTGCTCACCAAAGAAGGCCAGAGCAAGCTCGTCAAACAATGCACCTATCCTCTGACGGGTCTAGGTTGCGTCTCACGCATCTACACTGATATCGCCGTGTTTCAGATTGAACCAGGCGGCGTGGTGCGTGTGGTGGACGATGTGTCGGGCGCGGGCGAGCAAGAGTTGCGCCGGCTGACCGGACTTGACCTGATTTTTTAACCCTTACTTATCCACGAGTTTGGTGAGTTTCTGTGTGTCCAGTGGCGGTGAGGCGTCCTTGATTTTGGAGCCCATCGCCTCAAGCGACTGACACAGGTTCGAGATCCGTGCATCCTGACGCGCCACGTGCGTGATCAGTTCGTTGAGCACCTGGTTGAGCGGATCCCCCGCACCTGGATCGACTGCGTAGGCAGAAAAAACAGTCGTACTTTGTCTGGATGCTGTCGTCGTGCTTTTGTTTAGCATGGCTTGCAGAGGTGCGGATTCCCAATCCGAATCACAGGGCGACATTTTTGTTGCACTGGTCACGGCAGTGAGCGTTTCTGTTGCAGTCACCGTCGTTGAAGTCGCCGTACCCATCTTCGTTTCATGCGGCGTGGTCATGGTCGTGGTCGCGGCTGTTGTTATTGCATTCGCGGTCTCTGGGCTTGTGGCGCCGGCTCCTGCAGACTCGCTGCTCGTCGCCTCAATCACGCGCGCAGGGTTGCCCACTGCCGTGGCATGCGCGGGCACGGGTTTGACAACGACTGCGTTGGAGCCAATCCGAGCGCCGTCGCCCACCAGAAAGCCGCCTAGCACTTGCGCGCCTGCACCCACCACAACACCCTTGCCGAGGGTTGGGTGGCGTTTAGCGCCTTTGTACAGGCGGGTGCCCCCTAGTGTGACGCCCTGGTAGATCGTGCAGTCATCGCCGATTTCGGCGGTTTCACCAATGACAACACCAAAACCGTGATCAATAAACACACGGCGTCCGATTTTGGCGCCGGGGTGAATTTCAATACCCGTAAAAATACGACTGAGATGCGAAATAAAACGCGCAAGCCAATATAAATTCGCACGCCACAATCGGTGCGCGAGACGGTGCGTGACGACGGCATGAAACCCCGGATAACAGGTGACGATCTCGAGCTTGCTGCGAGCAGCGGGATCACGATCGAGAATGCAAGCGATGTCTTCGCGAATATTTTTAAACATGGTGATGAATGCTAAAGCAAGGGACCCGGATCACCCGATAGTAACCAGATTAGGGGGATGGTTTGTGCTTGCGCGCGGTCGCGATCATGGCTGTACAGACGCCACGCCACATATCGACCTCATCGCGTGACAAATCGCTCCGATTAAACAAATGCCGCATACGTGGCATGAGTTTTTTGGGGTGTTCGGGATCTAAAAAGCGCACCGCTTCGAGTGCCTCTTGCCAATGCACGAGGAGGGCTTGAACGGCCTCACTACTCGCAGGCTGACTGCCGCGATCCTTTGGGGGTGGCTTTGGGGTCAGCAGTGAAACGGGAGGTGCAATGCTGCCTGGCTGTGCTGTGTCTTGCAAGCGCTCGCCCTGGAGCAGAGCGTACCGGAGCTCCCATGCGCCCAGCTGCATGGCCTGTGAAACATTGAGCGAGCTATAGGCCGGATTGGCGGGGATATGGCAGACGCGGTGACATAGCTCGATGTGTTCGTTGGTCAGTCCCGAACGTTCGGTGCCCACCACGAGCGCGATACAGCCCTCTGGGTGCGCGCGAAGGTGTTGCTGAGCCATGTGGGCAGCCTCGCGGATATCGCAGGCTGGGGGGCCTAGGTCGCGTTCCCGGGCAGTCAGCGCAAAAGCCAAGGTCACCGGGGCCAAGGCATCTTTAAGCTCGGGATAGATCTGGGCGCGTTGCAGGACGTCAAGCGCGCCGCTGGCCAAGGCGATTGCTTCGGGCTGCGTGGTGATTTCAGGGGTTTTCGGGGCGACCAGGACGAGGTCTTCAAAGCCCATTGTTTTGATCGCGCGCGACGCCGAACCGACGTTTCCGGGGTGGCTGGGCTCGGTCATAATGAAACGAACACGGGAAAAATCGGAAGTCATTTAAAATTCTGCTTTGCTTAATAGAAAAAACTACGCTCATGCACCCGATGCTTAATACCGCCATCAAGGCGGCCCGGCGCGCCGGAACCATTATCAACCGCGCGAGTCTCGAACTTGATCGATTGCAAGTTGCCCGTAAAGGGCCAAAGGATTATGTCACGGAAGTCGACCGTGCCGCCGAAGAGGCCATCATCGATGTGCTTCGTACGGCCTATCCCGATCATGCCTTTCTGGGCGAAGAGTCTGGATACCACGGGGGTGACACGCCCGAAGGCGAGTTGCCCGCCAACGAGTGGGTGATCGATCCCCTTGATGGCACGACTAATTTTATTCATGGAATGCCTATCTTCGCGATCTCGATTGCGTTGCGTCAGGCAGGTCAAATCACACAAGCCGTCATTTACGATCCTTCGCGTAACGAGTTGTTTACCGCCAGTCGTGGCGGTGGCGCCTTTTTAAACGACCGCCGTATGCGTGTGTCTTCCCAGCTCAAATTCCATGACGCCTTGTTGGGTGCCCGCTGGCCCGGTTCGATCGGTCCCGACGAGCTCTCCCAGCCAAGGTTCATGGAGATGGCGCGCGGCTGTGCTGGCGTACGCCGCACTGGTTCTTCCGTACTCGATCTGGCGTACGTCGCTGCGGGGCGGATGGACGGCTTTTGTGGCCTGGGTCTCAAGGAATGGGATATGGCCGCAGCCAGTCTGATGGTGCTCGAAGCGGGCGGCCTGATTGGCGATCTGCAGGGCGAGCAGACTTGGATGGAGTCGGGCAACGTGATCGCGGGCAATCCAAAGATTTTTACACAAATGCTGGGTCACCTGAGAGGCTGAGTACAAGCCGCGTTCAGTCAGTAGGCTTGTTTGTTTATAAGTAATATTTAGTAAAAAGAGTTGATCGACCTGACCGATCAGGTATGATCAAAGGTCGATTAACTCTTGGAGCCCTCAATGGAGTGGCTGCTCGTCCCAACGATATGGGTCGGACTTTTAACGCTCGTGGTGCTTGAGATCGTTCTCGGCATCGATAATCTGATCTTCATAGCCATCCTCGCAGATAAGCTGCCCCCCGCCGAGCGGGAGCGCGCTCGAGTGATCGGACTCTCCCTTGCGTTGCTGATGCGACTCGGTCTGCTGGCTGGTATGTCCTGGCTTGTGCAATTGACCGCGCCGCTTGTGGCTTTTTGGGGCTTTTCCCTGTCAGGGCGGGATTTGATCCTGATTCTGGGTGGTTTCTTCCTGCTGTTCAAAGGCACGCTCGAGCTGCATGAGCGGCTAGAGGGCAAGCGTATCGAAGCCACTAATGCCCGTGTTTATGCCAGTTTTTGGGTGATTGTCACGCAGATTGTGGTTCTGGATGCTGTGTTTTCCCTGGATGCCGTGATTACAGCGGTTGGTATGGTGGATGAATTGTCCGTCATGATGACCGCGGTGGTCATTGCCATGGTGATCATGTTGCTGGCCTCTAAGCCTCTGACTCGTTTCGTCAATGCTCATCCGACGGTTGTCGTGTTGTGCTTGGGATTTTTGCTGATGATTGGTTTCTCCCTTGTGGGCGAAGGCTTTGGATTCCTGATTCCCAAGGGCTATTTGTACGCGGCGATCGGATTTTCAGTGCTGATTGAAATGCTGAATCAATTAGCGCGTCACAAGGGCCTCAAGCTTGAGGCAAGACGACCCATGCGCGAGCGGACGGCTGAGACTGTTTTGCGGATGCTGGGCAAAAGACTGCCCGATGAAATCGTCGAGGAGCCTGTCCGGCCGATGGGACAGCCCGAACCTGTCAGCTTTGGCATCGAAGAGCGCAATATGGTCAGTGGCGTGTTGACCCTGGCCGAGCGCTCCATTCACTCCGTGATGACGCCTCGTACTGAAATCTCCTGGGTCAATCTTGAGGATGATCCGCAGGACATCCAACAGCAGATCGCCAAGGTCCCGCACAGTTTCTTCCCGGTTTGCCGAGGCTCGGTGGACGATGTCGTGGGTATCGGTCGAGCTAAAGAAATGATTGCCGACCTACTGACGCATGGCAATATCCGTCGCGGCAACTTGCGCGAACCCATCATCGTGCACGATACGATCAGCATTATCCGTTTGATGGATACGCTCAAGCGTTCGCGGGGTCAGTTGGTATTGGTGGCCGACGAATTTGGCACAATCCAGGGTCTGGTGACACCGATCGATGTATTTGAAGCCATCGCCGGAGAGTTCCCAGACGAGGACGAGTTGCCGGATATCGTGCCGGATGGCGAAGGGCAGTGGTTGGTGGATGGCGCGGCCGACTTGCACCATCTAGAACAAGTGCTCGAGACCGAAGGCTTAGTCAACGACGACCGTGAGTACACCACGCTTGCCGGTTATTTGCTGGAAAAATTTGGTCAGCTGCCTGCGCGTGGAGATTTTTACGTGTTCAAAGGCAAGCACGCGCAGTTTCGTTTTGAGGTGATGAACATCGATGGCAGGCGCATTGCGCAGGTCAAAGTTCAGCGTCAATCAGACGAAACCGATGAGGTCGAGCAGGACTAGTTGAACATTTTGTTCAATCCTTGATTGCCTCTCTGTCCCTCACCGCTGCGGTGAGGTGACAGCGCTCCAGACAAAGCGCGCAGTAAAAGAATGCGTCAGGCTTTAGAGTGCGTCAGCCCTCAGGCTTTGTCTAAATCAAACAAGGCCGGGCCGTCCGCATCGATCACCATCCAGCCACCGCGTAACTTGCCGCCGGGGGCGGTTTTTTCACAATCCCAATCGGGTAGTACCCAGCGTTCGCAACGATTGCCGTCCACGGCCAAGACATTACGACCGGGACGGTGTGTGTGGCCGTGAACGACCAGCGACACGCCCGTTTTGCGTATCGCTTCGGCGACAGCATCGGCATTGACATCCATGATTTCACTGGACTTTGTCTGATTGGCGACCATGCTTTCACCACGCGCTTGCGCAGCGAGCGTGAGGCGCTCGGGAATGCTTTTGGCTAGAAAGCCAGCTTGCCACTCCGGGTTGCGCACCATGGCTCTGAACTGTTGATAGGCCACGTCGTCAGTACAGTATTCGTCACCGTGGCTCAACAGCATGGTTTGGCCGTCAACATTGACCAATACCTGCTCGGGCAACATTTGTGCGCCAAGACCTGCGGCGAGCGCGCCACCCATCAAAAAGTCACGATTACCGCGACCCAGCCAGACTGGGATCCGAGCCGCACATGCTTTGAGTGCCATCAGATCCTGGGCCAGCCAAGGGGGGGCGACGACTGCAACGTCGTCACCAATCCACGCATCAAAAATATCACCCGGCAACAGCAAAGCCGAAGCTTCGCTGGCGGCCAGTTTCAGAAAGTCCCGAAACGCTTGCGCAGTTTCAGTGGTGTGTTGCCCAAGATGCACATCCGAGGCCAACCACACCGGTCCTTTAAGTTGGATCTTATTCAATGACAACAGCCTTGGTGATGACGACATCGTTGGTGGGAACATTTTGGTGAAAACCGCTGTTAGCAGTTGGCACACCTTTCATTTTGTCGATGACGTCCTTGCCCTCGACCACTTCACCGAACACGGCATAGCCCCAGCCCTGCGCGGTGGGTGCCGTGTGGTTCAGAAAGTCGTTATTGGCAACGTTGATAAAGAACTGAGCCGTCGCGGAGTGCGGGTCGCTTGTGCGTGCCATGGCGAGCGTGTACTTGTCGTTTTTCAGACCGTTGTTGGCTTCGTTTTCAACGGGTGCTTTGGTGGGCTTTTGCTTGAGGCCGGGTTCGAAGCCGCCGCCCTGAATCATGAAGCCGTCGATCACGCGATGGAAAATCGTGCCGTCAAAAAAGCCGTCTTTGACATAGGCGAGAAAGTTTTCAACTGTTTTTGGGGCTTTGGCTGCGTTCAGGGAAATAATGAAGTCGCCCTGATTAGTGGACATTTTGACGCGAGGATTAGTGCTCATGGAAGTAACGCCTTGTTTTTGAGTCGAGTTGGAGGGGGATGCCGCGTGGGCAGTAAAAGACACCAGCGGAATCATACCGACCAGTGCGAGGCAACGCAGTACACGAAGCCCGTAAGAGGAAAAGTTCATTTTGGTGAGCCTTGTAAAAGTTCTTTGACACGATTGATGCGGGGCGCCATGCCAGGCACACCGCCGGCTGCGGCGCTTTGATAGGCGCGCAAAGCCAGATTGAGCTGCACATCACCCAGATTCGCCTGGGCAATCGCATATTTCGGGTTGACCAAAATCGCCATTTCCAGTGCGCGGCGAGCGCGATCAAGCTCATTGCGTTTAACGTAGATGGCAGCCAGATTATTCCAAGGCTCGGGCAGTTCTGGAAAGCGCGTGGTCATCTGCAGGTAGATGGCCTCGGCCTCGGCCGCACGATTGAGCTCGTTCAGCACGCGGGCTTGTAAAAACATCAGCTGCACATCGGTGCCCGGCGTGTGGCGCATCGCCTCGATCGCCTGACGCGCCTCGACCGCTTGAAGCGCTTCTTTGAGACGTCCTGTGCGAATCAGACCATCAATCCGATTGGCGATCTCAGTGGGCGTAAGGGGAATGCTGGTGTCGACCGAGGGGGCGAGGGCTTCGAGAAGCTTGGCTAAGCCATCCCAGCCACCATCGGGAACCTTGTCGCCGATGATGGCGTTGAGATCCGCATTGGGCATGGCTGAGGGCATGGTGCTGCGCCCTGTCGGATTGCCGAGGTTCTCGGTCGGATCACTGGCCAATGGGTTAATGACCCCAGCGTTCGAGCCGCCGCTTAAGTTGAGCTGAGCGTGAGAGACTGGGAGGGATGCGAGCAGCAGGCCACAAAAGGCCAGGGTCGACAGCAGCGACGACGGCACCGAAGGAATCGTCGTCCTTTTTGTGATCGTTGCCGTTGCGGTACTCACAGGAATTCTTTTCACCAGCTTCAAGTCGTAGAACCCTCAATTGCTATACTTGTCGATCTGCATTTTAGCCCTGCTTTTGACTGACCACACGCATGCTACAGATCTACGACACATTGTCCCGCTCCAAGCGTCCCTTTCTCCCTGTACAACCAGGCAAAGTAGGGTTATACGTATGCGGCATGACGGTGTATGACTATTGCCATCTAGGCCACGCCCGCATGCTGGTCAGCTTTGACGTCGTGCAGCGCTGGTTGCGCGCCTCAGGTCTGCAGGTCAATTACGTGCGTAACATCACCGATATCGACGACAAAATCATCCGTCGCGCGGTTGAAACCAACCAGCGCATCGGTGATGTGACTGCCTTTTTCATTGATGCCATGCATGCCGACGAGCGTGCCTTGGGTGTGCAGTCGCCGGACCAGCAGCCGTGCGCGACCGAATTTGTGGGTGAGATGCTCGATATCATCGGCAAGCTCGAGCAACGCGGCCTGGCCTACCATGCCGATGATGGCGATGTGAACTTCGCCGTGCGCGAGTTTCCCGACTATGGCAAGTTGTCTGGCAAGTCACTTGACGACCTGCGTGCGGGTGAGCGTGTGGCGGTCGCCTCCTCCAAACGCGATCCTCTTGATTTTGTCTTGTGGAAATCCGCCAAAGAGCACGAGCCTGCGGATACCCGCTGGGATTCTCCCTATGGTTGGGGGCGCCCGGGCTGGCACATCGAGTGCTCCGCGATGAGCAAGTCGCTCTTGGGGATCCCGTTGGACATCCATGGCGGTGGACCCGACTTGAAATTTCCCCATCACGAAAACGAAATCGCCCAGACCGAAGGCGCTTTTGGTGGCACGTTGGCCAACAATTGGATGCATTGCGGTCCGTTGATGGTTGACTCAGACAAAATGTCCAAGTCGCTCGGTAATTTTCGTACGATTCGCCAGACGATCGGTGTGCTGCGCGGGGATGACGTGCGCTCGGCCGAGTACCAGGTCAACCCTCGCGAAGCCGAGATGTTGCGTTTCTTTATTGTGCGCAACCACTATCGCAGCGCGCAGAATTACGCCCCTGACAATTTGATCGACGCGCAACAGTCGCTCGATCGTTTGTATCAGACGTTACAAAATGTACCCCCTGCTAAGACGGGTGACACCACCATCGACTGGAGCGCCTCCCAGGCCATCGCTTTCAAAGAAGCCATGGACGATGACTTTAACAGCGCCGGCGCTGTAGCGGCTTTGTTTGACCTCGCCAGCGAAATCAACCGCAACAAAAACTCTGCTTTGTCGACACAGCTCAGACAGCTCGCGTCGCTGTTGGGTTTGCTGCAGCAGGAGCCTTCCGCTTATTTTCAGAGCCCGACACGCTATACCCGTCGCGCGATCGAACAAGCGCAGGCGGCTCAGGCCGATCAGACGACTCAGGTCGCGGGGCAGGGTGGTCATCTCACCGAGGCAGAAATCGAAGCGCACATCGCCGCGCGCGCGGCGGCCAAGGCGGCAAAAAAGTTTGCCGAAGCCGACCAGATTCGTGCAACACTGAAAGCCGCAGGTGTCGAGCTTGAAGACAAGCCCGGTGGCCTGACTCAGTGGCGCCGCGCCTAAGGTCCATACAAATATGCCTAGTTCTACCACCGCTGTGGTCAAGCCCGATTTGGCGAAGCCACACTATTGGGATGATGCGATTGCACAGTTGATGCGGCGCGACCGCATCATGAAAAAACTCATTCCCAAACATCCAGATATTTGGCTCAAAACGCGTGGCAATCCCTTTGTGACGTTGGCGCGCTCGATCGTCGGTCAACAAATCTCTGTGAAAGCCGCCGACTCGGTCTGGAACAAGTTTTTGCTCGAGTGCGGCAAGCGCCCCACGCCCGCCAGCGTGCAGGCCGCCGGCCTTGAGCGATTGCGTGCAGCAGGTTTGTCCGGACGCAAGGCCGAGTACATCCTTGATTTGTCGACGCATTTCAGCAATAAGCTGGTGCACCCCCAGAAATGGGCGAGCATGGAAGACGAAGCGGTCATTACAGAATTGACAGCGATTCGTGGCATCGGTCGCTGGACGGCCGAGATGTTTTTGATTTTTAATCTACAACGGCCGGACGTTTTGCCGTTAGATGATGTCGGACTCCTAAAGGCAATCTCGTTACACTATTTCAGCGGTGAGCCAGTCTCCCGTTTTGAAGCCCGAGAAGTGGCCCAAGGCTGGCAGCCGTGGTGTACGGTCGCCACTTGGTATTTATGGCGTAGTTTGGATCCCGTCCCGGTGGAATACTAAACTCTCGCCTGATTGAATGAGCACACACAGACATGCGCAATACTTTTCTCGAATTTGAACAACCCCTCGGCGAGCTCGAGGGCAAGATCGAACAACTGCGCTACGTGCAGGCGGATTCGGCCGTTGATATTTCAGATGAAATCAGCCGACTCCAACAAAAAAGCCAGAGCCTGGCCAAAGACATCTATTCCAAGCTGACCCCTTGGCAGACCTCGATGGTGGCGCGTCACCCGCAGCGTCCCTACACACTGGACTACGTGCGTGAGATCTTTACCGATTTTCACGAACTGCACGGTGATCGCATGTATGCCGACGACCTGTCGATCGTAGGTGGCATGGCGCGCTTTAATGGCACACCTTGCATGGTGATTGGACATCAAAAGGGCCGTGACACCAAGGAACGTGCCGCGCGCAACTTCGGTATGCCGCGCCCCGAGGGCTATCGCAAAGCTATGCGCCTGATGCGTTTGGCTGAAAAATTCAACCTACCCGTGTTTACTTTTGTAGACACCCCAGGCGCCTATCCTGGCATTGGTGCCGAAGAGCGCGGACAGTCCGAAGCCATCGGCCACAATCTTTACGCCATGGCTGAGCTCAAGGTACCGATCATCTCAACCATTATCGGAGAGGGTGGCTCCGGTGGTGCGCTTGCGATCGCCGTAGGTAACGTGGTGATGATGTTGCAGTACTCCACCTATTCGGTGATCTCGCCAGAAGGCTGCGCCTCGATCTTATGGCGCAGCCCCGACAAAGCCCCCGAGGCAGCAGCCGCGCTTGCGATCACGGCCGATCGCCTCAAAGAGTTTGGGTTGATCGACAAGATTGTCAACGAGCCCGTCGGTGGCGCACATCGTGATCCACGCGTCATGGCACGCTTGTTGCGCCGCGCGCTCGCCGACTCCTTGCGTCAGCTCTCAGGTATGACGCCCGAGCAGCTGATCGAACACAGGCTCCAGCGTCTGCTGTCGTACGGACGTTTTCAAGAGGTACGCGCCTAAGGGCTTTGGCCCTAGCGCCTCGTCATGCAAAGCGCCTGGCCCGATGCTCCCGTGCGGGCACTCCAGCAGGCACTGGCCGCGCTTTCTCCCGACCAAGCGGTGGCCGTCGCGCTGAGCGGCGGCACAGATTCAGTCGCTTTGGCGCTAGTCGCAGCACAGCTGTGTCGAGAGTCTGTGCAATCCGCACAATCCGCACAATCCGCACAATCAGCACAACTTGCGCCGCATACCACCGCACGATCCCGATCCCTTTACTTTTTTCATATTCATCACGGATTGATGCCTGAGGCCGATGCGTGGGCCGAGCATTTGGCCGAGTTGGCGCGTACGCTTGAGGTCCCCCTGATCGTGCGCCATGTGCACGTCGATCTTGGCCAGGGGCTGGGCACCGAAGCCTCGGCGCGCGAGGCGCGTTATGCGGCGCTGGCCGCACTCGCACACGAACACCAAGTTGGCGCGATTTTGCTTGCGCATCACCAGCAAGATCAAGCTGAAACCGTGCTGCTTCGCTTGCTGCGCGGGGCAGGCGTGCTGGGGTTAAGTGCGATGCAGACTGACGTTGAACGCCAGGGCTTGCGACTGTTGCGTCCTTGGCTCGATATCGAACGCAGCGACCTCGTGACGATCGTTCGCGAGCACACCGCGCGGACAGGTTGGCAGGCCGTCGAGGATCCTAGTAACGCCGATCCGCAATATAAACGTGGCGCATTCAGGTCCGAACTCGTCCCAGTCCTGGAAAAATACTGGCCCGGGTGGCGCCAGACCTTGGTGCGTCATGCGAAACAAGCCGCTGAGGTCAGTGAGATCCTCACTGAGGTTGCGGCGGCGGATTGGCAGACTTTGGAGCCGGACGAGGCCAGTCGAAGCTTTAGTCTGAAAGCTTGGCGTGACCTGAGCCCGGCCCGACAGGCGCTTGTGCTGCGCTATTGGCTGGGCCAGCAGCAGATTGCGATGCCAGGCGAGCGTCGGTTGGCTGATTTAATGCGGCAGTTGAGGCAGTTACATGCCCTCGGACATGACCGGGAGTTGTTGTGGCAACACGGATCCCATACTGTGCGCTGCTTACGCGGGCGAGTGTCGCTGTCTTCGGGCTAAAATAGTGGACTTTGCATCTGCCTATCCGTTTGTACCCTAAATCATGTCACTCATTGTTCACAAATACGGCGGGACCTCGATGGGCTCCGTTGAGCGCATCAAAAACGTTGCACGTCGCGTCGCCAAATGGCACGCCGCCGGCCACCAAGTCGTGGTCGTGCCCTCCGCCATGTCCGGCGAAACTAACCGTTTGTTGGGTCTCGCCCGTGAGATCTCCGACTCAGCCGACGGTCGCGAGCTCGACATGATTGCAGCCACGGGCGAACAAGCCTCGAGCGGTCTGTTGGCCATCGCGCTTCAGGCCGCAGGCCTCCAGGCCCGCAGCTACGCTGGCTGGCAGGTCCCCGTGCGCACCGACTCCGCCTTTACCAAGGCACGGATCACCGGCATTGATGACAAGCGCATTCGCGCCGATCTCGATGCTGGTCGTGTCGTGGTCGTGACGGGTTTTCAAGGCGTGGATGATGAGGGCAACATCACGACGCTCGGACGCGGTGGCTCGGATACGTCCGCTGTCGCGGTCGCCGCTGCACTCAACGCAGACGAGTGCCTGATTTACACGGACGTTGATGGTGTCTACACCACCGATCCACGCGTCGAGCCCGATGCGCGCCGCCTGAACGTCATCTCCTTCGAAGAGATGCTCGAGATGGCCTCGTTGGGCTCCAAGGTTTTGCAGATCCGCTCGGTTGAGTTCGCCGGCAAATACCGTGTGCCTACACGCGTGCTGTCATCGCTGACAGACCCCGACATGTCGCTGGACGAAGAAATGCGTTCCGGCACCCTGATTACTTTTGAGGAAGACGAAAAAATGGAAGCAGCTGTTGTCTCGGGCATCGCCTTTAGCCGCGACGAAGCCAAAGTCACCTTGTTGGGTGTTCCCGACAAGCCAGGCGTGGCATACGCCATCTTGGGCAAAGTCGCCGACGCCAACATCGACGTCGACATGATCGTGCAGAACCAATCCGTGGCCGGCACAACCGATTTTTCTTTTACGGTCCACCGCAACGAGTTTGCCCGCACCCTGGCCTTGTTAAACAGCCAGATCGCACCCGCAGTGGGCGCCCGCGAGATCGTGTCGGATGACAAGGTTGCCAAGGTCTCCATCGTCGGGATTGGCATGCGCTCCCACGCAGGTGTCGCCAGCTTGATGTTCAAAACACTGGCCGCTGAAAACATCAATATCCAGATGATTAGCACCAGCGAGATCAAGACCTCGGTCTTGATCGAAGACAAATACATGGAGTTGGCCGTGCGCGCGTTACACAAGGCGTTTGGTCTGGAAACTGCCGCTCCGACCAAGATTTAAGGTCATTTAGATATACATAAGTCAGTCAAAAAAGGCGCTATTCGTCATGCT
>JAURZO010000132.1 GCA_030653405.1 Zwartia sp. | reverse complement strand
GGTTGCCTGGTTGGGCCTGATCGAATTTAAACTTCGACAAAGGGGCTGTTACTCTATTTTTTTAGGCGCTATTCATCACTATAGTGGATTGTCTGGATCTCCTGTTTAGTAGAAGATGCACCAGGCACTGTCTCACTAGATGACACAGCAAACAGTCTCTCCAACGCACTCCCCGACTCACTCAGTTAGAGGGCATAGCGATGAAACAATTTATTACAAAAAATAGTTCTCCAAACTGCTAGTTTTAATATCGTTAAAACTAAAATTTCACATGACTCACGCACTATAGGCAGTACTAAATGGAAACTAAACTAGCCAAACTGGAAGCAATCACACCAACCCTTGCCACGCGCGAAGACTTGGCAAAGCAAACGACAGAAAGCATGGATCGCATTGATCGCTTGGTCGCAGGATTGAGAGCTGATTTTGATCGTAAATTTTCTGAAATCAACAACGCAATTCTAGAATTGCGAAAAGATTTTGATCGTAAATTTATTTTATGCATGAGCATACAAATCACGACGCTGTTCGCCATTGTTGGCTTGCTGTCGAAGATCACGAATATTTTTTAGCTACAGCTGCCTGCAGTTCAATGCACTCCCCGTCTTGTCGGCTGCTGCATTAGAAACTGGTGATGCAGCCTATTTTGCCAAGGCACTAGGTGTGGTTGCTCGCGTTAAATACATGATGGAAATAGCTCAAAAATCCAAGTTTTCACGAGAGTAGCTTTATCGGTCATTCAGTGAGCGCGGCAATCCCAATTTAAAGGCCACTGTTTTAATTGTTTCTTTTAAGGAGCTTTGATCATGAAGTGCCCATGCTGTGGTGCCGCTGAACTGATCCACGACACTCGCGATGTACCGTATATTTATAAAGGTGATGCGACAACAATTCCCGCGATAAAAGGAGATTTTTGTCCTGCGTGCGGCGTAGTCGTGTTGAATAAAGAGCAGGGAGATCGTTATGGTGAATTTATCAGGCAGTTTCAACTTCAGGTCAACCAAAAAGAATACCGCTTCACCGGCACAGAGGTAAAAGTTAAGCATATTGGCAATGCGGGTTTATTGATACCCTCAGATCAACCTTGGGGCATCATACCGACACCACTGTCTTTGTTTGAGCCCGGCTTTACGCCAGAAAGATCTCAGCCAGATGAGCAAGTCAGGGAAACTCTATTGCCATGATTTTGCTCAATACTAATATTTGCACTCACCTACACAACCTTTTCAAACTCATCTAGCTCCGACAAATCAACTTCGGAGATTTTTGATTGCCAGCCTTGTTTTGTTTCCGTCATCACGAAATGAATTGTTCGTTCAGCATCGTTTAGTGCGTGAATAATATTTTTGACTTGCTCATTACCATCCGCATGAGCAGCATAAAAAACACGCAGCATTTGGTCAGCAAATTTTGGTACTTTGCTATTCTTTTCCCAGCCTGCGATTGCTTGATCTGTGCGACCTAAAGTTCGTCCAAGCGATGATTGAGACAAAAGCATAGCCTGACGCAAGTATCGGAATTCTGCGCCTGTTAATTTACTGTTTTTACGGATAAGCGCCTTACATATCGCTCTTGAAAGACCAGGCAAGTCTTGAATGGTGATAGCCATACCGTAGGGAGTTTCCATTTGCTCATAGCCGTTCGTGAGCCAAATATTGCAAAAGCCTCCGTCTGTGTAGTGGTACATGATATTCCCCAATTATCAAAGCAGTTACAACAATCATCATGACAACTTTTTCTGATGATTTCTACACCCTTATTTTTATAGGTTGACCGATAGTTCAAATACTCTAAATGCACCCGCAACTGATTTTCAATGAGATTTACAAACATTTACAAAAATTTATTTAGCATGACCGAACAAATCACGACTCTGTTCGCCATCGTTGGACTGCTGTCGAAGATTGCGAATATTTTTTAGCAATGAAAAAAAGAATCCTTTAAATCGCTTGCGATGCCATAGCCGAAACACCAGAGCAAGCCGCAAACTTGCGTGCTCGCGCAGAATTGATGATGCAAATATCGGAGTTGATTAAAGCAAACGGCTGGACACAAGCAGAGGCCGCCACGCGTTGTGGCGTCTCACCGCCGAGAATGAATGCTCTGTTACTCGGTCGTGTTTCAAGATTTTCTCTTGATGCGTTTGTCAATATTGCAACTGCAATAGGTTGAATTGTTGAACGAGTCAACTGAGTGTGCAAAAATAGGACATTGATGTCCTAAACTTGTTTAAATTTACCTCGCCAATTTTGATAACAAATATGCCTCAGTCCACCGTTAAAGACAGAGTGATCGCAAAAATCAAGAGATCGCCATCGTCGGTGTTCCTGCGCAAGGAGTTCGATCGACTTGGGGATTATCGGCAAGTTAGCCGCGCTATCAATGAAGCCACAGCAAGCGGAGTGCTGATCAAGGTCGGCTTTGGCTTATATGTCAAGGCTCGTCCTTCAACGATCAGTGGCAAACCTGTGCCGACGCTTCAGTTACTGGATATCGGATTGGAGGTTATGCAAAAAATTGGCGTCAAAGCCGATGTAGGTAGGGATGCTGTGGCTTTGCGAGAAGGTCGAAGCACACAGATCCCAATGCGACCCATTATCAATATTGGAAAAGCGCGAGTCAGTCGCAAAATCGCAGTGGGAAGTCGCCAAATTATTTACGAAAAAAGTTGATGCTGCTTTTCGGGACAAAATTTCAGATTTGATTCTCGAAAATGAGTTGTCCATATCTGAATTCGCACTCGAAAAAGACTTCATTGTCACCGATGTGCTTCAAGCTATTTCCAAAATTAATAACGAGAAATTCAACCTTGTTTTTTGCGGGGGCACATGCTTATCAAAAGCCTATGGTCTTTTGGAGAGAGTGTCGGAAGATGTGGACATCAAACTTGTCCCAAAGCTCGGGGTTGTGCTGAATGCTAACCAGCGACGCACTGCAATTTCTAGGCTGAAAAAGGATATCGTCCAGGCACTATTAAATATTGGGTTTGAAGAAGGGAACATTCAACAGATAGCGTTGGATGGAAACACTTGCGTCGAGTTCAACGCGGAATATTCCACATATTTCGATGTTGATCCTGCTATGAGGGCAGCAATGAAGTTGGAGTTGAACTACACGAATCTTTCACTGCCAAGCGTCGATATGGATATTCAGCGCAAATTATCAATTGCTATCGCTCCAGGTAAGTTAATGTCTCGGTGAATACCTGACACAGCGCGTTGAATGCCTGAGATTTCATGAAAGCGTACTTTCACCGCGCCTTCAAATACTCACTTTCAATCGCCTCAAAAACTTCTACAGGAACGGTGGTGGCAAATTTTTTACGGAGATTAATTGACAGTTTTCCGTTTTGCTCCATGCACGACAAGACCAACACATTGAGATCTTTGCCTCGCACGTCGTAGCGGCTATCTATCGCGCGATAGATCAAGTCGTATCGCGCCAAGAACTCGGCCTCTTCTTTCAAATCTTTTTCAAGCGCTTGTTCAGCCATCTCTAGCCCGAACTCAACGCAAGCCGTTGCATTCCAATAGCGGTACAAAGACTCGTCAGAATTGAAGGTCATCTGATAGTCGTCACCGTCGATCCATCGCACGTCCCAACGCTTACGCGCAGGGGCTGAGAAACTCTTTAACGCAGCCAGGTAGTTCTCTTCATTGCGCTTCATAGCGCTTGAGACCGGCAACAGCAAACCATTCTTTAACAGCCCAGACTGACAGAGCGCGTGGTGAAATAAAAACCGCGACAAACGTCCGTTGCCATCCATAAAGGGATGAATAAAGACAAACCCAAACGACACAATTGAGGCAGCGATTAGGGGGTCCACTTGTTTAGGCGCACTGTTGGCAAACTCGAGCAAACCGCTCATCAGACTTCCAACTAGCGTTGGTGGCGGCGGCACATAGGTCACCCCCGCGACACCACGCAGCGCGCTGCTGAGCCAATTTTGTTGGTGCCGGTAGTGCGTGGCCCGATCAAAGGGGTTTGTGATTGCGGTGTTTTGCAAACTCACCAAATACTCTTCATCTAAGTGCGAAGCAAGAGACGCCTGTTTAAGCAGCTCGACAAACGATTCGGCCTTGCCTGAGCTTGGTGTTTCTCGCTCGATCTCAAACGAACTTTTAGTTTCGTTTAAGTACGCCCAAGACATGGCACGCTCTGAGGCGCTTGCGCCTAGTTCTGACAAAAATTCATTGGCTCTTTGTAAAATATTGGCGTCGAGTAAACGACTTAAGCGAGCGGTTTTTTCAACCGTTACGCAATAATCGAATGAGCCCAAACCGTTAAAGTTAACGCGCCACTTTGCGTTGCGTTGACTAGGCCCAGTGACGTATTTTTTTGGATCGAATAAGTTAACTAAAGCCCCTGCGACTGTTGGTGCACCTTCGAGCTCTTGCTGATTAAAGGCTTCCCACAAAAAGCAGGCGGTGCGAATATAAACACCTGTCGGCGCTTCTGTCAGTGCTGCCAGCATCTCTTGCCCTGGGATTTTTTTTACCGCCTGCGAGAGCAACTGCAGCTCAGTCCCTTCGTGTTTTAAGGCAAACAAGAGATGACTTAACGGGTCATCAGCCTTAGGCGCGACATTTGAAGGGATCAGCAGAGCGTCGTTAGCCAACGTCACCTTACTAACCGCGGCAAGACGCGCAGGCACAGCTGGCCCAAGGGCGCTTAGGCCCAACAGACTTTTTAGTTGCGAGTAACCGATTTCACTGTTTTTTTTGCTATTCATCTAACTTTTTTGGACAAATAACCATTTTTTCTTACAAAAAACAATTTTATGATATTTTTTCGTACATTTTTGATATTTTTTTCATAAAAAAAATAAAGCAGTATCAAAAAGCTACTTTCCGCTTTTCGATCTACGTATGGAGCCTAATCGTTTCTGACCTAAGCAGCGACCGCGACACCAGACTCGTTTTTAAAAAAATGGTCGCCCATCCGCCAAAGCCTCTGGCTTGTGACTGACAGTGCAAATCTCAATCCTTGACCTGACATAATTCATACTCGCTCTCGCCTTTGTATGGATCCTTCATCAACAAAGCTAAAAGTCCGTTCTTAACTTCAAAGTCTAACCAAAAATCAGTACATACCCAGTTATTGGCATCGCGTACTTCACACGTTTCCATGACCTCACGGATAGGACTACCGTCAATTTTTATAGCAGACACCGTGACAGACTTTGATGACTCATCAACGGTGAAGTGCATCTTGATGCGTTCCATGCATTTAGAGCAGGATGTCTTAGCCTCACAGGCCTCCAACGTCACCTCGTATGCTTTGCTTGCCGATACAGAAGATAAATAGCCAAACAACACGACAGCAAATAAAAATTTCATCATTGATCCATAGCGCTAGGTGAAAAGAATTAAAGGGGCGGTTGCAAGCGTGAGGTGGAATTTTCAGGTTAACCCTACTGCCCTCGACATTACCAATATTGCTGTATCACCCGATGAGACACCGCTTACAAAGATCAAATATTGCAAAGTCCCATCACCCATCCCTGCAACCCTTCTTTCCATCATCATCCCCGCCGCCATTCACAGATACAATCAAGTAACAATTCCTCACCCACCTCAATGAATCCCGCCCCATTCTGCGTCTCGATTAAAAGATCATCCAACATGAGCAATAGCGCATCCGATCCCACCGACTTAATCGACACCACCAACCTAGCCCAAGCCCTGGAAAAATTCGCCACTGACCGCAACTGGTCACAATTCCACTCCCCCAAAAACCTAGTCATGGCCCTCACAGGCGAAGTCGGTGAGTTATCCGAGATCTTTCAGTGGATGAGCGAAGCGGACTCCATGAAAGCCGGACAAAATCCAGCTACCGCCCAAGACGTCAAAGACGAACTAGCAGATGTGCTTCTATACCTAGTCCGTTTAGCCTCCGTACTAAACGTCGATCTGAATGAAGCCGTCACGCAAAAGATCAAAGCTAACGAGCAGAAATACCCCGTCGCAAACTCTCTCGGCGTCAGTACCAAATACAACAAGAAATAACAGCCGACATCTCGGGGAGACTTCCGCATCATGATCGTCTACGAAGCCAATAAGACTGAGTTTTTGCATCACAGCGACTTCGACGACATAGAGGATATTGTTCGCGCTCGGTACACGGCGGCAACCGGCCGACGCGTCCCTCTGGCAGAGCTCCGATCCTGGAAATCCTCACTCGCCGACATGGCCAAGGTGTTGCGCGACCCGGACCTCCCTACGGATATGGGAGTGGCGATTGAACTGCACATCCCTCAGACCTCCAAGCGCATTGATGTCACCCTGACCGGCATGGACGGACAAGGTCAAAAGAATGCTGTCGTGGTCGAGCTCAAGCAATGGGAGCACGCAACCGTCACCAACAAGGACGCGATTGTAAGCACCTATCTAGGCAAAGGTCTGCGCGAAGTCGTTCACCCCTCCTATCAGGCATGGTCCTACGCCTCACTGCTCGAGGGTTTTAACGTCTCTGTGTATGAAGGTGGCATCAACATCAAGCCATGCGCCTATCTGCACAACTACGAAAGAGATGGCGCGATTGATTCACCACACTACCGCGAATACCTTGAGAAAGCCCCGCTCTTTTTAAAAGGTAAAGACGAGCGAGAGCGGCTTCAAGTCTTTCTAAAAAAACACATCAAAGTCGGCGATACCAAAGAAATCCTCTACGAACTCAGCCAGGGCAAAATCAGACCTTCCAAAGCACTCGCCGACTCACTCAAAGGCCTGTTGGAGGAAAAACCAGAATTCGTCCTGATCGACGATCAGAAACAAGTCTTTGAGTCCATCATCGACGCTGCCCGCACAGCGACCACTGAACAACCCAAAGTCCTCATCATCGAGGGTGGACCGGGCACCGGCAAGACAGTACTTGCGATCAACCTCATCGTCCACCTCACCACCCTAGGACTAGTGGGCAAATACGTATCAAAAAATGCTGCGCCAAGAGAGGTCTATCAAGCCAAACTCACCGGCACCATTACCAAGACAAAGTTCTCGCACATGTTTAGCGGATCAGGATCATTCATTGAGACAGATCCAAATAGCTTTGATTTCCTGCTGGTCGATGAAGCCCATCGACTCAATGAGAAAAGCGGCCTCTATAGCAACCTGGGAGAGCATCAGGTCAGCGAACTGATCGAAGCCTCTAAATGCACCGTCTTTTTTATCGACGAAGACCAACGGATCGCGCTCAATGACGTTGGCACCATCGACACGATCAAAGCCTTTGCGAACAACAAAGCCGCGCACGTCGAGCAATACGCACTCGAATCACAGTTTCGTTGCGGAGGCTCAGATGGATACCTGGCATGGCTGGACAACACTCTGGGCATACGCCCCACCGCCAACCTAACACTTGATCGTGATGCCTATGATGTAAAGGTATTTGACACACCAGAGGCCCTGCATCAGGCAATCAAAGAAAAGAACGACAACAACCGCGCAAGAGTCGTAGCAGGCTACTGCTGGCCTTGGCTCAGTAAAAAAGATCCCAAAGCCTCAGACATCGTCATAGGTGAACATTACAAACGACAGTGGAACCGCTCACAAGATGGCAGCCTCTGGATCATCTCACCCGGCTCAGTTGAACAAGTAGGCTGTATACACACCTGTCAAGGACTCGAAGTTGACTACATCGGCGTCATCATCGGACCGGATTTTGTCGTTAGAAACGGCGGGGTCCAGACAGATGCGTTTAAACGCGACGCGCATGACAAAACGATTCGTGGGTTCAAGAAACGTATTAAAAACAACAATCTGGAGATCAAAAACCAAGTTGATCTCATCATAAAGAACACTTATCGCACTCTTATGACACGGGGAATGAAGGGTTGCTATGTGTATTGCACGGATCCTGAGACCTCGGAGTATTTTCAGACTTGTATCGGTAGCGGGCTAGTAGGTGGTGAACAAGTAGTGAAAAGCTTGTAGACAATCAAATGACCTCCACTCCCTTTTACGATCATCACGCACCGCAGCTCACAGAGCAATACGAAGCCTTGTCATCTGCCAAGGTGCATGAGTGGCTAGTAGATCTGCTACCCAAAGGCAAGGCTCTAGCCTTAGACGTTGGGGCTGGCTCCGGTCGAGATGCCTCTTGGCTTGCAGGCATGGGATTCGAGGTGGTTGCCGTTGAGCCCTCCTCTGGAATGCGTGCCGAAGCAAAACGCCTGCATCCCGAGACGAATATACAGTGGATAGATGACGATCTGCCTGATTTTCAAATCACGCAAAGACTCGGGCTGAGCTTTGACTTTATTTTGCTCAGCGCGGTCTGGATGCACCTGCCCCCCGCAGATCGCCCCCGTGCATTTCGTAAGCTGATGAACCTGCTTAAGCCCGGTGGTTTACTGGCCATTACGCTACGCATTGGACCTGCAGCACCAGAGCGCACAATGTTTGCCGTCTCTGAAGAGGAAATTGAGTCATTCGCTAAAGATCATGGCGCCTACGTCCAAAAACGTGTGATGACACAAGATGAAGGCGGTCGCGTTGAGATTAGTTGGATCCAATTAGCGGTTAGGCTCCCCGACGACGGTACAGGCGCCCTACCTCTTCTTCGTCACATTATCCTGAACGACGATAAGTCCTCCACCTACAAGCTGGGACTTCTTAGGTGTCTGTGCAGAATTGCAGATGGGGCCGCAGGCTATGCCCGGAATGCCATTGATGACACCGTAGAAATACCGCTAGGCTTAGTCGCTCTTTATTGGATCCGACTCTATCTTCCACTGCTAAAAGCGGAGCTGCCTCAACAACCAAGAAACCTTGGTTTAGACGGATTGGGATTCGTCAAAAATGGGTTCAGACAGCTAGCCGCGCAGGGTAATGAAACTTCTCACCTAGACTTACGTGCTGGCATGCAATTTAAAGGCTCCCGAGTCGAGGCCCTTCATGCAGCGCTTCGTGATGCCTGTAAAACGATCCAAGAAATGCCGGCTCGATATCTGACATACCCGGATGGGAGATCGATCCTCGCAGTCACACGAAATAGCCGTATTTCAATCGGGACAGAAATTATCCTAGATGAAGCCTATCTTTCAAGTTTTGGATTTCTGCGCTTACCCCAGCATTTATTTACAGCCCTCCAGCGTTTTGACGCATGGATCGAGCCAGCACTCGTAGCTGAGTGGCTGAGACTGATTAAAAACTACGGTCTCAGACAAAACAGAGTTATCCACGATCAGGCACTATCACAAGCCCTCCAGTGGTCAGACCCCGAACGAGATGTTTCGATTGCTAGAGGCAGAGCATTACAACTGATGAAGGTAACTGGGTTGTGGTGTATTTATAGCGGGAAAAAACTCTCACCCGAAACAATAGACATCGACCACTGCCTACCCTGGCATGCTTGGCCATGCAGTGACCTCTGGAATCTTGTCCCCGCACACAGTCGTGTCAATAGACACGAGAAAAGAGAAAGACTACCAAGTGATATGGTTTTGGTAGCAGCCCGGGAGAGGATGCAAGAATGGTGGCGTACCGCTTACGTCGGAGATCCTATAAACGTAAGTGAAAATCAGTTTTTTACACAGGCTCAGGCAAGTTTGCCGATGCTGAATGCGAAACCTGAATTGCAAGATGTATTTACGGCGCTCCAAGTTCAGCGGTTGAGACTTAAGTTTGACCAAGGAGTACCGGAATGGACTTTAAAACCAATGGATAACCTTTAATCGGGAATTGATTTTTTGTTCACGCAATAAATACTATTGAAAGTACTAAGCTAAGATTTCCACAGCTGTAATTTCAATACAAAACCATAAGGCACCTTGTGAATCCCTTACATAAAGGCTTTTATGAACGCTTAGTCCGTGAAGATGAACTAGAGCAAATCACACAGCTAGAAAGCGAGGGTCGTGCCTGGCTTGAAAGACCCAATGATAATCAGCGACGACAAGTTTTAATTGATGATTTTGTTGGTCGCATCCCTGATTTGTTGGATATCATCACGAGCGGAACTCAAGAGCAGAAAGAGATCGCGAAGCTCGAACTCAAAATGTTAGCTGAAATGCTCAGGTCAGTTAGAGTACATGGTAATGAGACAAACTTAGACTCCTTACCTTCAGCACAATTAAAAATTCTAAAGGCGATTCACGAGCCCAACCTCAGACCGACTCTGCCTATAACAGGCTTAAAACAACCATGGCTTTTTACATCTGCAAAACGAGAACCAAGCCTTTATTCAGAGCTGCGAGCCGAACTCGAATCAGCCGATCAACTCGACCTGATCATAAGTTTCATCAAAAAAAGCGGCGTTCGTAAACTTGAGGATGTATTCCAACGTGCAACAGCAGTAGATGCATCTGGTAAATCGCGATTAAAGGTTAGGATACTTACAACAACATATATGGGAGCAACGGATCGAGAGGCTGTTGATACGTTAGCTAAACTCCCCGGAGTCGAAGTCAAAATATCGCTTGATGGTCGTCGGAATCGCTTACATGCAAAAGCTTGGCTATTTAGCAGAGGAAATAATTTTGGAACAGCTTTTGTAGGTAGTGCCAATCTCTCAAGAGCCGCACTTATTGATGGAATTGAATGGACAATAAAAATATCTCAATCGCGCGAACCAGGGTTATTTGAATCGGCTAAAGCGAACTTCGAATCGCTATGGAACGACGTTGAATTTCTAGGGTATGACCCTAGAAACCCTGCAATGACTGCAGCACTAGACGATGCCCTTGCTGCTGAACGTGAAGGCGACTCCCGGATCTCACCGACTGGATTAAGAACTTGGTTTGAATTAAGTCCAAAACCTTTTCAACAGGCGATTCTTGACAGACTGGTACATGAGCGGAATCTAGGACGCAACCGCAATCTACTCGTGGCAGCAACCGGAACTGGGAAAACTGTCATCTCAGCTTTTGATTATAAAAATATCTGTTTACAGCAAGGTGGGCAACCAAGGCTTTTGTTTGTTGCGCATCAGCGCCAGCTATTGCAGCAAGCAATAGATACTTACAGGCAAGTGCTGAGGGATAGTAATTTTGGTGAGCTTCTGGATGGCACAACGCAACCCAATAGTTATGACCATACATTTGCCATGATTCTTACACTGTCCAATCGTGATCTCGTTGAAAAACTCGGGGCAGACTATTGGCATATGGTCGTGATTGATGAGGCGCACCATTTACCTGCCACCACCTTTGATCGCTTCGTAACCGAGATTAAGCCATCTATTCTGCTTGGTTTAACTGCGACACCTGAAAGAACAGACGGGCGAAGTCTGAATACCTATTTTGACTCTCGGCCGGATGGCAGCCCAGCTTATTCATTAAGAATCTGGGATGCACTTGATCAACAACTTCTCTGCCCTTTCGAGTATTTTGCGACAGCGGATGCAACGGACTTACGTCAAGTCGATTGGGGAAGATCGGGCGAACAACAGCAATTGAACAACTTGATTGGTGCAGACCACATTCGAGCACGAACAGTATTACAAGCAATTGAGCGCTATGTAGAAGACCTCAATACTATGCGAGCCATTGCGTTTTGTGTCTCGGTTGAACATGCTAACTTCATGGCTGACTATTTCAATAGTAAAGGCCTTAGATCTGAGGCACTAACAGGTCAAAATACACAAACATCTCGAGCTGCCGCAATTCAGTCTTTTGAAAGTGGATCTATAAAAATAATATGTACAGTTAATTTATTTAATGAGGGCGTAGATGTACCGAGTATCAATACCTTAATATTGCTTCGTCCAACTCAAAGTAGCGTCGTATTTCAGCAGCAAATTGGTCGTGGACTTCGCCTGTATCCTGATAAGTCCTGTTGCTTAGTTCTCGATTTTATCGGCCAATATGATGAGAGCTTCAGATTTGACACGCTGTTCAGGAGCTTGACTGGACTTTCACGCAAAGGATTACAACAGTCTGTCGAACAAGGCTTTGCACACTTACCATCGGGCTGTCACATCCAACTTGATAAGGTATCAAGGGAGCGTGTCTTAAATAATATACGCCAAACTTCACAGATTAATCGAAGACGACTTGAGGCCGAACTCGCTGCATGGGTATCGACGCAAAACCCCTCAGAATTACAAACGCTTCGATTGAGAAATTTTTTATCTGATCAAATGATTGAGGTGGAGGAGCTCTACGATAATCAGCGATCATGGACAGTGATTAAACGGGCAGTTGGCTTACCAACGCCTGCAGATGGACCAGAGGATCCAATCTTGATGAAGCGTCTCCACTCTTTATTGCACACTAACGATATTCAATTGCTGTCAAATTGGCGCAAATGGCTTTCCAGCAGCAAAGATAGCTCAGACGCTTCGACTGCTGAATTACTAATGCTTGCACACCAGTTGCTGCCAAACGCGCCTCCCTTTACAGTTAAATCTTTTCGGCACACCCTAAAATCGAATCCAGCAATTGCGGGTGAACTTGAAGAATTATTAGAATATCTCGAAACTAATAACGACCTTGGTGTGACGAAAGTCAGTGGCAATGCTCATGATCCGTCATCATCTTGGCCGCTCATTGTCAATGGAAGATACGAAAGACGTCAGATACAGGCAGCTATAGGTCATTCTTCAGAAACTGCTCGGCCGGTTAACAGAGAGGGGATCTTAAAACTAAACGATAAAAAGCTTGAAATCCTTTTTGTTACGCTTGATAAAAGCTACGGCTTTGATGAAACAGTTTTATACGGAGATTACGCTGTCAGTCCAAGAAAATTTCACTGGAAGACACAGAACAGCGCTAATCCTAATAACGCCTCTGGCCGGCGTTATTTAGACAGTCACACCAACGGCTGGCGTTTCTTTTTGTTTGTTCGAGAAGACAGGGACACGCCCTTTGCGTATTGCGGGGAAGTAGTTCTCGATGAATACACCCCCGACAATAAAGGGCCAATTGGAATAAACTGGAAATTGTTACAACCATTAAGTGCCGAACTTTATCAAAAATTTTGTGTATTGAGAGACGCTTAAATACCACCTATCAGTATGAATTTTTCTTGGAAAGTTAGATCGCGATATTTCCTGAGATATTTTCGAAACTCCATCGCGACGCCACGCTTGAGTTGCTCCGTACCTAGGCCGACATCGGACTTACCTTTATTGCCTAGGGTGTAATAAATTGATTTCATGTTGTTCATTAATACACGACCACTATCTCATCCCATGACAAAGTGGTCGCCCAGAGGTTAGTTGCATTCAGATGGCGTTGCAGAAAGACATACAGCGCTTACTTGTAATGTTTACTCGCGCTCCCCTCAGCCAAAAATATTAAACATCCCCAGCAAGCTCATCGCGCCGAACTGCATCTTGACGTAGAGCTTGAGCTTCTGATCCGTAGCCTGTTGCATCTCGGCTGCCTTCACTTTCAGCGCCTCGACCTCGGCCTCTAGTCGTTTGATCGCTTCGGCGTGTTCATCTGCGCTTGCGCGTTTTTCTACATCAACAGGTGCCGGCTCAACCTGTGCGGCGGTTGCATACTTTGTCACGGGCGTTGTTTCAGAAAATGATCCTGTAGAGACTTTGGTTGCGGGCTTGGGTTTAGCTCTAGGTGTGGTGGATTTCTTGGCTTCTGCGTTTTCCATTTGTCTATTCATGTCAATAATCGACTGAACATCATATGCAGGGGTTTCTGAGTTGGGTGTGCGCTGACGGCTGTTTATCCGCCGTGGCTTCTACTTAAAGGTTCTGCCCGGTAAACGCGCTCCACAGTCGCACCATGGCATAGGTATCGAGTTTGCAATAGTCGAGCAGTTGTCGCTCGATCTCGTCTTTGCGTGTGGACGTAGTCTGGGGTGCTATGGCTTCTGCAAAGGCGCTCATGGCCATACCGCCATCTTGTACGCCGTCGAGTTCGTCGTAATGCAGATCTGGACAGAGGGCGGGCAGGACGGCTTTGATGCTCCAGCTGCCTTGCTGGCTGGGATGGTAGTAAAACTCGCGTGCGATCGGCAAGAGATCGACCACGCGTGCGCTGAGCGCGAGCAAGGCTTGGGCGAGCGGAGGAAATCTCGCGGCCAGCTCGCGAATGCGGGCGTTCTCAAACCCTGCGTTGTAAACAAAGATCGGGATGGGCTCGTGACACGCAGCGATCAGGGCCTTGGAAAAGGCCTCTGAGGGATCGTTGCCGGAGAGGTCGATAAAGGATTGCTCGGAGAGCTGCGTGTTGGACTGGCCTTGAGGTTGGCCTTGACGTTGGCTGTCCTGCGAGAGGCGATGGACGCTGAACTGAAACGGGATCTGTTGATAGGGTCGCGTGCCCGACCATATCGGCACGGCAAACGTAATGGTCTCAAAATCCAGAAAATACGCGGGTAGTGTGTGCGCAGCGAGAGCTTGTGCTGCACTCGCTTGTTCAAAATACGCCTCGTTGGCGAGTGTCACATTTTTAACGCGCTGTTGATAAGCGTCGAGCAAGTGATCGGGGACATCTCTAAGCTCTGTGATGCCTTTGTTTGCAATGAGTGTGACTAAGCCTTTGCTCAGGCGTCCGGGCAGCCACGCGATGGGATGTTCGGCTTGAAGCTCTTGACGTTGGCAGTGCGCGTAAAACCCGCAAGGATAGGGATCGTGGCAGTGTTTGCCGATGGTGATCGCCGGTGCCGTGGCTTGCGCGACAGCGCTTTGTGCACCCTCGATCCAGCTCTGGACTTCTGCGCCACGGGCAAAGGCTTCGTCGGTCAGGTCTTTTTCTACGAGCAGGCCTTGATAGTCTCCACCACCGGGATAGGTCCAGCTGTTGTCAATATGTGCGAGTGCGATGGCGGCAAGTGGCACGCCTGCTGCGCGGGCGACAAAGGCCTGGACGGCGACGTCTTCGCGATGGTAATCCTTGACGGAGGTGGAGGACTTGACCTCGATCATGCGCCAGGTGTTGGGGGTGTTGGCCTGGGTATTTTCTTGTACGGGCAGCATCACGTCTGCAAATGCCATCGCCCCCTCGGCGGCAAAGCCGGCTTCGAAGATTGGTTGTGGCGTATCGAGCAAGGCTAGGCTGCGCGCGATCGCGACGTCCAGGCCCTCGGCAAAGGGCTCAATCACGGTGCCAAGTCCTGCGGGGTCATACAACTGCTGTGCGATCTCTCCGACTTGATGTCCGATGTCAAAGCTTTTCTGGGCGGCGGCGGTATCTGCGCGCAAGTCTGGGTGATGGACTTCGAGCCACACGCGCTTGGGGCACTGCCGATAGGCCATCAGCTTTGATTTTGACAGTGGGCGCATGTGGGGGTCTCATTTTTGTTGTCATTTCTTATGAACTTTAACCCTGGGCTGCTTGTAGCGGTGGTAACCCCACAAATACTGAGTCGGCATAAGGCGGATCATGTCTTCCATGGCGCGATTAATCTGAGCCGCAGCACACTGTGGATCCTCAGACAATCGCTCGACGAGCTCATGGCAATACACTGTAAAGCCCTTTCCGATTCCATTGCGTTTTGCAGCCATGACAAAAATAGGTGCCTGCGTCAGATTTTGTAGCCGCTCAACTAAGGTCGTCGTATAAGCGGGTTCGCCAAAAAAAGGAGCCCAGGCGCCCTCGCCCATCACAGGAACCTGATCAGGCAAAATACCAATCGACTGGCCTCGCTTGAGAGCCTTGACCAAGCTCCTCACACCGGTGTGGTTGGCGGGTGCCATGGTCAAACGTGCTCTGCTTCGCGTTTTGATGATCCACTCTTGTAACCAGGCGATTCTTGGCGGTCGAAAAAGCACCGTAGCAGGAAAACGACTAGTATAAATTGCGCCCAGAGATTCAAAACTACCGGCATGCGGACCCAACAAAATCAAACCCTTGCCCTTGTTTAAGGCTTGTTCGATTTTGTCCCAACCATCAAACTGAACTTGTCTGTCGATCTCTTGCTCGTCTAGGTGCGAGTGCCAATAAGGCATTTCTAAAAACAATTGTCCTACATTGATCAGCGACTGACGCAGCATGTCGGGCGTCGCATCCGGCATCGCACGCCGCATGTTTATCCAAGCGCGTTGCTTGTATTTGCCTGGCAGGATCCATAATAACCAGCCCGCGCAGTAACCAATTCTTTGCAGCATGGTCAACGGCAGCGAGGCCAGGGCTTTAAATATTACCGTCACACAGATGAGACCGATTTTATTGAGCATATACAGGCCTGAAAATCACTCAAAACGGAAAGCGCCTCTCTCGTTCAACACGCTTGGACATGCCTAGTGCGCCCTCAGTGGCGTAGTCGCTGGACTGGAAAATCAGACGCGCCAAAAAAATGCGACTGTGACGCCAGCTGTCATGTTGCATGTCAGAGCGAAAATGAAAGCGTTATTGTTGATCAAGTAGTCCTCTTGTTGTTGCTGGCCTTTGTAGTGATTTTCCCTATACTAAGTGAACTTCTATCCTCTTTCCCAAGGCCGCTGCATATTTTCTTAAGGTGCTTAAGCTTGGGGAGTGCTTACCTGTGGCTAAGGCACCCTCGAGCCTCGCAATGGCAGGGGCATGCGTGCCCATACGTTTGGCAATTTGCGCCTGAGACAAGCCCGCTTCTTTTCTGGCCGCAAGAATCTCATCAAGAATTGCAAACTCCTCTCGGTTTAGCTTTTCTACCTCCACTTTCACAGCTGGACTCTTGAGCATCTTCTTGACCATTTGCTTATGGGTCAAGGTCTTAGTCATTTTTGTTGTCATTTTTTGAGTGTCGAGCTTGAAGCGTCACTGGCAAACTAATGATGTCTTCTTTGACTTCATACGCACAGCAATTGATTTTTCTGGCAGGACCTGTTAATTCAGTCCTCGATACGTTTCAAATCGCGGTAAAAATTCTCGTGAGAGCCAAGGGTTAAGAGTTTTAAGCTTTCCGTATCCAAAATCCGATAAGCCAAAAGATATATCTGATTCGATAACCGGAACTTGTAAACACGAATGCCCGCCAAATCACCCACCTTCGTCTCACCTGCAATTGGATTTTCACTGATGGCACGCAACGCTGCATCAAGCTCCAGCTTTTGCGGTGGTTGCGGTGGATGCATTTTCTTGGTTGCCCTCACAAACGAGGGAGTGACGAGTAGACGCATCAGCTAAACACGTACTCGCCAACAACCGCTTCTTGATCAGCGATCAAGATATCACGGATCATGAAGAATGGTAGATCTGGGTTTTCTTCGGCAATTTTGCCTATTCGGGACCAATATTCGATTTGCTTAGGGACAGACCGATGTTGAACCTTTGCGTGGCTCTTAGCCTGGTCAACCAGGGTTTCAGAAAGCTTGACGTTGACGGACATGACGCTCTCCAATGGATAACTCATTTTAGCCTAAAAGGTTCCAAAAAGGAACCCATGCCAAGTGTCATTTAGCTGAGCTACCTCAACATTCACAGCCGGATTAGAACTGGAAAGGTGCTACAAAATTTGCCACTAACAAATACGTTATGTTGTGGTCTATCCCAAGAGGAGTCGGCGATGGCTGTCCTTTACCCTTCCCTGCCGCCGGCATTACCGGTCATTGGCTTACAACGCGAGCTGGATGTGCTGCGGGTGCTAGAGCAATCACTCTCCGAGGGCTATGAAATTTTTCATAGTGTGCCGTGGCACACGGTGCACGAGGGACGCGACCGACACGGCGAAATCGATCTGGTGGTGCTGGGACCGACGGGCAATATTTTGCTGTTAGAAATCAAATCCGGTGCGGTCGAGCTGATCAACGGCGTAATGTTCAAGATGTACAAAGAAGGCAGCAAAGACGTGGGTCGCCAACTCAAGGTCCAGCATGCCGCGATGGTCAGTCGCCTGCAACAAGCGTGCCTGCGCGCGGTGGTGACTAATTGTCTGGTGCTGCCGGACTTTAGGGTCGAGGGGCAGCACGTTGTCGGCATTCCGCCCGAGCGGATTGTGGATGCGACGGGGTTTGCGCAGCTGGGTTCGTTTGTGATGGAGACGTTGGCAAGTGGTGGTGGTGTCGGTGGTGGTGTCGGTGGAACGAGTTCTGACCCCAGCTCGCTCACTTCGCTACGACAGTTTCTGTGCAATGAGTTTAAGGTTACGCCCGATCTGCGGGTCTTGGGCGCGCAACTGCGTCAGACCACCCTGCGGCTCGCCGATGGTCTGGCCACTTGGGTGCCGCGC
This sequence comes from Zwartia sp., assembly GCA_030653405.1. Lineage (GTDB taxonomy): Bacteria > Pseudomonadota > Gammaproteobacteria > Burkholderiales > Burkholderiaceae_B > Zwartia. Next base: position 1,062 of record JAURZO010000132.1, on the reverse strand, counting down.
ATCGATACACCCTCGGGTGTACTGAGGATTCAAGCAACGGCGGGCTCGGGCAAAACACAGCTGGCCTTGCGTTTGTTACAAGATGCCACCGCAGCCTCGCAGCGTAGTCTCTATGTTTGTTACAACCGCGCACTCGCCGATCACATCACACAGCTCGCCCCCACGCGCGCCCGGATCGCGAGTTTTCATGAACTCTGCGTGGACCATCACCGCCAGCACGTGGGTGAGCCGGATTTTGGTGCCAAGGGTTTGTACGACAAGCTCAGCGCCGAGTACAAAGACGCGGTCGACGCCACCCCGGAGATGCAGGGCCGCTATCAGCTGATCATCATCGACGAGGGGCAGGATTTTGAACCAGACTGGGTCGCGAGCTTGTTGCCACAACTCTCGGAGGACGGTCGGATTTATTTGCTGGAGGATGCGGCTCAACGCCTCTACCCGCGCGACGAGTTTGACCTGTCGGATGTCGTGACGGTCCGCTGCCAGGACAATTTCCGCACACCGCGGCAGGTCTGCCAGGTACTGAACGCGCTCAAGCTATCGGATTCTCCGATCGAAGCACGCTCGGCCTATGAGGGCGAGATACCCAATTTTCATACTTACACGACCGAGGCGCAGTTGCGACGCCAAACCGAGGCCGCGGTAAAACACCTGTTGTCGCTGGGTATCGCGCTTTCCGATATCGCGTTGGTAAGCTGGCGCGGACTGATGAACTCTGACTTGATCCAGACACCTGAGCTCGGGGATTGGACGCTCCGGCGCCCCACCGGTAAATACTCAACGGCCGGGGATGCGCTCTGGGCCGAGGGCGAGTTATTGGTGGATTCGGTCTATCGTTTCAAAGGCCAAAGTGCCGCCGGGATCGTCTTGACCGAGGTGGATTTTGAGACGCTGGATGAAGGCGTGAAACGCAAGTTGTTTGGGTCGCGGTAGGGACAGAAGTTACCTCCTGCCCCCCGCACAGATCCGTACTTGCAGAATTACCGCATACGGCTCCTACCTCGGGTGTGACGCATAAAAGCGCGCCTCTGGATATGGGTGCATATTCCGGGGTCGCGGAAC
>JAURZO010000130.1 GCA_030653405.1 Zwartia sp. | reverse complement strand
CAGCCGCATGTTCATCGTCATTAAAGCTTTGCATCGCATTCACAATAATCGCGATAAACAGGTTCAGCATCGTGAACGTCGCGATCAAGATGAATGGGATGAAAAAGATCCAAGCGTAGGGGAATTCTTCCATGACGGGGCGAGAAATACCCATTGACCAACTTTCGAGCGTCATGACTTGAAAGAGCGTGTAGAGCGACTGTCCAAGCGTACCGAACCAATCCGGAAAGGCGTCACCAAATATTTTTGTTGCGATGACCGCAAACACGTAATAGATCAGGCTAAGCAGCACTGCAATCGCGCCGAGTCCAGGGAGTGCGCCAAGCAGCGTGGTCACGACGCGTCGCATGGAGGGCACTGCGGATACGATTCTCAGAACCCTGAGCACACGCAGTGCGCGCAAAATAGCCAACGGTCCAGAGGCTGGGATCAGCGCAATTCCTACGACGATCAAATCGAACAAACTCCAAGGGTCCTTGAAAAACCGCATTCTCCATGCAAACATGCGCAACAACAACTCGACCACAAAGACCACCAAGAACACATTGTTGATGAACTCAAGCGTGTTCCCCCATTGCGCAAAAATTTCCTTGGAGGTCTCAAGACCAAGAATAATTGCAGTGAGAATAATAAGGGTGAGAATGAACTTGCCGAATCTTGGGGCTTCTACAAGTTGTTGGACAGAGCGTTGCATTGCAGAGGTCGTCTCATTACGGGCTGTCGATGACATGATGGGCGTCCGGAGTGGGTAGGTCGAATTGCCAGATATAGGTCGGTTTCCAGCAGCGAGAAATGTACTGGATATTTGCTTGCCGTAGTGTGCTGGTGCGGGTTGCTTAAGTGGCCTGTGACAGGCTAAGCTCCTTGAGCTTATTGGCAACGAGTTGTCGCACAGTGTTCAGCGCACTTTTCATCGAGTAAAGCCGATTCATTTCTTCAGTCATGATGTCGATCTCAAGCATTTCACTATTTAACTCCTCAAGACGAATTTGCAGCTCACGGAGTTTGTTGATGCTTTTCGTTTCGACGGCAATCCGCTCGATATCCAGAAGCTCAACATAGGCATTCGAAATAATCAGGACTGCGCGGTTGCGTCCATAGTTGGGAAAGAGCTTTACGATTGGAAAAATGACCGCAAACGAGCCGACGAGCAGCAGCCAGATTTTGTCCAGATAGCTGACCAGCCATAACGGGAGCTTATCCATGAGGATAGGTGCGCCTCTTTCGTAATAGCGATGTGCAATCGGGCTGAGCGGAAAGCTGTGATCCAGATAGGCCGGGAAAAAATCCGGATTTGAAAAAAGCGGCTCAAGGTCACGGCTGATGAGCTCCGCGCCCCTCATGAAAATATGTTGAATGGCGGGATGGGTGTCTTTTTTGATGAGCAGTGTCGCGGTCGTAGCCAACATATTGACATCTTTTACAGGACGGCGGTCTTTCAGATCCAAGGATCCTTTGGGCAAAACAACGGGAATCAGTATCGGCAGCTTTTTTGAGATGGCTTGCGCGTATTCGAAATTGAACGGATGAATGTCATCATGCTTAAGGAGTTTTTGTAGATTAGGTCCATTTTCAGCATCAGCGATGAACATGGCGAATATTTCGCCGTCAATCAGTTTCTCCGTGGCCTGCGCAGCACCCATATGCACGAAGTTGTGCAATTGATTGACATCTAAATTTGTGAGGGAAAGCAGTCGATTGGTCAAGATCGAAGTGCCGCTTCCTGCGGGGCCCATTGCAACAGTTTTGTCTCGGAATGCTTCGAGCACGGTACTGGTGTCGAGCTCTTGACCTCGATGAAACAGCCACAGTGGCACGTACTCAATGCTGCCTAGGGTTTGTAAGTTTGGGTATTTGGATTTTGATGAGATTCCCGCAAGAGAAAATGCTGCGGTCACTTTGGAGTCAGGATTACTGATTTCTTGCATACTTTGTGTATAGCCGTCGGTATACACAAAATTCAAAGTGATGCCCTCTTCATCAAAGTAGCGTTTGAATTTGTTGCCAAGCTGTTCAAAACTCGACCCAGGTTGTCCTACCGAGAGATAAACGTTTCGCGGGGGAAGGGGCTCAGAGACGAATAGCAACATCGTGACCCCTGCTGCCATCAGCAAAAAGAGAGGCCACTCCGTAAAAATGAAGTTACGCCAACCCACGATCTCTTGAAGGAGAGATCGCAGGGAATGCGCGACGAGAGAGGGTTCTTTGTTTTTCTTAGTTTTGGCCATATCGATCAATCAGGAACGTTTCCCTAATCGATGATTATCGGTCAAATTTGGGCTATGAGAGCATATCGTCGAGCATATTGTTTTGACGACGAACGTGGATTATTGAATACACCTGAGGGTGTATGCCTGTTGTTTTTCGACTTTTAAACGCATTTAAATTTTATGATTCACAGCAGATGACTGTTTGCGCAATCGGCAACGATTGTAATATTTGTAATTCAGAGGTGCGGTACACGTCGCACTTTTATGTGCATTGCAGATGACTGATTAGGAAAAATCATGCAGAACCCAACCCGCCTGTCGACGCTTGCGCTCGCACTCACTGTGATGTGGGCAGCGCCGACCCTTGGTCAATCAACGGGCGCTGCTGCCCCCGCAAATGCTCAAGCTCAAACCGCCAACGCGCCAGTGTTTGCCGCGCAAGAGATTGATGCCATGCTCGCGCCGATCGCCCTCTACCCGGACGCGCTTCTGTCGCAGGTGCTGATGGCTGCGACCTATCCTCTCGAAATCGTGCAAGCGGCGCGGTGGTCAAAGACAACCGGTAACAAAGGCGGTGATGCGGCCTTGAGCAAAGTCAGTGATCAAACCTGGGATGCCAGCGTGCAGTCGCTCGTGGCGTTTCCACAGGTTTTGGCGATGATGAGTGAGCAGCTTGACTGGACCCAGAAACTCGGTGATGCGTTTCTTGCGCAACAGGGTGATGTGATGGACTCAATTCAGCGTTTGCGTCTGCAGGCTCAAAAGGCTGGAAATCTGAATTCGAATGAGCAGCAGAAAGTCATCGTACAAGATCAAACCGTCATCATCGAGCCGGCGCAGCCGAGCGTCATTTATGTACCTGCCTACAACCCAACCGTGGTCTACGGCACCTGGGCTTACCCGTCCTATCCACCTGTTTATTATCCTGGGGTGATGAGTTGGTATCCCGGTCAGGCGCTTGTGAGCGGCTTGATGTGGGGAGCGGGCGTGGCCGCTGCGGGGGCGATTTTTGGCGGCTTTAACTGGAACAATCGCGACGTCAACATCAACGTCAACAACTTTAACCGCATCAGTCGCAATAACAACTTTTATGGCGGTCAGGGCAACAACAACTGGAAACACAACCCGCAGCACCGTGGCGCGGTCGCCTATCGTGACAATGGCTCGCGCCAACGTTATTCGACACGTGATATGAATGCCGTGAACGCCAGAAATGAGCTGCGTGGTCATGGCGCGGCTCAAGGCGCGGCGCAAGGCGTGAACAGAACGCCCGGTAATGCGCAAGCCAGACCGGGCGCCAATGCCGCCGCGCCCGCGCGCAATCTTCCCAATGCTTCTGATCGCGTTGCTGGCAATGCGCCGGCCCGTAATCTTGAACAGAATCGTCCAGCTCCACAAAGAGACGCGATTCAAAATCGTCCAGCACCCCAGCGCGAGGCCATGCAAAACCGTGCACCTCAGCCGACTGCCCGTTCGGATGCCTTTAGAGGTGTTGATGCGGGACGTCAACAAATTGATCGTGGTCGCGCGAGTGCCGCAGCGGCTTCGCGTCCAAACGCGGGTGGTGGTGGCCGCTTAGGTGGAGGTGGCGGAGGTGGTGGTGGCGGCGGTGGTGGCGGAATGAGAGGGCATGGCAGAGGTTAAAGGCGACAAGCGATCAGCGACAAGCGACAAGAGACAAGCGACAAGCCTATCGCTCCGCGAACATACATGCTTTTTGAAGCGTATTCTTTTAGACTTTTTTGAGACCACCATGATTGCACGCATTGGTTCAATTATTTTAGTGACGTTCGGACTGTTGATGGGGGCAACTTCTGTTCAGGCCCAACGTGTTCAGCAGGTATTTAAAACGCCACAGGCCGCGATGGAGGAGTTTGGCTATGCGGTCAAAGCAAAGGACACCACACTATTTCGCATGATGCTTGGGGATGATTTTCAAAACTTCATTCCCGCACCTACCAAAGAAGATTATCAACGGTTTATTGCGGCTTGGGACAAGGCCCATGCCATCGTGCTGGACAATCCCACCGTTGCGCACATCAGCGTGGGTGATAAGGGCTGGACCTTGCCAATCCCCCTGATCAAGCAAGGCGCTGACTGGCGTTTTGACATGGATCAAGCCGTTCAGGAAATGAAACAGCGCACGATCGGATCCAATGAAATCGCAGTGATTCAGGCGATGCTTGCCTACGGGGACGCGCAGATGGAATACGCTGAAAAAGACCGGATGGGAGATGGCGTTTTGCAATACGCACAACGCTTGCAAAGCACGCCTGGGAAACGAGATGGCTTGTACTGGCCGACCAATGCTGATGAGCCGTTGAGCCCGATCGGGGAGTATTTTGCTCAGACCAAGGCTGTCGACGGGATTGATGAGCGGGGCTTTCACGGCTACCTGTTTCATGTGTTGACGTCGCAAGGTGCCGCGGCTCCAGGGGGCAAACTTGATTACATCGTGAATGGTCGTATGATTGGTGGGTATGCTTTGATAGCCTGGCCAGTCGTTTATGGTGAAACAGGTGTGATGACCTTTATTGTGAACCATGCGGGTCAGGTTTATCAAAAGAATTTGGGACCTGCGACGGATCGTCTGGCGAGACAAATCTCGATATTCAATCCAGACGCGTCTTGGCAAAAGGTCTCCAAGGACGATCTCTGATCGGCACGCGCTGATGGTGGCGTGGCAGAGATTGTTTGTGCGGATCCATCCATGGAGAAATCATGAAAATCACTTGCCCCCACTGTCAAAAAACCAATCAACTGCCGATCGAGAGGCTCTCGGGTTCACCCATTTGTGGCGCCTGTAAACAAGACTTGCTGTCGGCGCCCATCGATGTGGATGAACAAACCTTTGGCGAACTGATGTCACAGTCGCCGTTGCCCTTGATCACTGATTTTTGGGCATCGTGGTGCGGTCCTTGCCAAATGTTTGCGCCAACGTTTAAGGCCAGTGCCGGTAAGCATGTCAATCGCGCGCTGCACATCAAAATCAACACCGAAGAAAATCAAACATTGTCCCAGCGGT
>JAURZO010000120.1 GCA_030653405.1 Zwartia sp. | reverse complement strand
ACTCAGTGCGGTGTACTCCCGTGCAATCGCGTCATACCGCGCCTTACCATCACGGGTTTTATCACCATGCTCATCTGTACTCATAGCATCGGGAAGCGGTTCATCCATTCTAGATTCCTTCGAGGGTCAGACAGAAAGGCCTGGCCGTTGTCCCCGAGGCGTACCAGACCGGGATTGTTCAGATTCCATCGGATCCCATATTGAGGGAATCGGCTCTGGTGTGATCGCGCGGCTTATGTTCAGCCAAGGAGTTGGGAAGTGAATAGGGATGCGGCTTGCATCATTGTTGTAATAGGTGTCTCGCAGCAGCTTCAGATCTTTGGTGCCGATCGCATGCGAGAGTGCGATCACATCAATGAAACCAGCCAGTCGTGTCGCAGCCTCATGTTTCATGATCATGAAAATGAAGGTCCTCCACGTCAGAGCGGTCGCGGGCTTTGCGCCAGAGTGCATCGCGCTGACGATCTGTCAAGCCTACGACGTAAGGCGGCATGGAAAAGTCCGCTTTAAGCTGTTGATCCTTGGGCATGCTTTCCAGCAATTGGTCCAATAGCTCAATGGCACGGTTCGTGAGGAGCACCCAGCGTGAAGCCAGGATCGTCCCGCTCTTGGATCCCTTGCGACCCCCGCGTTCAAGCGCGTGCACGTACAAAACCCGTGCCTGACGATCGTAGTCTTGAGGCCTGATGCGCAGTATCCCCCCGGATCGTAATGCTGTTTCCATCGCCAGGAAAAAGCAAGCCCCCACCCTTGCTGATTTGGTCAGCAGTCTGGGATCATTGCGGTAACCGGTGGCAATCGCAATCGCTTCGGTTTCCTGCGCGGTCAATAGTGGTCGGTTCCGGCGCACATCCTCGTCGTGCAGGCGACGGATCGTGTCCTCGCGCTCCGTAGCGAAGGCCGACAGCTGATCCTGCGTTCGTTGCAGGTCGCCGGCGAGCGCGCGTAATTCGTCGATTGTCGATCCATCGGTAAAGCTTTAGAAATAGTTTCTCGCTTAGATAGCACTTGTCTCCAGTCCATGTTGATCGCGCCCGGAATATGCCCCTTTGCAAACCGAGCAGGATCACGCGCATCGATGACAAGCATTTTTGCCCACTCTTCCTTGGGAATCTGCTCGGCAAAGATCACGCCTCCGCCATAATCCACAAATTCCAGGTATCCCTCCATTTCATCGATTGCAGCAGCCTTGTTCTCAGCCGACGCCATCGGACTCTATGCAATCATAGACATTGCAATTGCAGTACAAAGTTGTGTCATGAAAGTCATCATGGCTTCTTTTTAAGGTTGGCTAAGAACTGGGATTTCTGGATTCAGGCGTGGATGGGTCTCCTCACCCAACCACCACAAGAGCACACCTGATGCCAGCATGGATAGAGCAACAAACGAGAATGCAGCTTCGATATGACCGCTAAAGTGAGCCGCCAATCCCAAACCAAGTGCTCCAATGGCATAGCCTAGGTCCCGCCAAAAGCGATAAATGCCAACAGCAGATCCGCGCCAGTTCGGGTGTGAAATATCGGCAACGGCAGCTGACAGGTTTGGGTAAAGCATCGCCATTCCAAAGCCAGACAAGGCTGCGCATAGCGACCACCAGAGTGCGCTCTGACCGAGGATCATTAGCGCCACCCCCGCGCCGCATAACCACATCCCCCAGATATTCAGGAGATGGCGTCCAAAACGATCCGATAGACGTCCGGTGAGTAACTGTGAGCCTCCCCATGTCAGACCATATACGCCTATGATTGAGCCAGCCTCGGT
>JAURZO010000106.1 GCA_030653405.1 Zwartia sp. | reverse complement strand
AGCATTCACAAAAAGCGAGGGAGACCCTCCCGTATGCGAACGCCAGTCACCTTGTGAAATTTTGTCGCGGATCAGCGCATCACGTGTGGCGAGATCAGGAATCCTCAACAGTGCTTCAGCCAGGCACATCAGTGCAATGCCCTCCTGAGAGGACAAAGAAAACTCCTGTAACAAAGCCTCAACACCACTACGATTACGCGTTTTGCGCAAAGCCGTCACCAGGCGACTTGCGATGTCCTTCACAGCGGTCGGATCAGCGCTTTGAGCGAGTCCTAGCAGCAACGGCAAGCACTCGGTTTCTGGGCGACGGTAGGCAGAAGTAATCGCGGCGCGAAGAACCGACTGCGCCTGAACATCTTGAGCAAACTCAACAAACGGAAGCAAATTAAGCGGAGCAAGCTCAGGGCCATCATCTTCACCAACACTCGTCCCAGTGCCACCGACGCAAAGCTCCTGGGGAATATCCCCACGCTCGATGCGCTCCAGATAACTGGTAAGCGCTTGTTTGTGAAGCCAGTGCGGTGTCCGGGACAACCGCATCGCCGCATGACGCAATCGATCACGTAGCGCTTCGTCGACCTTTACTCCAAGTGTGACGCTGGCCATGTTGATGTCCCGCTTAGAGACGGTTTACAAAAATTTGTCCTTCCTTCATCACCAGAGGAATATGGTCGCCCTGCCCCAACAGACAGTTCACATCACGCATTGGATTCCCCTCAACGATGAGTACGTCCGCAAACGCGCCAACCTCCAGACGTCCGAGCTTACCCTGCATATTGAGCACCTCTGCAGCCGTAGTCGTCGCACTGCGAATCACCTCAGGCAGTGGCATGACTTCCGAGCGAATCCTAAACTCTTCACTTTGGAGACGTTGTGACGGTCCAAGCAAATCACTGCCGTAACCGATTTTTACTCCCGCCTGGCGATAGATCTCCAAAGAACTCAAACCAGCTGAGCTGACATCCGCGATTTTGGCAATGCTATCCGCCGGCAATCCATACTTTTCACCTTCCAGGCTTAAGGCCTCATAGGTAATCAGCGTAGGAATCACAAAAGCGCCATGCTCATGCATCAGCCGCGCGGTCGGTGCATCAATCAAGTTGCCATGCTCAATCGTTCGAACACCCAACTTAATCGCACGCGCGATTGCCTCGGCTGTATAGGAGTGCGCCATGACATAAGTCTGTCTCGCTGTTGCCTCTTGAACCATCGCCGTAATTTCTTCCTCAGAGTAACCCCAGGATGCAATCGGATCGGTTGGCGAAGCCACTCCACCTGAAGCCATAATCTTGATTTGATCCGCCCCCATTTGAAGTTCTTGGCGGACAGCCTTTCTGACCTCATCCACACCATCAGCAACACGTCCAATATCCCCGGCACGGAAGCAACAACCACAAAAACTCATCGGACGCAGATGGTCTGAACGAGGACGCGGATCACCGTGGCCGCCAGTTTGACTGATCGCCCGACCTGAAATAAACAATCTTGGACCGTTAATAGTGCCTTCATTGATCGCGCACTTTAATCCCCACCCTGCACCACCTGCATCGCGCACAGTGGTGAAGCCTCGCTGAAGCATGGCTTGGATAATGGGCACAGAACGCATCATCACCAACGCGTCAGGCAATACGCCCTGAGTGCTCAAATTCAATTGAGTCGCAAGCACATGTACATGCAGATCGATCAGACCTGGCATGATTGTTTTACCTTTCACATCGATTTCTTGTGCGCCAGTCACCTTGATGGGCGTCGATGATATTTCACGAATGACTCCGCCTTCGACGAGCACATCGTGCGTACCTTGAAGGTCTGAAGCTAAAGGGTCAAGCAAGTTACCATTGCGAAAAAGAATTAAATTTTTACTCATGAAAGATAGTCTCCGGACATGTTCAGGACGTCATGGTTCTGACGTAGCGTCGGTGGATGAGCCAACTCGAAGTCAGTGCGATAGTCATAGTGGCCACAACAAGAATGAGCGCCATGCTCGAACCAAAAGGCCAGTTGGAGGCCTTGGCAATTTGACCGTAGAGAGAAGGTGCCATCATGGTGATGCCGCTACCACCCAGCAAAACCGGAGTCGCATAGGCATTCATACACAAAATAAACACCAGCATCGTGCCCGCTGCGACGCCTGGAGCCGCTATGGGCAAGATCACCCTAAAGAACGTGATGAACTGGTTAGCACCTAAATTGCGGGCGGCTTCCTCGACTGCAAAATCGATCCCTTCAAGAACGCTTTGCAGGGTCAAAATCATAAAAGGCAATACAACCGCTGTTGTGCCAATCACCACTGCCAGAGGCGTATAGAGTAACTTTAGAGGCTCATCGATCACGCCCATCCAGAGCAGTAATGCATTCACGGCCCCGGCGTTACCTAATACAACCATCCAACCTGCCGCGCGCACCACGTTGCCGACCATCAAGGGGAACACCAGCAAAATGATCAAGATACTTTTAAAACGTGTTTGTGTTTTCGCTAAGAAATACGCCACAGGAAAACCCATGAGCAAAGCAAGCAGCGTGCAGATAGCCGCGACTGATAGCGTGTCAGTAAAAACTTTGCGGTAATAAGAATCAGTGAAAAAGTTGATGTAG
>JAURZO010000104.1 GCA_030653405.1 Zwartia sp. | reverse complement strand
AACCGTTGAGGCACACCGTGCCAACATCATGGAAAAGTTACAAGTGACCACTGTTGCCGACCTCATGAAAGTCGCGCTCAGCAAGCCAGAGATTTCCGCATGACTGCACGCATCATTGATGGTGTCAAACTTGCCGCAACGATCCGGGAAGAGGTCGCACGCAGAGCCGCAGCTCTGACAGCGGCCGGCTTGAAACCGGGCCTGGCGGTGATCCTCGTGGGGAGCGATCCGGCTTCCCAGGTATATGTTCGTAACAAAGTCGCCGCATGTGAAAAAGCTGGTCTGCATTCAGTGTTTGAACAGTACGGCGCCGACATGACGCAAGAGGCGTTGCTTGAGCGGGTACGTGCATTGAATGTCGATCCTTCAATTCACGGCATTCTCGTACAACTGCCACTGCCCGCCCATATTGATGCCCATCTTGTCATCGAGACGATCGACGCACACAAAGATGTCGATGGCTTTCATGTCAGCAATGCGGGCCTCCTGATGACGGGTAAGCCCCTATTTCGTCCCTGCACGCCTTATGGCGTCATGAAAATGCTGGAATCAGAAAACGTCCCGCTCAGAGGCGCTGTTGCTGTCGTCATCGGTGCCAGCAACATCGTCGGCAAACCAATGGCGATGTTGCTGCAAAGTGCAGGCGCCACCGTCACGATTTGCAATTCCAAAACAAAAGATTTGAGTTGGCACACTCGTCACGCGGATATTGTGGTGGTGGCCACCGGAAGACCTAAAATGATCAATGCGTCGATGATCAAACCAGGTGCGGTTGTGATTGATGTCGGCATTAACCGTGGCAGTGATGGAAAGCTATGCGGAGATGTTGATTTCGAAAGCGCCAAAACAGTCGCTGGAGCGATTACGCCTGTGCCAGGTGGCGTGGGCCCCATGACCATCGCCATGCTGTTGGTCAACACGATAGAAGCGGCTGAGCGCGCTCAGCAAAGGCAGTTTGCATAAATGAACCCACTACTCGTTCCGATGGATAAATTGGTCGACTATGCCGCGATCACACCCGATCACGTCATTGAGGCGATCGAACAGCTTCTCGCGCAGTCCCGTCAAGCTATCGACGTTGCTGCCGACCCAACGCTCGAGTCGACTTGGGAGGCTGTTGTCACGCCTCTCGATGATGCCTCTGAACCATTGTGGCGGGCATGGTCGATTGCGGGACATTTAAATGCCGTCGTCAATACCCCTGAGCTACGAGACGCTTACAACAAAATGCTCGGACCGATCAGTGAGTTTTCAACCTGGGTCGGCCTGCATGAGGGGCTTTATCAGCAATATCAGCGTCTGCATCAGGCTGCAGACTTCGCGAGCTGGCCGCAAGCCAGACGTCGTGTGGTCGAGCTTGCCCTGCGTGACTTTAAACTCAGTGGCGTAGAGCTTCAGGGCGAGGCGCGAGAGCACTATGCGGCAAACGCTGACAGACAGTCTCAAGTTTCGCAGAAATTTTCTGAAAACGTGTTGGACGCGACTGATCACTGGTCGCTGGTGATTGAAGACGTTAAACGTCTCGATGGTGTGCCACAGGACACGATTGACTCAATCAAATCGCCTGATGCCGAGCTTTGGACGCTCAATCTAAAGATGCCCTGCTATTTGCCTGTGATTCAGTATGCGCACGACCGAGAACTGCGTCGAACCATCTACCATGCTTATGCCACCCGCGCTTCAGAACAAGGCGAAGCTGGTTTCGATAACTCGACGTTCATCGAGGAGGCGCTGTCTTTACGCGCACAAGAATCACAACTGCTTGGTTTTGAACATTTTGCAGACCTGCGTCTGCAAACACGTATGGCTGACAGTGCGCAAGAAGTGATGACTTTTCTCCGTCAATTAGCCAAACGTGCGAAGCCTTTTGCAGAACGTGATCTGACAGAGCTCAAAGAATTTGCCCGCACTGAACTGGGACTGACGGATTTACAACCTTGGGATATCCCCTACGCTTCTGAGCGCTTGCGTGAAATGCGCTACGCCTACTCAGAAGACGAGGTGAAACAGTACTTCACTGAACCTCGTGTCTTGGGCGGTTTATTTGAGGTGATCCAAACACTGTTTGGTGTCGTTCTCACTGACTACAAAGTAAACGGCTGGCACCCTGATGTTCGCGCAGCCGCTGTTAAAAATCAATCTGGCGAAGTGCTGGGCTATCTGATTCTCGATCTTTACGCACGCGCTGGTAAACAAGGTGGAGCATGGGTTGATAGTGAGCGCAGTCGACGCAAACGACTATCCTCAGTGCAGACGCCCGTCATCTACCTGACATGCAATTTTGCGCGTCCCCAAGGTGATCGGCCTGCCCTGTTGACACACGATGATGTCATCACGCTATTTCATGAAAGTGGTCATGCTTTGCATGCACTTTTGTCTGAAGTCGACGAGCCTGGTGCTTCAGCATTTTCGGCGGTCGAGTGGGATGCGATTGAGCTGCCTTCTCAGTTCATGGAAAACTTTTGCTGGGAATGGCAAGTCATTCAGCGTTTAACCGCGCACATTGACACGCAAGAACCTCTTCCCAAGGATTTGTACGAACGGATGAAAGCGGCGCGAAATTTCCAAAGCGGCATGCAAACGGTTCGACAAATCGAATTCTCTTTGTTCGATATTTTGCTGCATAGTCGTAGCCAGGGTTTATCGATTGCGGAAGTCTTGACACAACTCGATCAGGTACGCGAAGAAGTCGCTGTCGTGCGCCCTCCAAGCTGGCATCGGTTTCCGCATAGTTTTTCTCACCTGTTCGCCGGCGGTTACGGTGCGGGATATTACAGTTACAAATGGGCTGAAGTTCTCTCGGCGGATGCCTTTGAAGCTTTCGAAGAAGCGGCCGCGCGAAGCGCCGCTTCAGCCCATGAGGCCGCAACAAGCCTAGGGGCGCTCGATCCCGAGACCGGACTCAAGTTTCGTCGCGAAGTGCTCGCTGTCGGAGGCATGCGTCCTGCTGCAGAGTCTTTCAAAGCCTTCAGAGGTCGTGCTCCAAAAATGGATGCCCTGCTCAGACACAGCGGCATGCTGGACGAAGCCAGGCCTGCGGTCGATTGAATTACCCTCTTGTAGAAAAGACGTCACATCAGATGAAGCACCGGACCTTAACCTGCAAGCAACATTCACTTTCTCAATGCATGACCGACGCCTTCAAGCGCGTTGCAATGTTTTTTGCTGCTTTGAGTCTGGTTTTTTTAACGGCTTGTTCCGATCCAACACAAAAATGGATGCTTTACGATGTTTCTGGACATCTACCAGATCTCAAGTTCTCCCTGCTTGGCGAGGGAAAAAAAATCATCACACAGGATGATTTAAAAGACAAGACTGTCTTAATGTTCTTTGGCTATGCGAGCTGTCCGGACATCTGCCCGACTACCATGGCCCAATTGACCGAAGTACTCGAAAAACTTGGCGATCTGGCCAAAGATGTTCGCATTATTTTTGTGAGCGTTGATCCACATCGCGACACACCTGACGTCCTGCAAGCTTACGTCAATGCCTTTAACAAAAATGCCATTGGTCTGACTGGAAACGAGCGCCAAGTCGCTGATCTTGCGCGTCGCTATCGCGTGGCCTATCAAATTGAAAAGCCCAAGGCCGGTGACGACGCCAATATCTACGATGTCACACACAGCCGTGGGGTCTTCATTTTTGACCGAAATGGTCGCGCACGCTTGCTCGCTTCAGACACCGAAAAAGTCGACGCCGTGACTCAAGATCTTCGTCAGATGATCGAAATCACCAAGCCAGCCAAGCGTTAACACTTCGCCCAGTCAATGCGTGATTGCTTAGGCGGCCGCTCGACTCACTTGATCAAGTTTGTGGCTCGCATCGCGCAAGGCAGTTCGCAAACCTTCCTCGATCACCGGATGATAAAAAGGCATTTCAAGCATCCGGTCTACCGTCAGTTCTTGCTGAACTGCCCAGGCCAGTAAATGTCCGATGTGCTCAGCGCTTGGACCAATCATCTCTGCCCCTAAGAAGCGACGTGTCACTTTGTCAGCATAGACATGCAAAAGGCCTTTGTTCTTGAGCATGACTCGCGAACGCCCTTGACCTGAGAAATCTATTTCGCCCGTTACAAACGAACCAGGCACCAAGCGGCTGAAGGACTGACCCACCAGCGCAATTTGCGGATCAGAAAAAACCACACCGAGTCCCGCACGACGCAAACCTGACTCGATGACCGGATAGTTCGCTGCATTTCGCCCAGCGATCTTGCCCTCGTCCGCCGCCTCATGCAAAAGAGGCACATCGCCATTGACATCGCCAGCGATAAAAATTGGCAAGTTGGCAATCTGCATGGTTTCACGATTGAATGCAGGGATGCCGCTGCTCTGGATCTCAACCCCTGCTCGCTCCAAACCAAGAGAGCTCAGATTGGGCTTGCGACCCGTTGCAACCAGCGCGAAGTCAAAGCGTTCTGTCTTTTCTGTGTTGTCCAATGCGACATAGCGGATTTCAACCTCGTCACCCACGCGCCGGGTCTCAAGCACCCGGGCATCCGGATCAAGATAAAACTCTTGCTGAAAAATCTTCTTTGCGGCGTGACGCACAGCAGGATCGTTCATCCCACCCAAAGAACCACTGACGCCGAACACTCGAACCATCACACCTAAGCGCGCGAGTGCCTGACCGATTTCCAAACCAATCACACCAGGCCCGAAGACCGCCACACGCTTTGGCAAATCGTCCCAGGAGAACACATCGTCATTAATCACCAAACGATCACCTAAACCCTTGAAAGGGGGTGGAATCGATGGACTGGAGCCTGTGGCGATCACGACACTGCCCGCATGAACCTCGGTATGTTGATCCACCGCCAAGATTCCCGGTGCAATGAACTTGGCGTAGCCACGAAGCTTGTCCTCGGCAGGTATATTTTCCACGCTATCCAACACAAATCCGACAAAGCGATCTCGCTCCCGTTTGATCCGATCCATCACTTCGCGACCATCGATACGTACTGAGCCCTCCACATGCACACCAAAGGCGGAAGTATGCTGTGCAGCATGTGCGGCCTCGGCAGCTGCAATCAGCAGTTTGGAGGGCATACAACCCACTCTGGCACATGTCGTACCGTATGGACCACCCTCGATCAACAAGGCTTTTTTTCCCTCTGCGATCGCAGCGCGGTAGGCCGCCAAGCCTGCAGTACCTGCACCAATAATGACAACATCCGTCTTCAGCGTTTGCATATTTTTTCCTTCACTACGTCGTCGATTGAACTCAAGCGGCAATTTTCAGCCGAGTCTTGAGCGAATCAAGACCACCAATGTACTGACCGTTAATAAAAATCTGAGGTGCTGTGTGTTGACCAGAAATCGCCCCCATCACACGCCCGCGCACTTTGTTCTCGAGTGTGACCTCGATCGGGTCGTAACCCATCGATGTCAACAGTGACTTGGCTTCGACGCAGAAAGGACATCCTGCCTTGGAGAATACGACAACCTGATCGGGCGCTTTAGCGTTTGGATCAAGATAGTTCAACATCGTGTCCGCATCTGAAACCTCAAAAGGATCACCCTCCTTTTCTGGTTCGATAAACATTTTGTCAACCACGCCGTCCTTGACCAGCATCGAATAGCGCCAGCTACGCTGGCCAAAGCCCAAATTGGACTTGTCGACCAACATCCCCATCCCACGAGTGAAATCACCATTACCGTCCGGCAGCAACACGATGTTTTCTGCGTCTTGATCGCGCGCCCATTCGTTCATGACAAAGGTGTCGTTGACCGACAAACAAATGATGCTGTCCACGCCGAGCTTGGCCATCGTAGGCGCCAACTCGTTATAGCGTGGCAGGTGCGTCGACGAACAAGTCGGCGTAAAGGCACCTGGCAGCGAAAATAAAACAACTGTTTTACCCTTGAATAGTTCGTCAGTGGTCACCTGCTTCCACTCGTTTCCCACGCGTACAGGCAAACTCACGTTCGGCACCCGCTGACCTTCACGATTTTGCAACATGTCTAATTTCCTTAAGAAAAAACACAAATCACGGTTGTGATCTGTCATGTGCAAATCATAATTAATTACTATTGACTCGTATAATTGTATTTATTAAATCTATCGATAGTTTTTTAAAATCAACTTTAAAATTTCAGTAAATAAAAACAATGATTTGTCAGGATACTCTAACTGGGGTGTAACCTGCTTCTTTAATGGCGTTTTCTACTGTCTTTCCATCATGCGTGCCAGAGACCACGACTGTTTTAGCTGCAACATCACACAAAATGCTGGCATCAGGCGCCACGCTATGTACACTTGCTGTAATAGTCTTTACACAATGATTGCAAGTCATATCAACTACTTGGAATGATGTCATGATAACTATCCTTAATAAAAAATACCGTAATCAATCGATAAGCATATGGTAAACCAGGTCCCTATCCAAACCGAGAGCCAAGAGATTGAACTCGCAATCAAAGGGATGACATGTGCATCCTGCGTGCTGCGGGTCGAGAAAGCCCTTGCAACAGTACCTGGTGTCGCTCGGGCGAATGTCAATTTAGCGACACACCGAGCATCCCTCAGTTTTACACCTAATGTGGAAAATCCGCAGAGTCTGGTCAAAGCACTGATCGCTGCGTCAGAAAAAGCCGGCTATGAAGCGACACCGATCGAGCACAGCCAAGCTGCAAGTGACGCCTTGTCTCTTGAGCAGACAGAGGAAACACGCACACTGAATCGCTCATTTGTGATCGCTCTCGTGCTGACTTTACCCGTGTTTATCCTGGAAATGGGCTCCCATGCTTTCTCTGCAATGCATCATTTTGTGCATGACACGATCGGGATGCAGTGGAGTTGGTGGATTCAGGCTTTACTCACCACGCTGATATTGCTCGGGCCCGGACGCAGCTTTTTCACGAAGGGTTTTCCTGCGCTGTGGCGCTTGGCACCCGACATGAACTCCTTGGTCGCGCTAGGCGCATCAAGTGCCTGGCTGTATTCAATGGTGACGACTTTCTTACCGGACTGGCTGCCCGAAGGGGCGCGACATGTTTATTTTGAGGCGGCCGCTGTCATTGTGACCCTAATACTGCTGGGGCGAGTACTGGAAATGCGGGCACGCGGACGTACCGGCTCTGCAATCAAGCATCTCGTGGGCCTGCAACCGCGTCAAGCGCGCCTACTGATCGCGGGAATCGTGACCGATGTCGATATTGATCAGGTCAAACCAGGTGACTTGGTACTAGTACGACCAGGTGAAAAAGTCGCGACCGATGGCATCGTGACAGAGGGTCAGCCGTATCTCGACGAATCGATGATCACGGGCGAGCCGATCCCGGTCACCAAACACACTGGCGATCACGTCACGGCCGGCACGCTCAACACGACCAGTAGTTTTACCTACCGCACGACCCATACCGGTGCGCAAACAGTATTGGCTCGCATCATCAGAATGGTCGAAAACGCACAAGGCGCCAAGCTGCCGATACAAGCCGTGGTCGATCAAGTCACGGCGCGTTTTGTGCCTGTCATCATGCTTTGCGCCCTACTGACATTTTTAGTCTGGCTCAGCATCGGGCCCTCCCCAAGCCTGAGTTATGCCTTGGTCAATGCAGTCGCCGTGCTGATTATCGCCTGCCCGTGCGCGATGGGTCTGGCCACACCGACATCCATTATGGTTGGAACCGGTCGTGCAGCAGAGCTAGGCGTCCTGTTCCGTCAAGGTGATGCGTTGCAAAGACTGCGCGATGTCACTGTGATCGCCTTCGATAAAACAGGCACTCTCACACAAGGTAAACCTACGCTGACGGATCTCGTGGTGCTCGACCCTCATCACGATCGCGCGACGATTCTGGCTTGGACGGCAGCGATGCAAATGCACTCCGAGCATCCTATCGCGCAAGCGATTGTGGCCGCCGCAGTGAGCGAAAAACTCGCGCTGCCGGCTGCCCGTGATTTCATCGCGACGAGTGGCGCTGGCGTGGGTGCCACCGTGGCCAACAAAGTCCTACTTTCGGGTGCGCAACATTTTTTACAAAAGAATGGGATTAACACTGAGGAGCAAAGTGCGCTGACCGAGCAATGGGCGGGTCAAGGCAAAACGCCGATTTACCTTGCTGTCGATGGGCAGCTTGCCGCCATGATGGCGGTTTCTGACCCGATCAAACCGAGTGCGGCGCTTGCGATAAGCGCGTTAAAAAAACTCGGTGTGCGCACCGTGATGATC
>JAURZO010000101.1 GCA_030653405.1 Zwartia sp. | reverse complement strand
AGCATTGACAGCTTGATAAAATAATCGTCGTTCGACTGTGTTGTCGTTATATTGCAGAAAGGCTGCAACCAACTCATGCGCTTGCTCAAAACGCTTTAGTGCGAGTTGAATTAACAACTTTAACTCCAGCACGGTTAGCTGGCCCCAAGGTGTGTTCTCGTCAAACTCAATCCCGATTAATGTCGCAATGTCGCCATATTCATCTAACTCGTTATTTTCAAGCCGCTCGAGTAGTGCACTGAGTTGGGTATCATCCAAACTGTGCAAATTCAATATATCAGCACGGAATAGCAAGGCCTGATTGGTGTTGTCCCAAATCAGATCCTCTATTGGATAAATCTCAGAATAGCCAGGAACCAAGATTCGGCATGCAATGGCGCCTAACTGGTCATAGATCGCCACATAAGCTTCTTTGCCTATCGACTCAAGAATGCCAAATAAAGTCGCAGCCTCCTCGGCATTTGAATTTTCACCGTGGCCAGAGAAATCCCACTCTACAAAATCGTAATCGGAGTGCGCGCTGAAAAAGCGCCATGACACAATTCCGCTGGAATCAATAAAGTGCTCAACAAAGTTATTGGGCTCAGTCACGGCCTCACTGGCAAACGTTGGCGGGGGTAAATCGTTCAAACCCTCCAGGCTTCGCCCCTGTAGCAGCTCCGTCAAACTGCGCTCCAAGGCCACCTCAAAGCTTGGGTGTGCACCAAAAGATGCGAATACACCGCCTGTGCGCGGATTCATCAACGTCACGCACATCACTGGATAGACGCCACCTAAAGAGGCATCCTTGACCAGAATAGGAAAGCCTTGATCTTCTAACGCCTGAATGCCCGCCAGAATGCCGGGATATTTTGCGAGTATCTCCTGCGGCACATCGGGCAGCGCAATCTCGCCTTCTAAAATTTCTTTCTTAACTGCGCGCTCGAAAATCTCAGATAAGCACTGTACCTGTGCTTCGGCCAAGGTGTTGCCGGCACTCATGCCGTTGCTGACGTATAAATTTTCAATCAAGTTAGATGGAAAATAAATAGTTTTGCCGTCTGACTGACGCACATACGGTAGCGAACAGATGCCGCGCTTTACGTTGCCTGAATTGGTGTCAATTAAATGCGAGCCACGCAAGTCACCATCGGGATTAAAAATTTTCAGGCAATGTGCATCCAGAATTTCTTTTGGCAGAGAGTCGCCTTTGCCCGGCTTAAACCAGCGCTCATCTGGGTAGTGAACGAACGCCTCAGCGGCAATATCCTCTCCCCAAAATGCGCCAGCATAAAAA
Organism: Zwartia sp.; assembly: GCA_030653405.1. GTDB lineage: Bacteria > Pseudomonadota > Gammaproteobacteria > Burkholderiales > Burkholderiaceae_B > Zwartia. The sequence continues at coordinate 16,008 of JAURZO010000101.1, read as the reverse complement.
TGGTTATTGCTCAGTCGCTCGATATATTCTCCCAGGGCAGATGCCAGTGCGCTTTCTTTTGTCGATCCTTTTCCATTGGTAAAGCACATCGGCGAGTGCGCATCGCGAATGTGCAAGGACCATACGTTGGGGATCAGATTGCGCCACGAAGCGATCTCAATTTTGATGCCAAGACCCTCTAGCAATCCAGACATGTTGGCAATGGTTTGCTCAAGCGGTAAATCTTTGCCTGCGATATAGGTGCTTGCACCAGTGTCCGGCTTTAATGACAGCAAAGCCTGCGCATCAGCCGAAAGGTTTTTGACTTCTTCAATCACAAATTGTGGGCCTGCCTGCACCACTTTCTTTACGGTACAACGTTCAATCGAACGCAAAATACCTTGACGATCATGGGCAGAGATGTCTTCTGGTAATTCGACCTGAATTTTAAAAATCTGCTGGTATCGATTGTCCGGGTCAACAATATTATTTTGTGAGAGACGGATATTTTCAGTGGAGATCTTGCGAGTATCGCAATACAGCTTCACAAAATACGCCGCACATAACGCTGACGAAGCCAGAAAGTAATCAAAGGGGCCCGGTGCCGAACCATCGCCCTTATAACGAATGGGTTGATCAGCAATCACCGTGAAGTCATCAAATTTAGCCTCAAGACGAAGCTTATCGAGAAAGTTAACCTTGATTTCCATAGGAATGATTCCGAAAATATTGCATAAACATTAGGGGCGCCTGAAGTGTCGCTTCATTGACTTCATCAATAAACGCGAATGTGCAGAGCTACACGTAGCCGCTTCTGGCGAATGAGCGACTTAAGACTGATTGCGGCGAGGCAATAAAAAAAGACCCAGCAAGTGCCTGGCGGAGCCAACCAGGCCTGAGGATAGCTGATTTTGACTTTGATCTGGCCCCAAAAAGGCTTAGTAAATACTCAAAGCATCATTTGAGCTTTTCATTTATAAACCAAATCCCTTAAGCCAAGTGACAGTGATGGAACGTAAGTGATCACCATCAAACAACAAAAGATAACAATGATAAAAGGCCAAAGGCGGCTCACGATTTGATCGAGAGAAATACGCGCGACCGTACAGGCGGCGAACAAATTAACGCCAAAGGGTGGGGTAATCATGCCCATGGCGAGATTGACCACCATGATGAGTCCGAAGTGAACAGGATCGACACCAAAGTGGATGGCGACTGGCACCAATATGGGAGCCAAGACCAGGATGGCTGCACTTGTTTCAATAAACATCCCGATCACAAACAAGGCGATATTGACGCCGAGTAAAAACATCGCGGGTGACTCGAGCACCATACTCAGCCAACGTCCGATTTCGCCTGGAACGCCAGCTCGCGTTAATAAAAAAGCGAACAAGCCCGCGTTGGCGATGATGAACATGATCACTGCACTAGACACAACAGATTTTTTTAGAATCGGAAATAAGTGGCGTGGCTTGATCTCGCGATACACCACCAAGCCTACAAAGAGGGCATAAAAGACAGCGACTGCAGCGGCTTCGGTGGGTGTGAATATGCCACCATAAATACCACCTAAGATGATGACCGGCATTAACAAGGCCCATGCAGCTTGATAGGTCGCTCGTCCCACGCTGAGTCGACCGTCGCCATCGTTTTTGCCCCAGCCTTTCCATCTGCAATACAGGTGAACAAATAGCATCAATGAAACGCCGATAAAAATACCTGGCCCAAACCCTGCGATAAACAACTCACCGATCGATACTTCTGCAGCGACACCGTACAAAATCAGCGGAATAGAAGGGGGAATCACGACACCTAATTCTGCGCTTGTGGCCTGAAGCGAAGCCGCGTAGTTAGTCGGATAGCCATGTTTGATCAAGGCGGGGATCAAAATGGCCCCGATAGCAAACGTTGTCGCAACGCTTGAACCCGATACTGCAGCAAAAATCATGCAGGTTAGAACACAGGTCATCGGCAAGCCGCCTTGCACCCCTCCAACGATACTTTTTGCGAACTCCACCAAACGTCGCGAAATGCCGCCCGTCTCCATGAGATTGCCGGCCAGAATAAAAAATGGGATCGCCGCTAATGGAAACTTGTTCAGAGAATTAAACATCTCCTTGACTGAAATCAGCATGTTGATGTTAGCGATCTGAATACCCAAAATAGCAGCAAGTCCGATCGATACCGCGACTGAAATAGTGAGCGTAAAGCACAGCATCATCGTAATTAGCATGGTGATGCTCATAGTGCAGTCTCCAATTCACTATTTTGAGGATCAAAAAACTGCGCCACAATCGCGGGGATACAGAAGATTCCTCCAACGGGTAAAGCCAGATAGGCCCAAAACATGGTGACACCCTCGAGGCCGATGACGCTTTGCATTCGTCCACGCGTGGCATAGTCCCAGCCCCACCAAATAATGGTGACCACTAAAATGAGTGCTGCGATACAGGTACAAAAAGCAAAAATGCGCTTGCCGAGTGGACCGACTAAGCGTGCCAGCACATCCACGCTGACCATAGCGCCCACCCTAAAGGCATAGGGAATCCCCATGAACACCATCCAGATCAGACTGAAACGAATGAGAACTTCTGTCCATTCTGCAGGGATTTCAAGTACGAACCGCATCACGACTTGGAACACGCCGAGCGTGGCGGCAAGCGCCATCATTAAGCAGGCCACCAGCATTGAGATACGGGTCGTCAGATTTTCCAACACGAACAAAAACTGTTTCATTCCGACTCCAGTAAGAATGGGCGTAGCACTTGCGCGCTACGCCCATGTCAGACCACTCTCAATTATTTGTAGTTACGGATTGCGTCGATCTTATCTTTGCCAAATTCTTTTTCAAATTGAGCGTTTACTGGCTTAAGTCGTGCGACAAAAGCCGCTTTATCGACATTCTCGACCACAAGCATCCCTTTTTTGCGTAATTCAGCAACACCATTCGCATCGTCCTGATCAACGCGGGCGCGTTGAGCCTGCGAAGCAACCTTAGCCGCATCTAAAAAAACTTTTTGATCCGCTGGTGACAGCTTATCAAAGGCCGCTTTATTCATCAGGTAAATGGCGGGACTATAAACGTGGCCCGTCAGGGTCATATGCTTTTGTACTTGGTCAAACTTGGAGGCCATGATGACTGAGAGGGGATTTTCCTGGCCATCTACAACACCTTGTTGTAGGGCGGTAAACACCTCAGGGAAAGCCATCGGGGTCGTGATAATACCGAATCCCTTATATGCCGCGACGTGCACTGGATTTTCCATTGTGCGCATCTTGAGACCTTTTAAGTCGTCTGGTCCGTTAACAGGTCTTTTGCTGTTGGTCATATGTCGAACGCCGTTCTCCGACCAGGCCAGTGCCTTAAAGCCTTTGCTATCAAATTCCTTGAGCATTGCCTGACCGATTGGACCATCTAGCACGGCACGCGCATGGGCCTTGTCACGAAATAAGAAAGGAATATCTAGAATACGCACGGCGGGTACAAAGTTTGGCACAGGTCCTGTGCTGCTCGCAGCAAGCTCCTGCGTGCCTAGCTGAACGGACTCAATGCTTTCTCTCTCTCCACCCAGGCTGCCTGAATAGAAGTTTTTAATAATGATGCGACCGTTTGTCCCTTTCTCAACTTCCTGGGCCAGCACATCAATGCCAACACCTTGATGCGAGTTTTGCGCGACAGAGATACTGTTGCGCATCACGGTTTGTGAATAAGCGGTAGTGGCTACGCCGAGGGTCAGGACACTTGCCATGACGATGGTTGCGCTTCGTATAAGTTTCATTAAACCTCTCCAGATCTGGGTGACTGAGCGTCTGATCAGATATGCCGCCAATCATTGGGCTAAGTATGGTTGTTCGCTGCGATATTATTGTTATGCTGCTGATACTGTGACTGATGCTAAAAGAAAAGATCCTTCTTGGGGCTAGGTAGTATCCCTTGGGTTGTTTTGGTATTGATCTGTTTTTGGTTTTTAGAAACCTTTCCCATCCGGATTTCCTCAAATTGCCATAAAATCTAGCCTGTTATTTTCTACAGGCACGCAATCTTGGTATTTGCCAAGATGTAGGTGTTTGTATTACGAGGCCTAATCGTGAAGTTATTTTCGTGGCTTTATGCGCGTGTGATGCAATGGTCACGCCACCGTCATGCCCCCTGGTATCTCGGATGCATGAGTTTTGCAGAGTCATCTTTTTTTCCAATCCCTCCTGATGTCATGCTCGCACCTATGTGCCTGGCAAACCCACATAAAGCGTGGCGCCTTGCGTGGATCACGACCATTACGTCGGTACTGGGCGGAGTATTTGGTTATGCGATTGGTGTCCTGGCATTTGATACCATTGCTCCGTGGTTACAAGAGCAGCCTCGCTACTGGAGTAGCTATCAAACCGCGTTGGAATGGTTTGGCACTTGGGGCGTCTTGGCGGTGTTTGTCGCGGGATTTTCTCCGATCCCTTACAAAGTATTTACGATTGCAGCTGGTGTGCTGTCCATGGCACTGGTGCCGTTTATATTGGCTTCTATCTTAGGGCGTGGGGCGCGCTTTTTTTTAGTGGCGGGACTGATGCGTTGGGGCGGTGCGCGCATGGAGGCACAGCTGCACGTGTATGTGGACAGGCTTGGGTGGGCCACTGTTGGCCTCGTCGTTGTGGGCGCTGCACTTTATATGCTGCTTTGATTTCATGCCCAAGCTCTTAAATAGAGATGAGTTGCTAGATGTAGCAACGTCCCCAAGGGCTTCCGAAGACTGCCCTGAGTGTTCCTCACTGGATTGTCCAGGATGGGTATCAAAACCAGGCTATTTCGACCTTGGCAAACTGAAGGTTTTGGGAACGCTCAAAACTGAAAGTGCTGAGGAATGTTGGGATGAATATCACCCAGACGGCACCAATCTTTGGTCTGAGGATGCCCCTATTGCAATACAACATCACCCTTACAACCGATCTGATGTTTGTGAATGTATTCGTTGCAAGAGAAAGTTTCTGCACTACACAGAATATGGTGGCTACTATTTGGATGAACGACTCAGAGAATTGAATGCGAAATTTATTGTTTAGAACAATACGCTGATACTTGACCATTCACCTCTGAGGTCAAACGAATATGTTTTTTACTTCTTTTGTGTGGTGAACCAGTTTGGCAAGCTCAAGTCCCAGTAGATCGCAGCAGCTCGTAAGGCAAAGGCGACCACGGTGCCCGCTAACAGCGCCTCTGACGCATAGGCAGGAAAGAAGTTGAGCACGACAGCTAGAAGCAAACAGCCGATGACTACTGGCACTGCATAGACCTCGTCACTCATCAGCAGTGTCTTGCGACCGGTGAGTACATCACGAATGAGCCCGCCACCAATGGCGGAGATCACGCCCATAATTAACAATCCCAACGGCCAGGCAAAGCCAAGTTCGTAAGCCTTCATGGCACCACCCAGACCAAACATCGCTGCGCCCAGTCCATCAATGTAGAGGAAACATTTGTATATCTGAGGTCGCGAGAAAAAATGAATCGCTACAAAAGTGATAATGCTCGCGAGCACGGCAACGCGTATGAGCAATAAATCCTGCGACCAAAAGACAGGCACATCCATGATAAGGTCACGTACTGTTCCGCCGCCTACTGCGGTAATCACGCCAAGTACGATTGCCGAAAAAAAGTCGACCCGCTGCTGCGCGACAGCCATGACCCCCGTCACGGCAAAAGCAACCGTGGCAAGGATGGCTAGGACCTGCATGACTAAATCAAGTGACATGAGTGATCTCCCCGCCAGTATTGGCGGTCGCGTGTCGGTTCTTAAAGTGGGTATGTTATTGGCGCAAGCACATAATACTTGCAGTTCAGTCAGGTACGTTAGCCCCCATTTCTAGACTCAAAAGTCTATTGCAAGCTCCGACCACCTCGTAATTAGTCTAGGATGTGGTTTTTAATAATAAGACCTTTCAAAGACCTCATGCGTTCAGATCTTGCTATTGCCCAAGCAGCTAACAAAACTCCAATTCTCAAACTTGCTCCCGCTAAGGCAGATATTCCTGAAGAGGCTCTAGAGCCCTACGGACGGTTTAAGGCGAAACTCTCACTCGACTATATCCGCACGCTTCAAGACCGACCCGACGGTAAACTTATTCTGGTGACAGCGATTTCGCCCACGCCTGCGGGTGAAGGGAAAACGACGACGACAGTCGGACTAGGCGATGCGCTGAATCATATCGGTAAGAGGGCGATGATTTGTTTGCGCGAACCTTCCTTAGGCCCAGTGTTTGGAATGAAAGGTGGAGCGGCCGGCGGCGGCATGGCGCAAGTCGTACCGATGGAAGAAATCAACCTACACTTTACGGGCGACTTCAATGCGATCGCCCTAGCCAACAACTTATTGGCAGCTTTAATTGATAACCATATCTACCACGCCAACAAATTACAGTTTGACCTGCGTCGCATCACCTGGCGACGCGTAGTCGACCTGAACGACCGTGCCTTGCGTCAGATCGTCGTGGGCCTCGGCGGCACCTCAAACGGCTTTCCACGCGAAGACCACTTTGATATTGTTGTCGCATCCGAAGTCATGGCGATTTTTTGCTTAGCCAACAGTCTAAAAGACCTTAAAGAACGCCTCGGTGAAATCGTTATAGGCCATTCTTTGTCTGGCAAACTCATTCGCGTCCGCGATTTACAGGCGCAAGGCGCCATGGCAGCATTGCTTAAAGAGGCTCTCGCACCCAATGTCGTACAAACACTTGAAAATAACCTTGCTCTTGTACATGGCGGACCCTTCGCCAACATCGCGCATGGTTGTAACTCGGTGCTGGCAACCTCTACGGCGCTCAAGCTCGCAGACTATGTTGTTACTGAGGCAGGTTTTGGTGCTGACCTAGGCGCTGAAAAATTTCTGGATATTAAGTGCAGAAAAGCGGGCATAACACCCTCAGCTGTTGTGCTGGTTGCGACTGTACGCGCTCTAAAATATCACGGTGGCGTGGAAGTCAAAGACGTAGGAACAGAAAATCTCAAGGCGCTCCGCGCAGGCCTGGTCAACCTCGAACGTCATATTCACAATATCCAACATAATTTTGGTCTACCCTGTGTTGTCGCGATCAACCACCGCACCGAGGACACTCCAGCAGAAATCGCGCTATTGAAAGCAAGTGCCGATGTATTCGGCGTTGAGGTGATCCTGGCAGAACATTGGGCTAAAGGTGGTCCTGGCGCGGCAGAGCTCGCCCATGCAGTCGTCAAACTATGCGAACAACCCAGTCACTTTAAATTTTTATATGACGACGATGCGTCGCTTTTAGAAAAAGTTGGCACCATTGCTGTGAAAACCTACGGTGCCGATGGCATCACGTGTGACGCAAAAGTCAGAGCACAATTTGCTCAGCTTGAAGCGGATGGTTACGGACATCTGCCCGTCTGCATTGCCAAAACTCAATATTCATTTTCCTCTGATGCCAAATTACGTGGTGCCCCTAGCGGTCACACATTGGCTATACGCGAAGTCCGTCTTGCAGCTGGCGCAGGCTTTGTCGTGGTGGTGTGTGGCGACATCATGACCATGCCAGGTCTACCTATCGTGCCCGCAGCTAATGGTATAGATATTAATGATGCCGGAGAAATCACTGGTCTTTCATAAAATAATATCTGACATCCTGACCCAAGGATGTCAGATATCGATACGGCTTTGAGCGTTGCTATATTCAAGTAGAAACTATCCACTTTAAAGAGCGATTACATAGGTTGATCACTCAGCGCTTTGAGATTGTTTTTCAATTCTGCGCTCATGGGCATGTTCAAAATAATCCCTTTGGGTGGGATGGCTGACTCAAACCACTTTGCGTAGAGCTTTGTAAATTCGCCTGTGGCCATCAAACGCGCGATCGTTGTATCAACCAGTTTTTTGAATGCGGGATCATCCTTTCGTACCATGCAGCCATATGGCTCCACCTGTAAAGGTTTGCCAACAACTTCAAAAGCCTCAGGTTGCTTTGAGTTTGCGATAAGTCCAAACAACAAAATGTCATCCATTGCAAACGCAACAGCCCGATCTATCTCGACCGCATTGAAAGCATCGGCGTAGTCTTTGCCAAGCAAGAGCTCTACATCGATATTGTTTTCTAATGCATGTTGACGTATAACTTTTTCATTGGTGCTGCCCGCAGTGCTTGCTACAATTTTTTTATTTAAATCAGAATAGCTTTTTATGTTCGAGGCTTTTTTGGCGAGTACGCGTGTGCCCGCGTAAAAATGACTAATTGCAAAGGAGACTTCCTTCCCACGTGCAGCAGTGTTTGTAGTTGAGCCACATTCCAAATCATAAGTTCCATTGACAAGCAGCGGGATTCTATTCTGTCCATTAACTGGAATGTATGCAATTTCAAGGTTTGGTTTGTTCAACTGCTTTTTTACATCATTGATGATTTCCTCGGTGAGATCTACTGCAAAACCTACGGCCTTATTTCCAGGCGCAGGCAGGTAGCTAAACGGAATAGAGGACTCCCTGAAAGAAACAGTGATTTTATTAGTGTCCTCTATTTTCTTAAGGGTTTGAGCATTGCTAGATATTGAAACTCCTGTCAACAGAGTCATTAAAACCGCAGCCAATTTAAGGTGGGCTATGTTCATTTGTACTCTCCAGAAAAAGGAATAGAGACTTTTAGTTTTTTATATTCTCTAAGTTTCAAGACTGAAACTTAATAATGTGAAAGTCAATAAGCCTAGCCCCAGCAGAATTGATTTATATCAAATCCAGCCCTTTTTTTGATGATTGGTATATGTCCAATATGTAGTGTTTATGTATAAAAATACATAAACCCAGCGATTTAAAAAAACTGAATCACCCAAAATAAACTATTGACTGACATACACGGTCTTGCCATTCTTGATAGTTTGGAGAGCTCGGATGTTTTTTATTTCATCTGAGTCCACTTTCAAAGGGTTGCGATCAAGTAACACCAAATCTGCCAACATTCCTTCCGCTAAGGTGCCTTTATTGTGTTCCTCTTTGTATTGATAAGCTGCATTTACGGTAAAGCCTTTAAGCGCTGTGTATGCATCAATTCGTTGACCCTCTCCGAGCGTTTTGCCACTGAAGGTTTTTCGATTGACTGCACTCCATATTGAGAAAAAAACATTTGGTCCAGACGAAGGTGTGTCATTATGAATCCCAGTTTTGACTCCTAGTTTTTCGGCAGAACGTAAAGGGCTTAGGTTATGGGCTCGTTCTTCACCGAGTATCTCCAGATAGACATCGCCATAAAGCCAAATATGATTTGGTAGAGTGATGGCAATAATATTTTGATCACGATATTGTTCAAGCTGATCATTACGCGCAAAAAATGAATGGGAAATGACGGTCCTTCTGTTATCTGTGATGCCCGTTTCTTTAAGCGCTTTGGTTAAGGCTGAAAGGGTCATATCAATTCCAGCATCCCCGTTGCTGTACCCAAAGTATTGGATATTTTTCTCGTAGGCGAGCTTCACATAGTGGTCAACCAAAGCTTGTGCGGTGTAAGGGAAGCCACGCCAATCTTTGCCAAAGCTTCCTGTGTTTGTATAAGGCTTGGAAAAGTAGGCTAGGCGCAATTGTGGTGCGCCATCGGTCGGCACCATGATGCCAGCGACTTTAAAGCCTCTATCTCCACTGCTATACGATCCAAACTGGAAGGTTGGATTAGTTTTTAGTAGCTCATCAACGACGTCGTAAGTTGGTAACGCGATCAGGTCCAGGGAAACGATCTTTTCTTTAACGGCTGTGCGCATCTTATCAATGTCACCAACGGTCGCTTCATAGCTCTGGGCGGTCGTAAAGCCATTTGAAAGATAAATCTGTTCGGCTTTGCGGTATGTATCAAAGGTAATGTCTTGAGAGTAATGACCCACGGCACGTGCCACCGCATCCATAAAAGGCATACCAATTAGCTCACCAGTAAGCTCCCCTGTTTTTGGGTCGACCGGTATGAAACCTGAAGCAGCTTTCGTTGATTTTGTAATGCCAAGTTTTTTTAAACCAGCTGAGTTCACTTGACCGGTCAGGGTTGAAATATTCTGTATAAGCAGTGGCTGATGTGGGAAGGCCTGATCTAAATCGGCTAATGACAGACCACCATCTGTCAGCATTGCTGACGAATAGCCGGAGCTCAGTATCCAGCCATTAAACGTTTTACCTTCGCTGACTAACTTGTTAATTGCTTCTGCTTTGGTTTTTGGAGGATGTTGTGCAAAGTATCCTAGATTGACCCCTAACGTGTTTTGAGCGATCAGTGTGAAGTGTCCCCAGCTATCGATGAAACCAGGCATTAACGTTCGACCTTTGAGGTCGCTCATCGTTGCGTTGGTTCCAGCCTTTGATAGCGCCTGACTCTTGTCACCAGTGAATACTATTTTGTCATGTTGGACGACAAGCGCTTCGACATAGTGTGGGCGATCTCCTTGCATCGTGAGGATATCGCCGTTGAAATAAACCGTGGTGCTTGCAAAAGTTGCTGCAGAGTAAAGCGCTACATAGACTGTCAGAATTTTTTGAGTGAGATGCATATTATTCATCGAGACATGATGGGGGTTGATCGGTTTAATCAAATAGATAGCTTGAAACCTACATGGCTAGGGTTGAAGCCAAGTGATTGATAAAACCGTAACGCATCTTGTCGCATACTGTTTGATGTCAGCTGCACCATATGACAGCCTCTAATTTTTGCTCTTTCTATGGCGTGTTCGACTAGCGCTTTGCCGATGCCTGTGGAACGTTTGGACGTATTGACTCGTACGCCTTCTAACTGGGCACGCCAGCTGCCTTGTAACGTCAAATTAGGGATGTACGTGATTTGTAAAAAACCTAACAGTCGGTTGTCGTGATCAGCTGCAACAATGATCTCATTGTTTGGGTCCGCGTCGATATGATTAAAAGCCTCTAAGTAGCAAGGTTTGACGGGATCAGAAAATTCCTCGCGCTGAGATCCTAAAGGATCATCTGCAAGCATTTTGATGATATCGGCGAGATCAGTTTGTTGGGCGATTCGAAAGTGCATGTCGTTAAGTTCGTTTAGTGAAGAACGCAAATAAGGTTGAGAATTAACGGGCGTAGACACAAGGGCCGGCGAAAGGTAACCTGCGCCTGAATGCAACCTGTGCCATATTTGAACATACCCTACAGGAAACCAGATCCATGTTTAACCTACTCGCCACTATGTTCGTGTGCGCATTGGCTGCAACTATCAGCTACGCCGCCGAAGAGCCGAAACTGAAGATGACAACACTCATCCCGGCAGAGATCCCCACGCGGACTTCGTGGCCTTTAGACAAGACCTGGCGTCCAGGTGAATTCGAGTTGCAAAAGTGAACAAACCAATTAGCCGGAGATAGGGATGCCATGATGAATATAACGACCAAGGTTGCCGCCGCGCTCGTCGCCACCATCCTTGCACTGCCCGTAGCTGCGCAGGAACAGTCTGTGCTGCAGGGCACCAAGGACACCCGCATCGGCAAGATTGAATTTGACAAGGGCTTTCCGTCGAAGAAGGCCGTCGAAAAACTTTATGATGAACTCGATTTCCAGCGGGCCTGCCAAGCCTACATCTGGGGCTTGCCGATCATCGGCTTTGCCGAGTGGCAGGCCTCTGCTGCAAAGAGCATGGGCACGGGCGATCTAGACTATGTCATCTACCTTTCGGTCGAGGATAAGCTGGGTATCCTAACACCCAACGCTAGCACCCCCTACATCATTGCTTATTCCGATCTGTCCAAGACCGGCCCCTTAGTCGTTGAGGTGCCTGCCGGTCCCAGTGCTGGCGGCGTGCTCGACTTCTGGCAGCGGCCAATCACGGATACTGGGTTCGCCGGGCCGGACAAAGGTGAGGGAGCGAAGTACCTGGTCTTGCCGCCAGATTCGCCTGATATCCAGGCCGACGGGTATCGGGTCGTCCGATCGCCGACGTTCAATATTTTCGTGGGTCATCGCGCTCTCGATCCCGATCCGGCCAAGGCCGACGCCTGGGTCAAGACGCTGCGCCTGTACCCTTATGCCCAGCGGGACAACCCTCCGGTCACCCGCTTCCTGAAGCCAGAGGGGCGCAAGTGGAGCCAGGTCCCGCCGCGCGGCTTGGCCTATTGGGAACGACTTGCCGACATCCTGAACCGGGAGCCAGTCGCCGAGCGCGATCGCTTCTTCATGGCCATGCTGGCGCCACTGGGCATCGAGAAGGGCAAACCGTTCAAGCCCGATGAGCGTCAGAAGAAACTGCTGATGGAAGCGACCTTTGTGGGCGAGTCTATGGCGATGGCCATCAGCTTCGACAAGCGCGTCGAGGGCTCCCGCTACCGCCCGGACTCAAACTGGCAATACGTCATCATGCTCGATCCGAAACAAGAGGCTGAGTTCTATACCCAGCTCGATGAGCGTACTGACTACTTCTATCAAGCGGTGACCACGACCACGGGAATGGTCAGCAAGACTCCAGGCGTCGGCCAAGCATACCTGGGCACCTACGAACTTGCGGCCGACGGCAGCCGGTTGGATGGCGGCAAGAACTACCGTCTACGCGTGCCGCCCAATGTGCCAGCCAAGCAGTTCTGGTCGGTTACGCTCTACGACGTGGATACGCGCAGCTTTATCGTCACCAAGGAACAAATCGCCGACCGCTCCTCGCGCATGGACTTGGTCAAGAATGCTGACGGTTCGGTGGATATCTACATGGGGCCGAATGCACCCAAGGGCTTCGAGAAGAACTGGATTCCGACTGTGCCTGGCCGGGGATGGTTCACGCTATTTCGCCTTTACGCGCCGACCGAAGCCTACTTTGACAAGAGTTGGCCGCTTCCGAGCATCGAACTGTTTAAGTGAGTCGGCCAAATTAAGATCATATGGTCAATACGACTTTTTTAGATGATCCCGACGGCCTGTCTTTGTAAGGAAATATATGCGTCTTTATGTCGATTCAAAATTTACTTCGCCCTATGCGATGTCGGTGTTTGTGTGCCTCCGCGCGAAAGGTTTGGATTTTGAATTAAAAACGATAGATCTTGATGCCAAACAAAACCTTTCAAATGACTATCTCCGAAGCTCTGTGACGAGCCGCGTCCCCGCATTCATTGATGGACAATTTTCGCTTTCTGAATCGTCAGCCATCGCGGAGTATTTAGAGGAAATAAAGCCAAATCCCAATTTATATCCAAATAATGTTCAAGATCGTGCGAAAGCCCGTCAAATTCAAGCTTGGTTGAGAAGTGATTTGTTAGCTTTGCGCGAGGAGAGGTCAACAGAAGTTATCTTTTATAAGCCAGTTTTTGCAGAGTTGTCTGGAGCAGGCAAAGTTGCAGCACAAAAGTTGATTCAGGTTGCGAGTTTGTTACTCGATGATGGAAGGATGAATTTATTCGAATCTTGGTCTATTGCGGATACGGATTTGGCTTTGATGCTGAATCGTTTGATTTTTAATGGGGATTCAGTACCAGAGTCTTTAAAAAACTATGCCAAGTTTCAGTGGCAACATCCGGCAATTATGGAGTGGATGGAGTTGAAACGTCCGCTTAAAAACGCATAAGCCACATAAAAATAAAAAACCAGCGCGAACGTGCCATTTTTACAGTGATTGATATAAGTCATACAGGCTGGTTTTGAACTGTCTTTTAAAATGACATTTATGATTCAACCGTCCTGTAGTTAGACGCTCGTGATTTAGTCCATTCGAAAGAACGTCGTCAACTTGTAAACCATGTGTTCGGTATGCGTTGATAAATGTCGCATGTACATTGTTAGACTGATTGGTTATAAAGAAATTGTAAGAATGTCGTTTTGGTTTTAATGATTTTTTATTACGCTGACAGATTGTCCGGATATGCCGTTCCGGATAGCGTTTGTGTAGCCGGCATCGTGAATATAAGATATGTCGAAAATTTATGTGATTCATGAGAACTCCGCCTGGGTGGAGCCGTTACAAGCAGCTTTTCGGGAGCTGGAGTTACCTTACGAGGAGTGGTTTCTGGACGAAGGCAAACTGGATCTGTCCGTGCCTGCGCCTGAGGGAGTTTTCTACAACCGAATGAGTGCTTCTTCGCACACTCGTGATCACCGCTTCGCGCCCGAATACACGGCAGCAGTGCTGTCCTGGCTTGAAGCTCACGGTCGGCGTGTTGTGAACAACAGCCGCGCCCTGCAGCTTGAAATTAGCAAGGTCGCACAGTATGTTGCTTTGCAGAATTACGGGGTCAAGACCCCCCACACCATCGCTGCAGTCGGCAAGCAGCACATCATCGAAGCCGCCCGCCAGATGACAGGCTCATTCATCACCAAACATAATCGCGCAGGCAAAGGGCTGGGCGTAAAACTTTTCCATAATATCGATGCCCTGCAGGACTATGTGAACAGCGTGCAATTCGATCCCTCCGTCGACGGCATCACGCTGATCCAGCAATACATTCGCGCACCACAGCCTTTCATTACGCGCGTCGAATTCGTAGGCGGCAAGTTCCTTTATGCCGTGCGCGTTGATACTTCGCTAGGGTTTGAGCTCTGTCCAGCGGACGTTTGCCAGATCGGTGATGCTTTTTGTCCGGTGGGCGAAACTGCACCCGAAGCGCCTGCGCCGCGCTTTCAGATCATCGAGGGTTTTGATAACCCCATCATCCAGCGTTATCAGCGCTTCATCGCCGAAAACGGGATAGAGATTGCTGGAATTGAGTTTATTGTTGATGAGGTAGGTGAAATTTACACCTACGATGTCAATACAAATACCAACTACAACAGCGACGCTGAAACTGCAGCTGGGCTGTACGGTATGCGTGCGATTGCCCGATATCTTGGGCAGCAGTTGCATGATCTGAATGCCCGGCGGGCAAGTGTTCACACGTCTGCAGCCATTGCCTGACAAGAGCACATGCCCTGTTGTCATTAACAGAAACATCCAGTTACAGGCCCACAAAAGCAAAAACCCCAGCGCGAACGCTAGGGTTTCTATGATTTCAGTGGAGGTTGGGGCTAGATCTGCTTGCGCGGAGGATGTTAAGGACTACTTGAAACTGCCGACGAGACTGCGTGAGATAGAGTCTGTAGGTATTGTTTTGTGAACAAGGGGCGCAAGGCCACCTGACTGACGTTCATTACTTGTGCGATCCATCAAGATGCACATACCAAATTTCAGCGTTTCCAAGCGATCCAATTTTCTTCATCGTGGCCTTCAGCTCTTCAGATTCAAAAAAGGCCTTGGCTTTTTCGAGACTGTGGAAGTCATGGATAACAGTTACATTGTTTGGATTATCAACTGATTGAAAGACCTGTTGAAAATAAACACCGCCTTTCTTTTGCTGTGGAGCAAAATCATCATAGCCCTTTTTCCAAACCTTGTAATCAGCGACATTGTGATGCACAAACACTCGCACATTTTGAGCAAAAGAAAGGTGGCTGGCTGTTAAAAGCAATGCACCACAAATGTAAATAAATACATTTCTAATCAGCATAATCATGTTCCTTTTCTTGGTGAGAGACAGCGAATATTAAATATGCATCTATTAATCGATTGGGGACTAGGAAGGTCTACTCTAGCTTTTTTGACAACCATTTGGTACGGGTTTGCCAGCAATACGATCCTTCACCCATTGGACATACATCGGACCAGAAACCCCAGGTGTTGAGAAATGTGTTTGCTCCCCAGGCAATTGAATACGCTCGATATTTCCACCCTTACTGCACATTTGTTTTTGATAAAGTTCGTGCATGATTGGAGGGACCGCCGTATCTTTCGTACCCCAATAGATCACTACCGGCGCAATCGGCTGAACGGGCAAGACGCTGCCCTCAATGAGGGCTTTTGCCCAAGCCATCGTATTGCCGGGTTTATCACTTAGAAGGGTTTTGAACTGATTGCCGTAGGTGTAATTGAGTGTATCGGCAACCACATGCATACATTTGTTCGAGAGCACTTGATCAATGACATTAGAGCCTTGTTCCGTGAACAAATCACTGAGTTTCAGATTGGGATAAGCCGCTTGAGTCCCCCACATAGTCATCGCAAAATGGGAGAAATTAAATACATTGTCGGAAAATAACTGAATGAGCCCAT
>JAURZO010000084.1 GCA_030653405.1 Zwartia sp. | reverse complement strand
TTCCGACGCTCGCGGCCTACGTCGCGGGTAAAGAGGTCAATCGGGTGAGTGGTGCCTTGCCTGCGGCATCGCTGGAGCAGTTTGTTCAGCGTGCGTTGTCGACCAGCCCCTCGTAGACCGTCAGATATTTCTGTGCCATGTGCGTCACCTCATGCTCTGAGGTGACATGTTGGTGTGCGAGCAGGGCCATTTGACGAGCCTGCTCCGGATGTGACAACGCCCACTCGATGTGCTGCGCCATGCTGGCAGCATCGCCGACGGGCGTCAGGATGCCGCGTCCCTTGGCCAGCAGCTCCTGAATGCCTCCCGTACGGGTGCCGATGACAGGGACGCCCTGCAACATCGCATCCAGGATGCTGCTGCCGAGCGCTTCGAACCTTGAGGCCAAAACGAATAGAGTCAACGCCGGGAATAATTGCTCGGGTTCCTTTTGAAAGCCAACCAGCAAGTAGTGCTCTTGAAGCTTGAGCTCGGCGATCAGATTGTTTGCCGCCTCACTGAGTGGGCCTGGACCTCCCCAGTGAATAAAGACTGTGTCAGGAAATTTGGCACACACCAGAGCCGCGGCGCGAATCAATATCAGGGGGTCTTTTTCACTGGTCAAGGCGGCACAGGTGCCAATAAGTGTTTTTCCTTCGAGCTTGTATTGTCTGAGAAAATCGTCGACGCGCACTGGATTGGACTCGATGGGCGCGATCGCGCTCGGGATAATGACGGGCTCAATCCCAAAACGTCGGGGCTCAACCGCTGCTGCTTGACTGATCGCGACGAGTTGATCGACATGCCGCCACTTAAAACGGGTCAAGGCAGCACCCGAGGTGACCGGGAAGTTGGTGCGTCGCGAAAAAACAATGGGTCTGCGATGAAAGGGCTTTGCCAGGACAGCACCCGTAATGGACCCCGCAGTCTGGGCATGAATCACGTCAAAGCGTGAACCATGTATGGCGAGCCATGCTGTCAGAGAGACTGCTTGGCGTGCATAATGGACTGTCAGCCCTTCGGCTTGGGCGCGGGAGGCGAGCTCTGACCCATCGCGTGCGACAACCTCGACCTCGTGCCCTTGCGAACGTTGTGCCAGCGCTGTTAGTAGTGTTTGTCGCTCGCCACCGCGCCAGCCTTTTTCAAGGTTTAGTTGAAGTATTCGCATCAATAAATGATAACAGAGGCTTGATAACAGAGGCTCGTCGCACGCGCGCATGGTCTCGGCGATAATGTAATTCCCAAAAGTTTTGAACGTGAGACGAAATACCATGGTGACTATTCATGTCGCGTGAGCTTGATAAAGAGTTTTTGTTGGATGCACAGGCGCTCGAGCATGCTGTGGCCTTGATGGGTCAGTCTTATCCAGAGCAGACCCCCGCGGCTCTGAAGGATCGTTTGCCAGCGCTTGGCGATCATTTGCCAGAAAATGGCGTGGGCTCGATTGCCGCGCTTGATCAGCTCGCACCGCTGGTGTTGGGGGGCGCTGCGCGATTGGGCGCGCCAACAGCTTTTGCACACAAAGATCCCCCGACACCTTGGGTCACCTGTGCTGCGACGCTTTGGAATGCCTCACTCAATCAAAATCTCTTGCATCCAGCAACCGCACCTGTCGCGCGCGAGATTGAGGAAAAAGTGATGGCCTGGCTGAGCCCGTATTTCGGCATGTCGGGCGGCCATATGACGCCCGGTTCCTCTGCGGCTAATCTCACCGCACTGTGGGCGGCGCGCGAATGCGCAGGCATCACAGAGGTGATTGCTTCTGACTCTGCCCACCTATCGATTAAGAAATCAGCGCATATCCTGGGTTTGCGTTTCACGATGATCCCTACCGATGCACAAGGCGTGCTGTCGCGCGAAGCCTTGCCACGGGATTTGACCCGGGCGGCGCTTGTGTTGACGTCCGGGACAACGAGTGTGGGCGCACTCGATCCCTTGGATCTGATTGGTCAAGCTGCCTGGACGCATGTTGATGCGGCCTGGGGTGGTCCTTTGAGGATGACACGTTATGCAGACCGGTTGGCTGGGATTGAGCAGGCGGACTCGGTAGCGGTTTCTTCGCACAAGTGGTTGTTTCAGCCCAAAGAGTCGGCGTTGATCATGTTCCGTGAAGCGACCAAAGCGACCGAGGCGATTAGTTTCGGTGGCGCTTACCTGGCAGAACCCAACGTGGGGTTGCTCGGTTCGCATGGGGCGACCGCGATTCCTTTGCTGGCGATGCTCATGAGTTGGGGCAGGGCTGGTGTCGCACTGCGCATTGAGCGTTGCATGGCGATGGCGGACGAGCTCGCCGAGTACATTCGAACAGATGAGCGTCTCGAGCTCTTTGCCGAGCCCACCACGGGGCTCGTCGTTTGGCGTCCACGCGCGCTGGGCGATCTAGAAAAAATCCTCAAGCGTTTGCCGCCAGGCATGATCTCGACCGTCACGATCGGATCAGATAAATGGTGCCGCAACACTGCGGCCAATCCCAATGCTGACATCGATCAGCTGATCCAGGAAATCAGAAAGGCTTTGGCATGACTACGCAAGCAACCCGCAATGACGCAACCCCCACTGCAGCAACCCGCACAAACAATACTCAGCCGACGCTTGTTTTGGCGCCGGGGTTTATGACTGACTACGACATGTGGAGTGATGTTGTTCCATATTTAAAAGACTACAACATCATGTATGCCGACTTTAGGGAAGGTACGACGCTGCAGGAGCTGGCCGCGAGTAATTTGCGCCGCTGTCCGGAGCGGTTCACGTTGATTGGGTTTTCCTTGGGCGGCTACATCGCGCGCCACATGGTGTATCAAGCGCCCGAGCGGGTGGAGGCCTTGGTGTTGGTCGGCACATCGACGCGTCCGAGTGCGCCTGCACCTTCTGGCGGCTCTGCTAAGTTATTTCGAGGCATGAGTCACAGCGCGCTGGTCCGTGCGGTGCACACAAGTCGTGGTGATGATGAGGCGTTGATCGCGCGTTTAAAAGCAATGGGTGAGCGGCTTGGCGCGGAGGTTTTTGCACGACTTTCTGCTCTACAACGCGACTCAGACTTGGAGGCCATGAAGACCATTCAATGTCCGGTTCTTGTCGTGACGGCTGATCAGGATCGCTTGCGTACCATGGAGGAGTCCAGCGAGATGGCGCAGGCAACCGGCGCAAAGCTTGTCGTATTGGAAAACTCCGGGCATATGATGCCGATGGAGGAACCCGAGCAGTTTGCGCGGGTGGTGCTCGAGTGGCTCGCCGCGAATAAAAAGTGATCGGCCTTTGTGGCTTGCTTTTGAGAGCAAGTGCGTGAATAAGCGTAGACGTCGGTGCTACAGTCAAGGTACGATTTTTTTTACTCAGGATGTATCTCATGACCGTTCGTCACGTAGTTGCAGGAATATTCGCCGTCGCCACTCTAGCGTTTTCAGCCGCTTCAGTTGCGCAAACACCGACAGCAAGTCAGCAAAAACAAATCAAAGACGCAGAAGAGCGCTTTGCGGCTTCAGATAAGAATGCCGATGGCAAACTGACACTCGAAGAAGCCAAAGCAGGGATGCCGCGTATTGCTTCGAATTTCAGTAAAATCGATACCAATAAAGATGGCTTTGTGACAATCGAAGAAATCAAGGTCATGATTCTCAAATAAGCAGGAGTTGCGAGTGTTGCAATCATGTTGAGTAGCCTTTCTTCAGTTCAGCCTAGTCCACCAGGCTTTGAGGTTTTTTCTCCCAGGTTGTTCAACGGTGTTGCACACTTCCCCCTGTATTACATGCGCGGCGGCACCTCTACTGGTGTCGTGCTTTGGGAGCCTCACCTCCCCGCCGCGCTAGCGCTCAAAGAAGAGTTGATTCGCCGCATCATGGGCGTGCCTGTTTCGGGTGAAACCAAGGGCAACAAGCAGGTCAACGGTTTGGGGCGCGGTCTCGCCACCAGCAACAAGGTCTTTATGCTCAACATGCATGAGGGCCCCGAGGCTGACTTGAGCAGTACCCTGGCGCAGCTTGCCGCGGACAGATCCGCGATAGACTGGAGTGTCAATTGCGGCAACATGTCCGCCGCGCTGCCGCTCTATGCGTTGGAAACGGGCTTGATTCAAGCTCAGACACCATTGACTCAACTACGAATTTTTAATACCAATACTCGCGTCATCACCGATGCGCGCGTCAGCACGCCCAACGGTAATGCAGAGATCCCTGCAGATACAGAAATCCCTGGGGTGATGGGCGCGTTTCCGGGTGTCGAGCTCAGCCTGAGACATCCGATCGGCGCTAAAACGGGCAAGCTTTTCCCGACCGGTCAACGCAAGGATGTGTTTGCGGGTGTCGTGGCGAGCTGCCTCGACGTGGCGGTACCGATGGTGATTGTCAAGGCAGCCGATTTAGGTGTGCGTGGCGATGAGATGCCTGATGTGTTGAACCAGAATCAGGCGCTTAAAAATAAGCTTCGTGAAATTTGGGTAGAAGCGGGTTTAAAAATGGGCCTCAAGAAGCGTAACGGCGAATTGATGACGCGCACTGAGCTCGAAAACAGTGAGACCATCCCAAAGATTTGCATGGTGTCCCCACCTCAGGGCGCGGGGCATATTACGGTGCGATATTTCACACCCCAGTCTGCGCACGGCTCTCTTGCCGTCACAGGAGGCTGTTGTCTGGCGACTGCCTGCTTGCTGCCAGGTACGGTCGCGCATGACGTCGTTCGGAATTTGCAGTCGTTCACGGCAGAGGAGCGCGAATCTGTCGTCGATATGGAAAATCCCGCCGGAATTTTGCGTGCACGTGTGTGCGGTGCCTTGTCTGAAGAGGGGGCGACGATTCCCTGGGCGGCCTATACACGCAATACACAGGTCTTTATGCGCGGATACGTACCGATCTACACACCCTCTGCCGAGTTAAGCGCGTTCTTTTGCTCTTAGTTTTCTGGCCGGTATCCCTCTTAAGTACTGTTGCGTTTGAAAATAATCAACGCGGGTACGGCATACAGGAATGCAACAGTACCAAAGCCTAAGGCAACGGCACTGAGCACGGCCCAGTCGACCCAATAGCCCATCTCCGAGAGCGACGAATACGACTGCCCGGGAAATAATAAAAACATCACCACTGTCACAATCGCGGCGGGTATCAGCGCCGTGCGTAAAACGACCCGCCAGTGGATGGGTCTTTTACTCAGAGCGATGCCCGAGATGATGAGCCAGATAAACGCGCCAAGCAAAATGATCTGTATTTTGCCCAATGCGATTTCCCAAAAGATATTGAGTGCAAGCAAGATGTCGTAGGTCATGATGTGTCTCGTTTGATTAACTATCAATGAGCGACTGTGCTGTCGTTGTTGTCGTTGTTGTCGTTGTCATTGATGTCGTTGCTGTTGCTGTTGTGGTTGTCATGGCCGCATAGCGCAGCCCGTCAAACATTCCCTTTCAAGGTCGCGATGTATGCGGGCTTGAGCATGCTGTATTTCATTAGCCAGGCAAAATAGCTGTCCTGCAGCGGTTCAATAAAAGGAATCGAGGGCGTGAGCTTTCCCTCATAATCAAATTCGATCAGCAAGGCCGAGCCCACGCGTGTGACGAGCGGGCAGGAGGTATAACCATCAAAACGTTGATCCAATTCTTTTTGCTGAATGGCTTGTACCAGATTGTTCGCCACGATCGGCGCACTCTTTTTAACCGTTGCTGCGGTTTTGCCGCGCGGTGTGCCATTGACATCACCCACGCCAAACACATTTTTGTAGCGACGGTGTTGCAGAGTCGACGGATCGACCTCTAGCCAGCCTCCCGCCGCCATCGCGCCAGACTTCCAGGCCAGCGCGCTGTTTTTAACGGAGTCTGGCGCACGCATGGGCGGCACCACGTGTATCGCGTCATAGGGGAGTTTGATAATCTCGCCTGACTTTTGTAAAAAAGCGGCTTGCCGCGCGCCGATATCAATACTTTTGAGTGTCTGCTCGTAGCCGACGTTGATCCCCAGGTTCTTCCAGCGCTCAAGCACATTGTCATTGACAACTTTGACACCAAAAACATTGGTGAGTGCGGACTGAAACAGGATGTTGGATTGACCGAGTGTGCCGGCCTCTAACAAGCGATCGCGCAGCATGAACGTCATTTTCAGTGGCGCACCGGCGCACTTGAGTGGCGTGGCGGGTAGCGTCATGAGTGCCTGTCCACCCTTTTTTGTGAAGGTTTGCATGGCGCTCCAAGTGGCCGCTGCCGCCTGAGGGCTTGGATACACGCTCATCAAACCATTTTTACCAATGGCGCCGACGTCCATCCCTTCGATGAGTCCGAAATCCATATGCACACCGGTCGCGACCACTAAAAAGTCGTAGCCGATCTTTTCACCTGACGAGGTTGTGACGCTGTTGTTGTCGGGATCAAAGCTCGACACCATTGTTCTTTTCCATGTCACGCTCAAGGGCAGATAGTCGACATTGCGTTCGCGTACTTTACTGATGGGCCACACCCCCGTAGCCACCAAGGTGTAGCCAGGCTGATAGTTGTGTTCTTCTTTTGCGTCAATGATGGTGATCTTGACACCATCAAGCATGCGAGTCAGACGGTTGGCAAGCGCAATGCCACCCAAGCCACTCCCCGCGATGACGATATGCGCATTGGTTTTAATGCTCGCCTGCGCTTGCTGGTGAATACTAAACAAGCCCGCTGAAACGGGTACCGCACCCAGTGCCTTGATCCAACGTCTTCTGTCAGGGTCGCTGAGTGCCTGTTGCAGCATGTTCGTTGTTGCCGATGCCATTGTTGTTGCTTTTGATTTTGCTTGGGTCATATCGTCATCTCCTGAACGTGCGTCTTGGCATGATGGAGCAAAGATCTGCACCGCTTATGGAACTGCGGCGCTTATGGAGCTGCACCACCGATGTCCACATTTCAAAATAGCACCAAATATAATGTTCAGCCATATATTCAATGGTGAGACAATTGATATAAGTCAATTAAGGAGAGATCAATGCCATCAATGCTCGTTGTCCGACAATTAAAAAATCCAGACGGCACACCCGCACCTGCGCACGTCTTGAAAGACAACGCTGCCTGGCGCGCGTGTCATCGCGAAGACATCATCGAGCCTGAACGCCCAATTATTGATGCGCATCACCATTTGTGGGACAAGCCTGGTCAGACCTATCTCATCAAAGAGTTTTTGGCAGACACTCAGTCGGGTCACAACATTCAAGGCACGGTGTATATCGAGGGCGGGTCTTATTACGGCAAGACGGTTCCCGACATGATGAAGCATCTCGGCGAGGTGGAGTTTGCCAATGGTATGGCCGCTGTCGCTGCAAGTCAGGCCTACGGTCAGACCTTGGTGGCTGCGGGTATTGTCGGTGGCGCGGACTTGACCTATGGTGCCGAGATCGCCGAGCTGCTCGACGCACAGATGGCCACATCGTCCAGGCGTTACCGTGGCATTCGCCTCATCACCAAATGGGATGCGGATGAAAAGCTCAACAATGGTCGCTATGTGATCGAGCCAGGCTTGTTGGCGCATCCCACGTTTCGTGCAGGGTTCGCCATGCTCGGGCCCCGGAATCTAAGTTTTGATGCGATGGTGTATCACCATCAGTTGCTTGAGCTTGCAGATCTGGCTCGCGCGTTTCCTGATACGACCATCAATCTGAATCACATCGGTGGCTTTGTCGGCAAGACGCGGACCTATGCGGAGCGCGAGCCTGAGGCCTTGGCGCACTGGCAGCAGTCGATGCGTGAGCTCGCAAAATGCCCGAATGTTTTTGTGAAACTCGGTGGCTTGGGCATGCCCTATCTTGGCTTTGGTATGGAAGCACTCGAGCGACCCGCGGACTCCCAGCGACTGGCTGAGGTGTGGGGTCCTTATTTCAAATTTTGTATCGAGACCTTCGGTGCCGAACGTTGTATGTTCGAGAGCAATTTTCCGCCTGATCGCGAGTCGGTCGAGTATCACGTCTTGTGGAATGCGTTTAAACGTATCGTGATGCCGTATTCGGCAGATGAAAAGCATGCGTTATTTTTCGGAACCGCCGCGCGCGCATATCGACTGGAGCTTTGATGGCGCGACAGCAATTGGGTCAGGCGGTTTTATATTCTTATCGACGTTGCCCCTACGCGATGCGGGCGCGTATGGCATTGCGCTGCGCGGGGATCCCTGTCGAGATCCGCGAGATTAGTTTGCGAGATAAACCGCCAGAGATGTTGGCACTGTCTCCTAAAGGGACGGTGCCTGTCCTCCATTGCGCAGATGGTCAGGTGATTGAGCAGAGTCTTGACATCATGCGTTGGGCGTTAAAGCAAAACGATCCGCAGCAGTGGTTGCGGGAGTTGCCTTCTCATGACGCGCTCATCAATGTGAACGATACGACGTTTAAGCATTGGCTTGATCGTTACAAGTATGCTGAGCGGTATCCGGAGTTTGAGGCGGCGTATTATCGCGAGCAGGCGCGGACCTGTCAGATCGAGGTGCTGGAGAAAATGTTGAGTGCATCGCCTTTTCTGGGCGGTGACTCACCCGCACTCGCGGATGTGGCGATATTTCCATTTGTCAGACAATTTGCAGCCGTCGATGCCGTCTGGTTCGCCGCCAGCCCTTATCAGGCGACGCGTCGTTGGCTGGAGGGCTGGATCGAGAGTGCGCTGTTCAAGCAGATTATGGCGAAATCGCCGCCTCAATAATGAGGCGGCAGCTCATCGCGCAAGTTTTGTAAACCTGAGTTGCGGTCTTGCGGCAGCTGTTGGCGCAGCGCATTGACCTCTCGCGCCAGCGCGTCAATCATTTGCTGTTGCCGAAAAATAGTCTGATTGAGCTGGTCGAGCATATCGTCGGCCAGCCCGGCTTTGATTTCCAGATCGGTCAGGCGCTGCTCAACGCGCTGTTCCAACGTGCTTTTGTTATCTTGCTCAGCGTTCATCTGATTCTCGGTTCAGGCACAAAATGATTCATACAAAAATGGTTGACACGTTAGTAGACTCAATGGTTCGGTAATGAGCGAGGATCACGGACGTCCCAGCGACCCGCTTCGACGGTCGCGATAAAGTCCGCCAGAAACAGGTTAAACCAGTCCGGCTCTTCGAGGTTAATGGTGTGGCCGGTTTTAGGCAGCATGAGCAAGCCGCAAGCAGGAATAGTTTTTTTCAAAAAGATACCAGGCTGGATGCACTGATCATCCTCGTCGCCGTTGATGACGAGTGTGGGCACCTGCATCCTTTTGAGCTGCTCTTCAAAATCGTAGATCGAAGGCCGCGAGGCCTGCACGCCACGCATGGTGTTGGCAGCCCCAGTGCTGTCATGTTCGCCTAGTTGTGTGGCGAACTCTTGCCAGCCGCGCGGGCTCTTATTTTGTAGTTGAACACGCGTGGCACCTAGCGCATAGGTTTTGGCCATTTCTTTGGCGCCAATTTTTTCAAACTGTTCTGCAGTGGCGCGTGATTTTGCGCGCATGAGTTCTTGGGTGGATTTTTCAGCGGCATAACCGGCACCTGCCACGGTCAAGGATAGAGCGCGCTCGGGTGCGGTCAAACCAAAGTGCAGCGTGGCAAAGCCGCCCATTGACAGACCAACGATATGGGCACGATCGATCTTGGCCGCATCCATCACTGCCAAAATATCTTGGACGGCGTTTTCCTGCGAATACGCCTTGACGTCTTTGGGAACCTCCGAGGGGAGGTAGCCTCGCGCTGAATACGTGAGGCAGCGATGACGGCGCGAGAAGTGTCGCATTTGCGGCTCCCACGCCCGCCAGTCACCGGCGAATTCGTGCACAAATACGATCGGGGTGCCGGTGCCGGCTTCTTCATAATGCAGTCGGATATTGTCTTTGGTGGTGGCCCAGCTCATGATGACTCCTTTGTGAGTGTGTTGCGGCCGCGCATGATGACGGCAGCTGCGAAAAAATTCAGCACAGCGGCTAAGCCCAGTGGCAATTGATAGCCTCCGCTTAAATCATATAAAACCCCAAAAAACGCCGGACCCATGGCCGACATGATTTGCATCAGCATCGCGGTGATCCCGAACACCGCGCCAAACGACGCGGCCCCGAATTCTCTGCGCACAATCAAGGGCGGCAGGGTGGTAATGCTCCCCGCAGTCAAACCAAAGCCCAGCACTGCCAGCACCAAGGCCCAGACTTGCGTGCTAAAGAGAAATCCCAGACTCAGGCTGATAGCCGCATTGAGCAAGACACCGCAGGCGATGACACGCACATCGAGATGATCGGCAAAGCGCGCGAGCAGGATGCGTCCAAAAAATGCCAGTACGGCCGCGAGTGTGACAAATAACGCCGTTGCCGAGGCGCCAATGGCCGGCAACAACAAAGAAACCTGATGCGTCAGAAAACCGATTTGGACCATCAGCGCCAGACCAAAGGCGAGCGTGACTGTGCGCAGTGCCGAGGTATTGAGGGCCTCGGTGCGTGTCCATTTTTTTGCGGATTTGACGCCAGCCGACTCCGCCGCAGTCGCGCCATCCGGATACAACCCAAGATCCTGAGGACGGCGTCGCAGTACAAAAAAACTGACGGGCCAGACAGTGCCCAACACCACCAGCGCGACCACTAGCATTGCGCGAGCGAAGCCGAGCCAACTGATGAGCGCCAGCAAAATCGGTACGCCAATCATGCCGCCAATGCTGGCACCCAGCAGGGCGGTGGAGACCGCGCGACCTTGGTGTCGATCAAACCACGGAGCGAGCGAAGAGGTGATCGCGGTGGTCGACAGGCATGACCAACCCAGCCCCATGAGGGCAAAGCACGCATAGACATGCCAGACCTGAGTGATCAAACCCATCGTGGCAAAACCGCTCGCCATCACCGCGGC
Source organism: Zwartia sp. (assembly GCA_030653405.1). Lineage (GTDB taxonomy): Bacteria > Pseudomonadota > Gammaproteobacteria > Burkholderiales > Burkholderiaceae_B > Zwartia. Next base: position 6,484 of record JAURZO010000084.1, on the reverse strand, counting down.
ACCCAGCGCCATGATGCGTTGCGGGCCATAGGTGGCGATCGCGCTGCCCACAAAGCCCAGCACAGAAGCATTCACAAGAAAGGCGAGGGTGAGGGCCGAGGACACCAAGCCGATCGACCAGTCATGCGACTGGCTGATCGTGTGTAAATACACACTGGGTCCGTACAGCGCAAACGACCAGGCAACCGTCGCGATCGCCATAAAGCCCGCTACCATCCACCAGCCATGAAATATTTTTTGTTTCACGGCGGGCGGGACCAACAACACGGGCTTAAGCCTCGAGTTGGCAGGCTTTAAAGGCAGGCAGTGCTTCGCAACGCGCTGACAACGCCACCAGATGTGGAAAGTCAGCCGCGACCGCGACCTTGGGGATCATCTTGTTGAGGAAGAACCAGCCGACGGCAACAGTCAGGCAGTCGAGCCGTGCCTTGTCGCCACCTGGGAAGGTGTTTTTAGCCGCCAGATCCTCAAGCATCACCAGACTGGCACGCACTTGTGCGCCGAGCCCGTCGATAAAGGGGACATGCACTTTTTCTGAAGGGCGCTTTAAGGGCTCATACAGAATCTGAATAGCTTTATCCAGACCGCTCGTCATGATCGCGCAATGCTGCAAGATATGACGGCGCTCTGCACCGCTGGCAGGCAACAGTGTTTGACCGGGGCTCATTTCGAGCAGAGTATCGATAATGGCTGAGCTCTCAACCAGATGTTCGCCGTTGTCCAGCACCAGGACGGGCACTTTCGCGATCGGATTAAAAGCCTTGATCGCCTCGACATCTTTGGCGGTCGACAAGCTTTTGTGCTCGTAGGCGATGCCGAGCGTTTGCAACACAACACCCACGCGACGGACAAAGGGTGATACATAACGGCCAACCAAAATCATATTCATCTCCAGAGGTTATTGATTTACAGTCGAGTATCGCTCAAATTTGCCCTTCGACCAAGAGATCCGGAACATGCGCTTTGAAAATCCTTTGCAGGTGAAGCTGAAGATGATGAATACGGCCGGCTGTGCGTTGCTCGTCGCATGGTGCGCCGCAGCGGGTGCGCAAACCACCGCGCAAACTACCCAAAAAACCACCCCACAAACCGCCTCCTCGATCTCCTCTTCGCCGAAAGTCGATATGGGGGATTTTAAAATCGACCTGACCGAGGTCAGCATCGGACGGTTTAACGAGTACGCCTCACGAAAGGGCATCCAAACCGAGGCGGAGCGCAGCGGCGGCGGGTTTGAGTACGTGATGGGATGGCAAAAGCGCAAGGGCTGGAATTGGCGCGCGCCCTTCGGTGCCCCCGGTCAGCCTGATGAGCCGGCTGTCCACATCAAATGGGCAGAAGCCCGCGCGTTTTGTCAGGATGCGGGCGGTGACCTGCCCACCAAGGCTCAATGGCAACGTGCAGCCTACACGGAACAGCGTGCCAATCCACCCGCACCATTTGTTAAAGGCAAAACCTATCCCTATCCGACGGGAGACACGGGTGAGGGTGCCAACGTCAAAGGCGCTTCTGATGGCTGGGAGCGCCACGCGCCGGTGGGTCGCACGCGGGCAGGGGTCAATGGCCTGTATGACATGGGCGCGAACGCCTGGGAGTGGTTGATAGACAGTCAGGGTGCCGCGCATCTGACGGCCGGCGGCTCCTGGTGGTACGGACCGTCACAAATGCGCGTAGAGGGTATGCAGTACAAGCCTGACGATGTGTATGTGGTCTACATCGGCTTTCGCTGCGTATACTAAGGTGTAGGATGTATTGTTTAAAATTCAGGAGATTGCAGTGTCTACGCCTATCAACGCATTGAATTCGGATTTTGCCGTGGCGCCTCAGTTGCAGCCTAGCGATATGGCTGCGGTCGCGGCTGCGGGTTTCAAGAGCGTCATCATCAATCGCCCCGACTACGAGGCGGGTGCCGATCAGCCGACCGCTGCCGAGGTCTCTGCCGCGGCGCATGCCGCCGGCCTTGCGGTCGAATACCAACCCGTTGTAAGTGGTGCGATGACCTCTCAGGATGTTGAGCGCTTTAGCGAGCTGCTCGCCACGCTGCCTAAGCCGATTTTGGCGTATTGCCGCTCGGGTACCCGCTGCACGGTCTTGTATCGCGCGGCGACTGGTGGTTGATGCGCTGTGGCGCGTGTTCGAGCCTGAAGGCATGTGCCTAGAGGCGCATGCTCAAGCGGTACATGAAAGCGGTACATGAAAGCGGTACATGCCCAAGCGGTACATGCCCAAGCGGTAAATGTCCAACCACAGCGACATGATTTATAAGATTGATCTGCATCAAGTTACGTTAAAAAGGCACTAGAGTCATCCAGTTGTTAGCGTCTAGTATGCGGTTTAAGCTGTCACGTCATTCTGCAGTTACATCATCCTTCTCGGAGATTCCGCCATGATGTTCAAAAAGATTTTGATTCCTACCGATGGCTCAGCCTTGTCGGCCCAGTCCGCCAATGCAGGCATTTCCTATGCACGCTCAACAGGTGCAGAGATTGTGGCACTCCACGTGTCGCAGCCTTTTGCGGCCACCATGGGTTTTGACGGAATGTCGGCGGCCTACGCCATCACCGACGAGGATTACGACAAAGCCAATGCCGAGCAGGCTCAAAAGTATCTCAAGGGTGTGGTTGATCGCGCTGAAACAGCGGGCGTTAAAGCCAGCGCGCATGCCGTGTCCAACTTCAATATCGCCGACGGGATCGTGCAGGCCGCAGTGGACTATGGCTGCGACATGATTTTTATCGGTAGTCACGGTCGTAGTGGCTTGTCGCGCTTGCTGCTCGGTAGCGTCACGACCAAGGTGTTGGCACTCACCCATACCGCCGTCTTGGTGTATCGCGTCAGAGAAGACTCAAAGAAGTAGAAGACGCTAAGAAGTCGTCGTCAAGCGGGATCGCTCTGCGAAGTCGTACTGCGAAGTCGCGCTGCCGAGTCAATCACGCGCCCTCAGCTTGAGCAATCACCATGACACTCTCATGGTGATTGTCACAATCCCTCAGGGTTTACCTGAGATTTACTCTCGCACTTGGCGAGCTCCTAGCATATGATAGAGCTCACGCTAGGCTCAAGTGTGGCAGCCGTCGCTGCCCGTGAAGCCTCAGGAGAGCGCACATGACGATCAAAGTCGGCGATCGGGTTCCCGATGCCACCCTTACAGAATTCATCGAAACAGAAACAGCAGGCTGCACCGTTGGCCCCAATGCCTTCAAGGTCTCTGACCTGGTCAAAGGTAAAAAAATCTTGATGTTCGCCTTGCCAGGCGCATTTACACCAACGTGCTCGGCCAAGCACGTGCCGAGTTATGTTGAGCACTTTGACGCGATCAAAGCCAAAGGCGTCGACGAAGTCTGGTGCGTCGCGGTCAATGACGCCTTCGTGATGGGCGCTTGGGGTCGTGAGCAGCACGCCGGCGGCAAAGTCCGCATGATGGGTGACGGTTCCGCCGAGTGGACACGCGCACTCGGTCTCGAACTCGACCTGAACGCACGCGGCATGGGCACACGCTCACAGCGCTACGCGGCCTATATCGATGACGGCGTGGTCAAAGTCCTGCACGTTGAAGGCCCCGGCAAGTACGAGGTAAGTGATGCGGCCTCTATGCTCAAGGCGATCTAAGCTTTAGTTTTTGCTGTTGCACTTTCCATCCCGCCCGCTGAGGATCTCTGTCCTTTGTGAGCGGGATGTTTTCACATTCAGATGATCTCAACCCTCGGTTCTTTCCCCTCGCTGTATCTTGCCACTCTGTTGATGCTGGCAAGCACGGGGCTGTTTAACACTTATATCGCGTTGAAACTATCGGCCGATTCGGTCAGTGCCTTTTGGATCGGCACGATGATTTCGGCGTATTACCTGGGTCTCGTGTTCGGTGCCCGTGTCGGTCACCGGCTGATTATTCGCGTTGGACATATTCGTGCCTGTGCGGCCGCTGCGGTGTTGTCGATTTGTTCCGTGCTGGCGCAGAGTTTGTTCGACTCCGTCCCCGTCTGGATCGGGTTGAGACTGATCGTGGGCGTGGCGATGTCGATCCAATATATTGTGATCGAAAGCTGGCTCAATGAGCAGACGGAAAACAGCCATCGTGGCCGGGTGATGTCGGTCTATATGGTGATGTCCGGCTCAGGAACCGCACTCGGACAGTTGGCGATTACGCTGTATCCCACGCTTGACTTGCGTCCGCTGATCTTTGTCGCCTTTTGTCAGGCGTTGAGCCTGCTGCCGATCGTGCTGACGCAGCGTAAATTACCGATCCCGCAATTACCCGCACCGATTGATTTTCCGTATTTCTTCAAAATTGCGCCGCAAGCGATGTTTACCGTATTTTTGGCGGGCAATATCTCCGCTTCTTTTTATGGTTTGGCCGCCGTATTCGCGGTCGGACAGGGCTTGAGCACGGCGCAGATTGCGCTCTATACCGCGACAAGTGTGATCGCCGGCCTGGTGGCGCAGTGGCCCATGGGTTGGCTCTCTGATCGCGTCGATCGTGCAAAGCTGATCCGTAACAACGCCATCGTCTTTACCTGCATCGCCTTGCTGATGTGGGGCTGGATCGACTGGCCCTATTGGACCATGCTGATTTTCGCAGCGGGCTTCGGCATCATTCAGTTCACCTTTTACGCACTGGCCTCTGGCCTGGCCAATGACCGCGTCAGCCCCGAAAAACGCGTCGGACTCGCAGCCGTCGTGCTGATGACTTACGGCGTGGGGGCGACGATCGGACCCATGGTGGCGGGTGCGCTGATGCGTGCAGGCGGCGTCAACATGCTCTATGTGTTTAGCTCTGTGTGTGCGTTGATGTTGGTGTTGTTGATGTGGCGACGTCATGCGCCTTTTCCGTCTCATGAGCAAAAGAACTAATGGATTCACTCAGTCAGATTACGCTCGGCGCTGCCGTGACCGTTGCCGTGATGGGGCGGCGTACCGCCATCTGGAAAGCCGCACTCGTCGGTGGTGTGGTCGGGACCATCCCGGACCTGGATGCCTTCATCAATCATGGTGATGCGATCCTCAACATGGTGCGTCATCGGGCAGAGAGTCATTCGTTGTTGTATTTGACTTTGCTTGCGCCGCTGTTTGGCTGGGGGGTGTCACGGATTTTCAGAGAGCCAGAGCTTTGGCGACGATGGACGTTAGCGTTGTGGCTCGCGTTTTTTACCCATCCCTTGCTCGATGTCATGACGGTGTACGGCACGCGTCTGTTGATCCCGTTTACCGAACATCCGTATGGCATCGGCAGTATATTTATTATCGATCCGCTCTACACCGTGCCATTACTCATTGGTCTGGTGGTTGCTCTGACTTTTAAGTCCTGGCGAGGCCTCAAATGGAACTATGTTGGTTTAGCCTTGAGTACTCTGTACCTCGGCTGGGGCGTGGCCGCGCAGAGTTACGTCACCCATGACGCGCAAGCGTCACTCAAAGCTTCCGGCATCCAGGCAGAGCGCCTGCTCGTGAACCCAACTGCATTTAATTCCGTGTTGTGGCGATTGGTCGCCATGACGCCTGACTATTATTACGAAGGTTTTCGTTCGCTGTTGGATCCGTCATCTAAAGATGGTGCGCCCACTATCGTCTGGCGGCAGTATCCGCGCTGCGGTTATTTGGCACAGACCTTCGCGTCCAACCCTGGCGTGGCGGCGATCGCGCACTTCAGTCACGGGTTTTACAGTTTGGATCAAAAAGATGGCCATTTGTTTGTGACAGATTTGCGCATGGGCCAAGAGCCGTATTACTTCTTTCGTTTTGATCTGGGTAATCAGCCGGTTGCCAAAGTAGAAGTCGGTGCCAGTACCGGTGCCAGTACCAATACAGATGCGAATGCCATTACAAGCGCAGGTTCTAGCTCCAGGCAAGGTTGGGATATCGTCTCGAGACCAGCCGGTCAGCGCCCGAATCTCGCGACTGCCTTGCCGTGGTTGTGGGAGAGAATGTGGGGCAAGGAAGTGGCGCTGCCTGAGACCGTCGAGACGCTGCGACCCATGCAGGTGCGTGTGGCGCAGCAGTGTGGGGATGTGAACCTGCGTGCTCCGGACAAGATGACGACACAAAGCGGTCAGTAACTAATTGCTAATATGAGTAAGCAATGATGAATATTGCATTACAAATCGCCAATGACTAATAACAACAATCAAAACAACGAATTTAAAGAGGGGACGAGCTTGAGGCAGGCCAAGGCAGGACAAGGGAAGTGGTATTTCGGTTGGAACATCGTTGCGGCGGCGACCTTTGTGACCTTGCTCACGGTGGGGATGCGGATGGGGATCGGCCCCTTCTTTATTCCGATGGCTGAGGATCTCGGCTTTAGCCGCACCTTGCTGGCCAGTATCGTCGCGGTGGGAATGCTTTTCTACGGTATAGGGATGCCCGTGGCCGGCATGTTGGTCGCGCGCTACGGCACCCGGTTTGTGTTGCTCGCGGGGGCCGCGATTGTGATGGTCTCAGTGATTTGGGCCACCATGGCGCGCGAACCTTGGTCTTTTATGATGTCGTTTGGCGT